>CATYVZ010000005.1 GCA_958413985.1 uncultured Bacilli bacterium
GTTTTTTTCTTTTTTTTTCTTTTTTGGTATCATCTTTATCGATTTTTTTTATATTATTTTTAAACATTGCAAATCCAACTAAAATACATATTGCAAAATATAGAATCCATACTAATAGTCCCCAAACGACATTTAAAATAGCATCAAGTGGGAAAAAGGCAATATCGAAAATGGCGTGTCCTAATCCTAGTAAAGCCCAAAAAGGAAGCGCTAAAACTGCACATATAACTAATACGATAATCGCTTTGATAATTATTTCGCAGATAAGTTCTAAAGTTATATTATCGTGTTTTTTTATATCGTCGATAAAACTTTTGGTAAAATCAGATATTTTTTGAGCTCCTTTTTTAACAGCATTTTCAAAACCTTGAAATTTTTCTTGACCTTTTTCAGTTTCGGCAAATTTAGGATTAATTTTATAAGCCTTTAAAATTTCCTTACTTAACTCATTAATATCGCCAAAATCATTGATAGCTTCTTCTTCAGTCTTGCCATTTTTTATTTTTTCATCGATATTATCACTATATTCTTCGATGATATCTTTAACTTCGTTTTCTTCTAATACACTTAAATTATTTTTTAACTTTTTAATAAATGTTTTTTTATTCACCTTTCATACACTCCTTTATAAATTTATTAACGCTACTGGCAAAAGATAGCCAATTTTTTTTGAGTTCTTTAACTCGTTCCTTACCTAAAACTGTTATTTTATAATATTTCCTTGCTGGTCCTTCACTAGAGTCAACTAGATAAGTTTCAAAATATTTATCGTTAGTTAACCGTTTTAATAATGGATAAATCGTTCCATCATTGACATCGACAAATTTGGAAACTTCTAAAACTAATTCATAACCATACATATCCTTTTTACTAACAGCTAGCAAAACGATCAGTTCCAGCACTCCTTTCTTAAATTGGGTATTCATAAACCACCTCTACTACAATTATATACCCACTATCTTGTATTGTCAAGTAGTATATAAATTAAAATAGTATAATCATACTATTCTAACTTATATAAACAATCTTGGTGCACAGAAAGGGACTTGAACCCTCACGAGAAACTCTCACAAGCACCTCAAGCCTGCGTGTCTACCATTCCACCATCTGTGCAAGTAAAAACTAGAAATTATATCTAGTCTTTATTTTTTAATGCTTTAAACATTTTCTTCCACAAACCATTAGAAGAATAATTTAAGATACCTACTTTATATACTTTTAAACCATATTTAATAAGAAGAAAAATAGTTACTCCCATTAAACCGATCGATAATAAAACATCGGCTATACTAAATTCTCCCATAACTAATAATGATGGACTTAAAATTGCTGATAAAAATGGAACGTATCCTAAAACATTAATTATCACTGACCCTTTAAATGCTCCTGCCATCATTGCTAGATAGTAACCAAGTAAAACAATTAAAATAATAGGTGTCTGTACTTGTTGAAAATCTTCAGTATTAGTTGTAACGCTAGCTAAAATACCAGCTACTAAAGAATAACCAATAAAAGTTAATATCATTAAAACCAAAACTAACGGAATAATGTATTTTAAAGAATCGATAAAACTTGGAGTAAAGACTGTTCCTATTAGACTAGTTAACTGACCAGTTAGATCGCCAAAACCAACAGTATCACTAAAGAAACTACGTGATATAAGTCCTAAGAAAGCATATAAAATTAACAAACCACCTTGAATTAAAATAAACAAATTACCAGCAATACATTTACTAAAGAAATGAACACTAGGAGAAACATTAGAAATAATTATTTCCATTCCACGAGTAGTTTTTTCATCGTTGATTTCAGCTCCGATCATCTGAACTAAGAAAACAACTAATATAAAGAATGGTAAGATAAAAATAGGAAATACTGTCGACATAATCATATCCATATTTTCTTCAGCAGAATCTTTATTTTCATCTAAAATAGTTCTTTGGATATTGACGCCAGTATTGATAACCGCCATTTCTTCCTCACTAATTTCAAATTTATCCATTGCTAAATAAACTTTAACACTATTAGCAGCACTATTGATAGTCGACATGCTAAGGGTGTCGATAAAATTATTGCTGATCATCAAAACAGATACGATATCTTGTTCATCAAAATCAAACACTAAAGCGATCGAATTTTTTTCATCTTCATTATTTTTGATCATTTCAATTATTTCTTCTTTACTTTGATCATAATTAATTATTTCATATTTATCTTCGTTATCATCAGTTAAACCAAAACTAGCATTAGCTGCATTTTTAAATATCTCAAAAGAAATATCTGTGTTATCGATAACATAAATTTTAGTTTTTTCATCGAAATCACCACCAAAAAAGTTTATAATATGATCGATATTAGCTAAACCAACAATAACTAAAGCGATTAAAATATTGGCAATAGCAAACCATTTAGTTTTAATCTTCCTTTTTAAACTGATGCCGATCAAAAATTTCAACTTATTTTTCATATGATTCACCTACTTTAGCTACAAATATCTCATTTAAACTTGGTTCTTCCACTAAAAATTTAGTCACATTAGAACATTTAGTAATATATTTAAACACATCCTCGACTATATCCTGGCTTTCGATCTTAACTTCATATTCATCTGCTCTATTGATTACAGAAATAACTCCTTTTATCTTACTGATTTTATCAGGATCGATATCGCCTTTAATTAGTATATTTTTCTTGCGATACTTTTCTTTTATTTTTTTTAGTTCTCCTTCTAATACAGACTTTCCATTCATTAAAACCACGAGCTTTTTACAGAACAGTTCAACGTGTTCCATTCGATGAGACGAAAATATAATCATACTGCCTTTTTTAGACATTTCGACAATTTGATTTTTAAATAATTCAACATTAAATGGATCTAAACCACTAAAAGGTTCATCGAGAATTAACAATTTAGGTTCATTGAGAATTGCTGTAATAAATTGGACTTTTTGTTGATTACCTTTTGATAATTCTTTTATTTTTTTATCAAAATATTCAGAAATTTCAAATTTTTCTAACAGTTCTTTAGTTCTTTTTATGATGTCTTCTTCTTTCATCCCTTTTAAAGTACCATAATAAATGCATTGTTCTTTAACTGTCAATTTAGTTAATAAACTTCTTTCTTCTGTTAAAAAACCGATTTCATCAGTTACATCATAATCGATCTTTTTACCGTTTAAAGTAATGTTTCCTTCAGTTATATCCAATAATCCCATAATCATTCTAAATGTTGTCGTCTTTCCAGCCCCATTTACTCCCAAAAGGCCAAATATTTCACCGGGCTTAACTTCGAATGACAAATTGTCAACGGCTTTAAAATCACCATAGTATTTTGTTACGTTTTCAACCTTTAACATTTATAACCACCTCGAATTTTTAATATTTTTTAAAGTATTTATTTCATATTCTTGATAAACTTTCAACAATTTTCTAACAACTTTATCATAGCTATCATATATTTCATTATTGTTACTAACATCAAAATAATTTTGAACGTATTTATAAAAGTCTTCTTTATCGGTATATAGACTCATTATATTATCGATTTTTAGTTTACTCTTTTCACTTTTAATATTGAAAATATATTCTTGATAATATTCAATTAGCAATTTAGAGACAATATCATTTTCTAAGTATAAAAAATTTACTATTTTATCATAATTGGGACAATCCGTAATTTTAACTAAACTCATTTTATGATAAACCTTACTATATCGTTATAAGTAATTGCAATCATTAAAATCATCAGTAAAACTAATCCGACTGCATGAATCGTGTTCTCTACTTTAGGATTGACCGGTTTTCTTCTTATTTTTTCAATAATTAAAAATAAAATTCTACCACCATCGAAAGCTGGAATTGGCAATAAATTTATAAATCCAACATTGATACTTAAGTAACCGATAAGATAGATAACATTTAAGAAACCAGCTTTGGCAGTCTCACCGACGATGTTATAAATACCAACTGGACCAGATAGATTAGATAAACTTAATTTCCCAGTAAACAAATATGCAATCGTGATAAACATTGTCTCTATTAAACTAGCAAATTTGGTAAAAGCATATTTAATCGCTTCAAAAAAACCTTTTTCAACATTACCATTTAAAGCAAATCCATATTGATAAGTACCCGGATTTTCTTCACTTTCGATCGGATTAATAGTTAACGAAATTTCTTTATCACCTCTTAAAACTGTAAGTTCTAATGGTTTACCATAATTAATTTGATACTCGATCATCAACCGATCGATTGTTTTTACTTTAGTATCGTTAACTTCTAATATTAAATCGCCTTGTTTTAAACCAGCAACATAACTAGCTGAATCATTCTCGATCATTTGAACAAGTGGTTTATTGTTAGGATTACCATTAAAAAGACCAATTATAAATAAAATAATAATCGCAAATATAAAATTAAACATTACTCCAGCAACAATAGTTAAAAACTTTTGTAACCATGTTTTAGATTGCATTCTTTTATCAACAGGAACATTTTCATCAACTTCAACTGATTCTCCTGCCATCGAACAAAAGCCACCGATTGGAAACAATCTTATGCCGTACTCAGTTTCATCATTTTTTCTTTTAAATTTAAAGATCCTAGGCCCCATCCCAATACAGAATTCATAAACATAGATACCTGCTCTTTTGGCGAAGATAAAGTGTCCTAGTTCATGAACAAAAATAGTAATACTAAGCACTAATACAAAATAAATAAATGTCATATAATCATCCCTAACTATAAAAAATTAATAAAGTAAATAAAAGCTAACGTCACAAATATGATACTATCTAATCGATCTAAAACACCACCATGGCCAGGCATTAAGTTAGAAAAATCTTTAATCTCATACTGTCTTTTTATTTGTGAGAAAAATAGATCGCCCAACTGTCCGACAATCGACAAAAACAATGTAATAAAGATAAGTAAAAATAAATTGATGTCCTGGTTAATAACGATCAAATAAAACAAAACAGATATTAAAGTTCCAAAGAAAGCTCCACCTAAACATCCTTCCCATGATTTATTAGGTGAAATTTCATTAATTTTATGCTTGCCAAATAAAGTACCGATCGAATGAGCAAAAGTATCGGTCATAATAGTTATTAAAAATATATATATAAAATAAGTTAAACTCATATTACGAGTAACGATCAAAGCTGAAAAAGCTACACTTAAAAATAAAGTTATTCCAACTAAACAAAAGAACTTTTGAACTTTAAGATCACTTTTATGTTTTAATAAAAACAAAACACCAAATATCAAAAGAACGATTCCTAAGACATTGCGATCTAAAATTTTGCTTAAATCATTTTGAATTATACCAGACCCAACTAAAAATAAAAAGTTGATATAGCTAACTAATCTTACTAAATAATCATCTTTTTCGATTAAATCTAATATTTCTTTCATTGCTATCAAGCCTAAAACTAAAGCTAACAAATAAAATGGTATACCACCAAAATATACTAATGGTACAGCAATAATAAGAGCTGCTATTGCACTAATTATTCTTTTTTTCATAATTAACTCCTCCAAATCTACGATCACGATGATTATAATCATCTAAAGCTTTATCAAACTCTATCTTATCAAAATCAGGAAATAAGGTGTCTGTAAAATAAAGTTCTGCATAGCTTGATTGCCATAACATAAAATTGCTTAATCTTATTTCCCCGCCAGTCCTAATCAATAAATCTAAATTAGGTAGGTCATTGTATAAATATTTAGAAAATAATTGTTCATCTAGTTCATTTACATTTATTTTACCGTTATTATTATCATCGACTATCTTTTTACAAGCATCGATAATCTCAGCATGAGAACCATAATTTAAACAAAAATTTAAAATACCATTTTGATTATCTTTAGTTTTTTCAGTAACATCGTCGATAATATCTAGTATTTCTTGTTTTAAAGGTGTTCTTCTTCCAGAAAAAACAATTTTAATTCCTTTTTTACTATAAACTTTAAAATCTTTCTTAAATTTTTTTACAAATAAATCCATCAAATAATTAACTTCTTCAGCACTTCTTTTAAAATTTTCAGTTGAGAAAATATATAAACTAAGTATTTTAGTTCCTTTATCAAATATATATTGACATAAATTATCTAAGTTTTTAGAACCAGCTAAATGACCTTCACTACGACTTTTACCGCGTTTAGTAGCCCATCTACCATTCCCATCGACGATAATTCCTACGTGATTAGGTATGCTCATTTTATCACCCTATTTAATATTATAATATAAATAACTATTTAATACAAGAAAAAAGAAGATTAAATCTTCTAAAACGAATCAATATTAATTTTAACTTTTTTTAGTCCATTAGCATAAGCTGACGCTTGAACGATCGTTCTAATAGCATTGGCAATAATTCCATTTTTACCAATCACACTGCCAATCGCACTATCATCAACTAAAACTTGAATTGTGATGTATTCCTCATCATCTTCAAACTGTTTTACCGAAACCATATCAGGATCGCTAGCTACACTTTTAACTAGAAATTCGGTTAATTCAACTAAACTCATTATTTATTACCTTTTTTTGATTCGTGTAACTTTTGCATTATTCCTTGTTGTTTAAATAAGCTTCTAACTGTATCAGTTGGAATTGCCCCTTTAGCTAACCAAGAACTAGCTAATTCTTCATCGATTTTTAATTCAGCAGGTTGTTTAGTTGGATCGTAATAACCAATGCTTTCAATAAATCGACCATCTCTTGGACTTCTAGAATCTGCTGCGACAATTCGATAGAATGGACTTTTTTTAGCTCCCATTCGCTTTAATCTTAATTTAACTGCCATTTTTAATCACTCCTCTTCTTGAAACATTTTAACATAATAAATAAAAAGTGTCAACTATTTTTGGTTGACACTTTATTGTATGTAATTTTCATCAACTTTATTAATTTCTTCTAAATCTTCTTCCGTTACATCATCATCGATTTCATCCCATGGTTCTTCATCTTCTTCGATAGCTATTTTTACCTTGGTTTCACCAACTATCTCTACACCCAACTCTTTTTCAATATCAAAGGAAATTTCTTTATTATCTAAAATATTTACTCCCAAGCAAGTCGGTTGACTTAACGTACGAACGATAATATCAGTATCGCCACTTAAATCAGCATTTTCTTTTAGTTTGACGTTAAATAGGTCATTATATTCGATTTTTTGATTAACGACTGTCGTTTTAGAATCATTATCGTATGAATACCAAATATTTACATCAAAAGAACCATCGACACCAATTTTATCACCTGATTTATATCCTTTAAATTTGTGGTTGATTACCCAACACCCTAAAACCGTTGTCGGTTGGTCATTTGTAGTTATTTTATAATTATTTTTAAAATATTTTTTCCCTTTTCCAATAACAGCTTTAGTGACTATTTCCTTATATAAAGCCATATTATCACCTCTCTAGTTTAATATATGCAAATACTGGTCTTTTGTACATAAAAACTTTAGGGTAATAAAACATTTAAAAAGACTATTGATATGTCAATAGTCCACTTTCTTCGTTATATAGATCGTTTAAAATTTCGATATATTCATCTTGAGTAATAGCATTTTCTATAACTTCAGTTGGTACCTCTACTACTACGTTGTTGAAAGAAAAATCTAAAGTAATCGATAATTCAACGATACTTTCTATGTCAAATCCAGAAGCTTTTAAGTTTTCCAATTCTTCTTCAGTAAGAACGTTTACCAAACTATTTAATAATTCTTTAAAATCAGCGCTCATTTTTGTTAGAAATTTTGTTTCTTTATCAAAATAAATGTCAATTTTAAATTCGATACCAGAATTAGTAAATTCCATTTCAAAATCTTCAGATAATTTTTTTAACAAGGCATCATTTACAATTAATTGGTAATGTTTGATGTTATTTTCTTCGCCGATATAGACAATATGATCAACTGTCACATAGCGATTGATATATCTTTCAATTTCTTCATCAGTTAAATCAGGATCTAAAACATCATTTGGAATTGAAGGATTTTCTTCAGTATCAACTTCCGCCTTTATCCAATATAGCTCATCGGTAGTAATTCCTAAAATAGAATCAAAAATTGAAGAACTAAAATACATAACTTCTTCTTGATTTATGTAATAAGCTTCAAAAGCTCCTAAGAATGCATTTTCTGACATTGAAAATTGGAATGCATTTTTGGCTACCTTCATTTTGATAGGTAGTTCCATTTCGACTAATAAACCTTCAGAATTCATTTTATAACGCAAATTCATATCAAAAGCACCACTAGTAATTTCAGCATCATTTCTAACAAAAGCTTTAAAATCTTCGATCGGATCAGTTGGTAGTTCAACAACTTCTTGTTGACCACACCCTACTAATAATAAACTTACTAAAATAGTAAAACTCAACAACAATTTTTTCATTTTTTTCACTCCCAATTATATATTATCAAAAAAAGTCAATTATGACAACCAAATTTTCACAATTTTTTCACAAAACTTATAAGTAAACATTTATTTGACGATTTCGCCATCTAAACTCCACGTTTTAACAGCAGTTATTTTAACGTTGACAATTTTACCTAAGTTTTGATCAGTTGTTTTAACGTTAACTAACTTCATTGTATCGGTATATCCTTTAAGACAATCTTTCTTTTTAGAACTATAATCTTCTAATAAGACAGGCACGATTTTATTTAAATATCGATCGTTATTTTCTTTTGAATATTTATTGATTAAATTGTTTAATTCTTTTAATCTTTCTTCTTTTAAAGTTAAAGGAATATTATCTTCCATCTTGCTTGCAGGTGTACCAATTCGTGGCGAGAATATAAAGGTGAAAGCTGAATCAAATTGACATTTATTAACGACATCTAAGGTTTCATTAAAGTCTTCTGTTGTTTCATTCGGGAAACCAACGATGATATCTGTCGTAATCGCAACATGAGGAATTTTAGCTTTTAATTTGTTAAATAAATTTAAATATTCGTCTTTAGTATAACGTCGTCCCATCAATTTTAATATCTTATCTGAGCCAGATTGAATTGGCAAATGAATATATGGCATTATGTTTTCATGTTTACTAATTACATCGATCATTTCATCGGTAAAATCCCAAGGATGACTAGTTACAAATCTAATGCGATCAATCCCAGTTTTAGCAACATCTTCTAATAAGTTGGCCAAAGTATAATCTATATCTAAGTCTTTACCATAAGCATTGACATTTTGACCTAATAAAGTAACCTCTTTATAACCATCTGAAACTAATTTTTGAACTTCACAGATAATATGAAAAGGCATACGACTTCTTTGTTTTCCTCTAGTGTAAGGAACTATACAATAAGTACAAAACTTGTCACACCCATACATGATATTAACCCAAGCTTTGTATTTGTTTTCTCTTTTGACAGGAATATTTTCGATAATCTGTCCTTCGCAAGAAAACACTTCGATTTGTTGGCTATCACTATTATATGTCTTTTCAATTATATTAGGTAGATTAAAAAGATTATGAGTTCCAAAGACAAAATCAAGCCAGCGATATTTTTTTAAAATTGTATCGACTATGGCTTCTTCCTGCGCCATACAGCCACCTAAACCAACGACAACTGGTTTGATAGTCTTCATATGTTTGATTCTTCCTAATAATCCAAAAACTTTATCGTGAGCATTTTCTCTAATAGCACAGGTGTTTAAAATAATTAGATCTGCTTCTTCAATATCATCAGCTTTAGTAAAACTCATTTCTTCTAATATTGCGCTGATGTTTTCTGAATCGTGTTCGTTCATTTGGCAACCATAAGTTTTAATAAAATATTTTTTATCTATCCCGATGTTTTTTTGCTTTTCATCTATTTGATACAAATTTTCCTGAACTAACACTTTATCTTTACTTCTTTTTCTAGCTTCAATTAAATTTGGAATTTGCATAAGATCACTTCCCAGTAATAAATCATAACATAAATGATAATTAATTTCAACAAATTCATTATTATTTTCTTTATAACTGTTTTTAACCATAGATATTTATTACATCATATAGATATTTGTATCAAACGACTTTTTTAAAAGCACTTTTCTTTTATATAAAAGAAGAATATATCATAAAGATATATTCTAACTTACTACAAATGGATCAGAAGCAGTACCAGTTCCGCTAATTCGCATAGTACCAGATTTAAGTACGATTGATGGTCTAACACCATATGATGTAGTTACGCCACCGTCATAACCTAAACTCTGTTTAACATAAGCACCCGTTCCGGCACCCTCATACGAAACTGGAGTCATAGTCCACCATGTTGATCCAGAGTTTAAATAACCAACTGTCCTACCAGCCAAAATCCATTCATCATAAGTTAATAAACCGACTGGATAAGTCAATGCCCCATTACCATTGCTAGTAGATACTGTAAATCTATCGTTTGCATTAGTACAGGTTACACTTGGTCTACTACCTCCATAATTTGTATCTTTACTTCCATAACCTTTATATGTCGATGAGCTTAGACTACGATCATTACACCAAATGGCATCTTCTAATTTGCTTGTATAACTTGTCATATTGGATGCATACCACGAATCAATAGTAGACTTAATAGTCGAATTGTTTTTATTTTTATGTGTCGCATTATAACGTGCTGTATCAGTATTTTGATCTATAATACTATCGATACTTTTTAAGACATAGTTTTTAACAATAACATAATCAGAAGGAGTAAGTGAACCATCTAAGTTAACGTCACCTAATAGTTTTTGTTCTTCAGTTGGAGAAGTCGAACAATCAATAGTTGGCGCACCATTTAAAACGTATTGCTTTAGCAATGTAACATCATCTTCTGTTAATTCACCATCACCATCAACATCTCCTAAAAATTCTTCTTCTTCTGTTGGAGTAGATGTACCATTAACAATTCTACTAAGTAATAAATAATCACTGGCTGTTAATTCACCATCACCATTCATATCACCTTCTAGATAACCTGAACAAATAATAAACCGTTTAAGTAATAAGTAATCACTAGCTGTTACATTACCATCACCATTCATATCACCATAGATCGTGCTGGTTTCTGGAGCACCATACATATATCCAACATAAGCATTATCAGAACCGACCGAATTAAATGCACTAGTTCCGATTTGTGATGAAGTTCCTGTATTATTACATGTGCCATTTGAAGAAACACCATTATAAACCAATTTGACGCCACCATTAGTAGTAGTTATAACCATTTTCCAACAAGAGTTAGCAAATAAAACATTATTATTAGTAACACTTCCTCTAGCATAATATATACCATTTGTTGATGAGTAATAATATCCTAGACCATTAGTACTACTAGCCGCACTACTAAAGTTAATTCCTGTACTTGAACTAACATAAGTACTAGATGTATTATCAGGTACAGCATCTTTAATGAAAATGCCATAAAGATTATTAGTGATAACACGAATACTTATTGATGATGAAGCAGTTTTACCATTTCCTCCCGTTGCTGTACATGTCGCTGTAAATGTTTCATATGCTTCAGCTAGACTATATTCATTAGTATTTGTTGGTGAACAACTAACACTTCCACCACTGGTTGAATAACTTGTATTAAAGTAATTACTTACTACATTAGAATCGCCATAGTATACTTCGACACTAGAACTTTTAGCACTAATAGTAGGTGAATTTTTATCGAGCTTAATTGTATAATCTCTACTTGCTGTATTTCCTGCTAAATCTGTTGTTGTTATTCTTACTGTTGTTCCTGTTGTGTTAGATGTTATACTAGTTACATTACTTACTGTACTAGAATGACCTGATAAACTATCACTTCCGTTTTTAACATTAACTGTTACATCAGTTGTATACCAACTGTTGCTTCCTAAAGTACCTGTAAATGTAGCTGTTCCAGCGGTTGGCGCTGTTTTGTCTAAGTTTATATTTACACATTGTTTTTCAGTACTTCCTAAATTGTTACTAGCAATCGCACATAGATAATTAGTACCTTCTTGGGTGATGAATTTTGTATTAGTATTTTGCTGTAATTCTGTATTAGGAGTACATTCGCTATTATCAAGACAGTAAGTGATTTTACCATTAGAAGTTAAAGTTACAGCCACATTTTCTTTAGCCCAACCGTTTTCATTTATTAGACTCTCACGATAGCTCATGACTAAAGATGGTTTAACATCACTATAATTTTCACAAACTTGATCATATTCAAAAACATACTGATTGGTACTATCGTCCCAATAGAAAACCACACAACCTTTTAATTCATAGTTAGTAACTGGATCGATCAATGGTCCTTCCAAAAAACCAGCTTCAACAAGAGTTTCTAATGATATTCCCTTTTTTTCTTGTGAATATCCTAAATCATTTACTGTACTATAATTTAAAGCAGCTTTTTCAATAGTTTCAATGGTTCTTTTTAAAGATTCATCTTTACTTTTTAAAACTACATTATTGACAATTACATAAGTTATCGATGCAATTATACCAAGTATTATAATCGTAGCTAACAACTCGATCAATGTAAAACCCAAGGTTGTTAACTTAAATTTATTTTTTTCTTTAAATCCTTTTTTCATTATACATCTCCTTAAATTTCCTTATATTACTTACTAATAGCGTTTAGCCTTTTTCATTCTTAGTTTTTCTTACATTTTAATTATATATCTTTTATCTATCAAAAGCAATATTTTAAGAAAAAAAGAAGTATTAAACTTCTTGCATCATAATCAAAATAACTGGTTTAGATTCTGTCTGTTGATAAAAATATTTTCCGATTTTATCTCTGATTTCATTTTTAGTTTTACTATAATCTATATAGGAAACTTTGGTATTGTTTTTAATAATATCTGAAGCCATTTTGACAGCTTCCTTAATTAAATCACTGTTTTCTTTAACATAAACAAAACCTTTAGTAATAATTTCTGGTCCTGATAAAACCTTTTTAGTTAATTTATCGATAATTGCTACTACTAAAACAATTCCGTTTTCTCCTAACATTTCTCGATCTTTTATAACTAATTCACCGATATCACCAACTGTTTTACCGTCTATTAAAATATCGTCGACTTTAACTTTTTCATTATCATAAACCAAATTACCATCGATAAAAGTTGTAACGTCACCATTTAAATTTAAAATAATATTTTCTTCTTTCATGCCCATTAATCTAGCTACATCGCTATTAGCAACTTGATGACGATATTCACCATTAACTGGAAAATAGTATTTAGGTTGCATTAAATTAAGCATCAACATTAAGTCTTCACTTGAAGCATGTAAAGAATAAAATTTCTTATCAGACATCGTTATAAGATCACAACCTTTTTTGGCAATTTCATCAAACAAGATTGTCGCACTACGTTCCATTCCATCGTAGACTGGTGAAGCAAAAACTATCGTGTCTTCTTCATTTAACGTAATAAATTTATCATAACCACGAACGATTCGTTTGATATTAGAAAAAGGCTTTTCCCGTTCATCAGAAACAATAACGATAGAATCTTTATCTAAATGATGAATGTTGCCAATGCGTGATTTATCGAAATTTATATAACCATCATTGATCGCTTTAATTAACGTACTTTCCATCTTTTTACCAAGAATGACCACTTTGCGATCAGCATCAGTTACAGCGTTAAAAAGTTCTTGCATACGATAAAACTGTCCCTGAAAGATATTGATTAAAATTCGGTTGTGATACTTGTTGATGATCTCTTTTAAATAATTATAACTACGGTGTTTAGGTGAAGTATAGCCGATTTTATCAGCATATAATGATTCACTTAACAAACAAAGAACTCCTTGTTTTCCAACATAAGCTAATTTACCAATATCAGTTTTATAGCCACCTTGCATCGAAGGATCAAAAACAAAGTTACCGGTATAAAAAATCGCGCCATCATTAGTATATAAAACATAACCGACACTATCAGGAACACTATGTGATAAACTGATCGGAAAAAGATAGTTTTGTCCAACCTTAATTTTTTTATGAGGCTTTAATTCGATCAAATTAGCAGTTAAATTTTCATCTTCTAATTCTTCTTTTAACAATTCTAAAGTAAGTTTTGTCCCATATATTTTTAAGTCAGGTAAATCGTGTAGAATATCAGGAATAGCACCCATCTGTTCATCGTGACCGTGAGATAAAAATAGTCCACGGATACGATTTTTATTATTGATTAAATAATCATAGTTAGGAATAATATAATCGACTCCCAACATTTTATCATCAGCATATTTTAAACCTGCTTCAAAAACATAGATTTCTTCATCGACATCGACAATATACATATTTTTACCTATTTCATTTAAACCGCCTAAAGCAAAGATTTTAATTTTACTCATATTCATAACCTCCTTTCATTAGTAAAATAAAAAGACTAATTAATTATATCAAAAAATAAATAATTAGTCCAGTAGCTAACTTTAAAACTATTTATTGAGCAAGGTAAAATATTTTATCAGTCAATAAATATAAAATTATTAGAATCAAGTATGGGAAACAATGATAACATCATCGCCAATCGTTTTAATTTGTTCCCACTTAACCTCAATTTCATCTTTAGAAGTAAAGCGAGAAATTAAAAATTTACTTTTTTCAACTATCAAATATTTAATCATACCACCTTCGATAACTATATCGACGATATTACCGATTAACTTCCCATCCGTAGTAATAATGTTTTTGCTTTGTAGTTCACTTAATCGCATTACGATCACCTATTTAAAACTTATGTTTATTTCATCATTTTTTTCATGTTATCCAAGCAATTTTTTTCAATTCTAGATATTTGGGCCTGAGATATACCGATCTCCTCAGATAATTCCATTTGAGTAATACCTTCAAAATATCTCTTAAAAATAATAAATCTTTCTTTTTCTTTTAATTTATTCAAGGCATCTTTAAGCATCAAACTGACATCTAAGCCTACTTTATCTTTATCATCAGCAATTTGCTCTGATAAATAAATAGTATCACCGCCATCATTATAAATAGGTTCAGACATACTAAGGGCATCTTTAACAGCATCAAACGCTTGAATGACATCTAATTCTTCCAAACTTAAAAAATCTGCTATCTCTTTAATACTAGGTTCACGATTTAGTCTGTTAGTTAATTCTTCTTTCGCTTTTAATCCACGATAAGCAATATCTTTAAGATTACGTGTCACTCTTAAAGAACTATTATCTCTTAGATACCTTTTAATCTCACCTAAAATCATTGGTACTGCATAAGTTGAAAAGCGAACCTCATGTGTTAAATCAAAATTATCGATCGCTTTGATCAAGCCAACACATCCTACTTGAAATAAATCATCTAAATTGTCAGTCCGATTGTTATACTTTTTTAAAATCGACAAAACTAATTTTAAATTACCATTAATTAATTCTTCCTTCGCTTCTTTATCGCCACTTTGATAACGTTTAAATAATTCTAACATTTCTTCGTTTGTTAAAACTTTGATATTCGCAGTATTCACGCCACATATTTCAACTCTATGACGTGCCATATTTTCTCCTTTCATAACTATAATGAAATTATAAAAGGAAATTTATTCAAAAGAAAGAAAAAATGGAATATTATTTATTAGGTGATATAATGGAATATAAATCAACCTTGCCATACCCCGCTTTAAAAGTTGAGAGCAAAAACATTGAATATGCTAAAATGTTATTACATCCTTATGCTAGTATGATCAGTGAAGATACTTCTACTCACTTATATTTGTATCAATCATTTATTGTCGACGAAGAAATTAGCGAAACTTTAAAACATATAGCAATCGTCGAAATGCATCATCTTGATATGTTAGCAAGAACCATCAATTTATTAGGTTTAGATCCAAAATACGAAGTAGACGATCATCCCTGGACCGCTCAATATGTCAAGTATAACAAAAATATCAGTCAAATGATGCTTACCAATATCAAAAATGAAACTTTAGCTATTAAAAACTATCGCTCGTTAATTAAAGCGATCGATGATCGTTACATCAAACAGTTATTACGAAGAATTATTATCGATGAAGAAATTCATTTGAAAATTTTTAATGATATCTATAATAAAGTAAAAGACACCTAAAGTGTCTTTTATTCAGTTGGCAAATTATCTTCTTCTTTATCGCCTACATCTTCTTGATCTTCTTCATCGCTTGGATCATCTTGAACAGGGGGTTCTTCGATATCACCAGGATCTTCAGGATCAGTCGTTTCATTTGCTAAAACAATTATCGTTCTAGTAGCTGTCACACGATTATTATCAGCATCGGTAACTGTGTAAACAACGGTATGTTCACCGACAATTAGAATTGTAGTATCTAAAATACTAGCTTGTGGTATTAAGACCCCGTCTTCCTGATCAAATGCTGTAACTCCTGTCATAACATCATAACTTTCCCCTTGTAATATAGTAACTACCAAAGGATCGATCGTAATCGTTGGTAACGATAAATCGACGCTAGGTTCAGGAGGTTCTGGCTCCGGCTCTGGTTCAGGTTCTGGTTCGACATACACTGGATCATTTATATCACTAGCCTCTTTATCGTAACTACTTTCCAGTAAGTCACCAGCTATTACTCTATCGATTAAATTTTGAGCCTCAGTTATTGTATTTTCATAAGGTATCATGACGTATGGTTTACTATTTGGTGAAGAATAAACAGGTTCATAACCATCATAACCATCTAAACTATGACTCGTAATATTCCAACTGGCCATATCATTCAACTGCATTTTTATTAATTTTTGAATATCATTATCAGTCATATTAGTTTGGAAAGAACCCTTTAAAGAATTTAATATTTTACTATAACTAGTGATAATAGCTGGGCTAATTGCTTTTCTTATAATACCATCGATAACGGCTTGTTGATTCTCGCCACGGCCTCGATCACCACCAGCGCTAGCCGGTAAATTTTTTCTTTCTCTTGAAAAAGCTAAAGCTTGATGACCATTCATATGGTTATATCCTTTACTAAAATAGTAAGTTCCGCCAGACGCTAAAGAACTAGTAAAACTATATTTTGAATAAACATCAATACCACCCAAAGCATCGACAATCTTTTCTAAAGATGTAAAATTAACGCGGAAATAATAATTTATATCAGTAGCTAGTAGATCCTCTAAAGTTCCTATCGAAGTCTCGATACCATAAATACCAGCATGAGTAAGTTTATCTTTATAACCAGTAGTACCTTTTAGCTGAACATAGTAATCTCTTGGAACTGAAACTAATAACACTTGTTTAGTTTTAGGATTGATCGTAGCCACCATATTGACATCACTTCTAGATACGGTTGCAATACTACCATAAGAATCGATACCACTTATATAAACTGTAAACGTTTCATTAGTAACATCGGTTTCTTTGGTAATTTCTATTTCAGTTTTAATGTTTATAGTATGAACAATTCGAAATAACCCCTTATAATCTTTATGTTCTTCATAGATAATATCCATCGACGATTCTTCAATTAAGACAGAATCGATTTGTTCATTGGTTAAATCAGTAAGCATAGTAACTGTATCGTCATATTGTTTATTTTCAATATTAACTTCTTCATTTAATTTATTTAAAGCTCGGTCAATATTGGATAGTTCATTTGACGTATAACCAATATCGGATAGATCAGTTAAAGTTTGAAAACTACTGTCATTTAATACTAAGACTAAGTAATTTTCCTCTTTATACTTATTATCACCAAAGCCTTTAAAAAAACCTAATGTAACATTTAAATAATAAAAGATAATAGCCATCACAACTATCAATAAACCACTTATAACGTAACCAGTAATTTTTCTTTTTTTATTTTTACCTCTTTTAGTTTTAAAAATCAACAAAAAGAACAAAGTTATAATCCATAAAACCAACAAGGCTATAATTAAAATTATATATTTAAAAGGTATGATATTGGCATAAATCAAAAAACTGACAAAAAATACCATCAACAAAATTACAAAAGCAAAAAAGATTTTATTAAAATTAATTTTTTTCATAATTTCACCACTTCATAATTATATCACATTTTAAACTCTTTTTTGTGATATATTTGAATTTTGACAGTATATGGACAAAAATTAATTTTTTATATACTTATCGCAACGATTACCCCAACTATCGATCAACTTATTATCTTTATATATTCTTAAAATTTCACAGTTGTTACTGCAACCTTTGCATTCGATTGCTTTGGTTAAAAATTGTGTGTTTCTAATATTTAAATCATATGTCTTATCACATTGGTTTTTCTTAGCTAAAATAGCTATTCCTAACGCTCCCATTAAATGACTATTAAAATCAACGATAACCTCCATACCTAAAACTTCTTTAAAATATTTTAATACTCCGACATTTTTTGAAACGCCACCTTGAAAAATAATTGGTGACTTTATTTTTTTACCCTTGCCAACGTTGTTTAAATAATTTAAAACTATACTCTTACAAAGACCAGCTACGATATCTTCTTTTTTATAACCAACTTGTGCCTTATGGATTAGATCAGATTCAGCAAATACAGTACAGCGGGCCGCTATTTTAACGGGATTGGTACTTTTTAAAGCTAAAGGTCCAAAATCTTCGATCGGAATGTTTAATCTTTTCGCTTGACTAGATAAAAACGAACCTGTTCCAGCTGCACATAAAGTATTCATCGCATAATCGGTAATAATCCCATCGTTAAGCAATATAATTTTAGAATCTTGACCACCGATTTCTAAAATCGTTTTAGCATCGGGATAAAGCGATAAAGTACCAACCGCATGGGCCATGATCTCATTTTTAACAACATTGGCATTTAATAATAATCCAACTAATTTTCTTGCACTTCCAGTTGTACCAATACCCTTGACAACATATTTTTGATCGAGATTTTTTTTCAAAGTTTCGATTAATTTCTTAGTGGCCAAAACGGGATCTCCTTCCGTCCAAATATATGCGGAAGTAATTATTTGATTATTATCGTCAATGATAACTCCTTTAGTCGATATACTGCCAATATCGACACCTAAATAACAATTCATTTTTTTCTCCTCATTTCTATCATATCGTGAAATGCTTCGATTCTGGTTTTAAAACCAACTTCGCTAGTATTAGCATCAAAACTAAAATGAATTAGTGGTACGTTATAATCGTTTGCAATCTTATCGATAATCGGCATTATACCAATTTCTGGCGTACAGAAACTAGATTTAATATGAATAATGCCATCGTATTTTTTTAAACACAAATATTTAGTCCAATAAATATTACTAGATGCATCAGCGCTCATTTTATAACGTGCATAATCTTTAGTTTTGCGTAAAGCTAATTTACGAATTCTTCGACTGTTAAACAATAAATAATCGACATTGGTAAATCTTTTAATCTCGATATTGTAACTAGCTAACTCTTTTTCTAAATAATAGTTACTAAAAGGCTCCATTAATGTATATAGTTCACCAATAATTCCAACTTTAAGACAATTTTTTGGCTTATCGATCGCTAACGATTTAAATCGACGGAAATATTTTCGATATAATAAATATAGTTCAACTGGATTTTTTACATTGCTAAATTTATTTAACATTTCCTTTTGCAGATTAACAAAACTGTTCTTTTCCACCTCAAACCCCACGTTTTTTCTAATATAATCGTCGATTTTATCCATATATTTAATCATTTTAATCGTTATAAATAAATAATATAGTCCTTTAAAAAGATTTAGTTTTTTATCGATTCGTTTAAGTGATCTATATATTTTTTTAAAATCAACCTTCCCTGCCCTTACTAAATTTATTAATACAAATTTATAACCTAAATCTTTTAATATTTTCTCTTGTAACTCACTATAATAACCATAACGACAACCTCCGCCCAACTGCACTAAAATTAAAGCTTTATCTTCTAAAGCTTCGATCATTGTTCCTAATGTATACTTAAACGGCGTACAGACAAATTCTGGACTGTATTTATTACCTAGTTCGATCGTTTTATTGGTTATAAAAGGAGCTACCATAATTTCGGCATTTAAAATATTGGTAAATAGATATTTAGCGGGAACATAATAATTACCAATATGCGGAAATGAAATTTTAATTTTGGTCAATTATATCGATAAAACTTTCAATTCTGGTTTCAATTCCCGCTATTGCATCCAAATCATCGATTATTAAATTTAGATATGGTTTGTCGATTTTACGGATCACTAATTCATTTACTAAACTATCTAAACCGCAAGGAAACGAACTTAAAAATAAAATACCATCGATCTTTTCTTGACATAAAACGATCGCACCGATATTTTCCTTGCTATATTTCCAATATAAATCCTTTGAAAGATAAATTGATAAACCATTAGTGTTTTCTAATAAATCACTATAAATAATTTCACAATCAAATTTTTTTAAATTATCGATAATACTACTGCCAAAATATCGATCATGAATATTATAAGAATGCGCAACTACCAGTATCTTTTTTTTAGTACTTTCTAATTTATTAGTATTTTCAATTATCTTTTTCTTTAAACCTTTTTTCTGTTTAATACAAGCATTTTTATAAGCTGATTTAATAACCTTTTTATTAAATCCTAATTCTTTTCCCATCTTAATAAAACCAGCTAATTCCTTTTTATGTTTACGGTAATCTATTTCATAAGTCAGTATTTTTACATCGAAAATATTAGCTACTAAATCATAAAGGCAACTAAAATTAGCGCACATCTGATCCTCGACACCATAATTATCGATCTTTGGAATCAAAATGTAATCACATTTATCTTGTAATTTAGCTACATGTCCTAAAAATATTTTTAACGATAAACACATTTCACTAGAAGCGTATAAGTTTCCTTGATCAATTATTTCTTTGTCAGTATCAAAAGTTATTATTTCAATATCTAATTGTTCAAAAAAATAGCGCCATTTATCATATAGATAATAATAATATAGTGCTTTGGGTATTCCTATTTTCATCTGATCACCTAAATAAATATATGAAGATTTGCTAATCATATGACATTTTCAAGATATTATGATATAATTTATAAAGGTGATTTTATATGCAATTTAGGGAATTAAGCGAACAAGAATTCATTGATTTTACCAATAATTTCCCATTAAAATCTATATATCAAACAGTAGAATATGGTTTAGTTATGCAAAAGCAAAATTATCAAACATTTCTTTTAGGACTATTGAATAATAATATTATCGTTGCTGCAACTCTCATTTTAGTAAAAAAAGAAGAAGGATTTAAATATGCTTACGCTCCAAGAGGTTTTTTGTTAAATTATGAAGACTTTTACCTACTTAGAGATTTTACTGTTCAAATCAAAAACTTTTTAGGAAAAATGAATATTATTGGACTTAAAATAAATCCTTTAATCACTAGAAACATCTATAATTTCGAACAACAAACTAGATATAGTAATCCTAAATATCAGCTGGTCTATGAATCTTTAAGACAAAATGAATACTACCATTTAGGTTACAATAATTTTTTTGAAGCATTAAAGCCACGATTTGAGGCAATTATCGATTTAAATAAACCTCTTTATCAGCTGTTTCAAAACATTAAAAAAAATTATCGAACTAAAATAAGAAGCGCTATTAAAAATGGTATTCAAACATATCAAGGTAACATTAATGACTTAGCTTATCTTTACGATTTTACGAAAGATAGATATAAAAGAAATTTAGACTATTTTAAAGATTGTTTTAATTATTTTAGTAATCGTAAGATGATTGAACTTTACTATACCAAATTAGATACTAAAGTTTATTTGCAAGCAATTCAAAAAAGATTAACTACCTATGAAGAAAAAAGTAATCAACTAAATAATTTGATTATGTCTAAACAAAGTAATAAAAATCAAAAATTGATCAATAAAAAAATAAATATCGATCGATACCTTAATCAATATAAAAACGAATTAATTAATGCAACTAATTTATTACGAAATTATCCTGAAGGAATTGTAACTTCTTGTATTTTGTTGATAAAACAAGATAAGGAAATAACAATTTTAATCGATGGTTACGATAAGAAATTTAAGAAGTTAAATTCTAAACATTTATTAATTTGGCAGATAATTCAAATATATCAAAAACAAGGTTATACGAAATTTAATTTAGGAGGAATATCTAATATGGCAATCGATGCTAATAGATATTCAGGCTTAGATGAATTTAAGTTAAATTTTGGAGCTCAAATGATCGAATATGCTGGTGATTTTGAATTAGTTACTCATAAACGTAATTATAATTTATATCGCAACTATGTCCCTATTAAAAATTTGATTAAAAGTAAATTGATTAAATAAAGATTTAAAAATTTCTATAATTTAAACCTCATTTACAAATAAAAATGAGGTTTTTTTATAAAATAAAAGGATGAGTTTCATCCTTTATAAAATTTCATTAAAATCTGCTAATCCACGAGGTGTTACTTCTGTACCACCTTTTGAATATACAACTTCATCTAGAGTAAAACTTTTTTCATAGGTTGGTTGAATTACTGTAAAAACAGTTCTTACATATACCTTGTCGTCATTATCTTTAGTAGCTAAAATTGCATTGTAAACATCAGTCCATCTGCTACCTACTTTAGTACCACTCCAATAAATTGGAGAGTTAGCACTTACAGTAAATGTTTCACCTTGATATTTTTCGGTTGTACTACTACCTAATGTAGAAGTCCAAAAATTACTAACTACGGTACCATTAGACTTAGTATAGTTTTCTCCATCGGTACTATATTCAATTTCAATTTTAAATCCTTCTGTAAGTGAATAATTTGTAAATGTTAAATCGCGATTGAATTTAATTGCAAATGAATTAAAATTGTTAATTGTATTTGTTGTTTCATCGATTAAATTAGAACCAACTTTTGAGTCTACTAATTTAAGTCTATCAACTGTAAAACTAACGGTTTTAGAATTACCATATAGATCAGTTGCAGTTACTTCATAATTGCCATCAGGTAAGTAACCAATGCCAAACCAAATTGAATACAAATTATTACTATTTAATGTAGCAACTCTTTCATGGTTAAATTGATCGTTTAATTTAATTGTAACCGTAAATTCACTTAAATCAGTTGCATGAATTTGAGGATCGTTAACAGAAACAACACCATCGACAATATTATCAACTTTTAAGTCTGGAGCTTGAGTATCGACAACATTAATACGACGCGCTAATTCCTCACGATTGCCAGCATTATCAGTTACAGAATAAACAATAACAAATTGCCCTACTTTATCCAATTTAATTTCAGTTGGATTAGGGAATATTCTATTTCCATCTTGATCGTAATATAAATAAGTGGTTTTTATTTGTTCAGTTAAATCGCCATCAACACGATCATAAGCTGTTGCTCCTTCATCGACATAAGTACTACCAATTTCTAAATTTAAAGTTTGCCAATTATTAATTGTAATTGTTGGTTCAGTGGTATCAACTACTTGATACTTAATATCGTTATAAGCAGAATTACCAGCCTTGTCAGTTGTTTTATAACGACAAACAAATTGTCCTGGTTTAGTAACATCAACGTTAGTTAAATGATCGTTAAAATATTGATCTAAAACAACACTTCTAACGCCATATTCATCAAAACCATATTCAGTCATATCAGGACAAGTAAATGTCTTAGATTGATCTGCTTCGATTGTAACTGTCCAGTTTGTTGGTTTTAGTTGTGGAACTTTATTATCTAAAATAAACTTATATTCTGTTTCATTACCATAAACATCGACTAAAACTAAACTATTTTCACCATAGATTCCACCATTTTGCGAAACACTAATATCATTTAAATCTCCCCAAGAATTAGGTGTTAAAGTTTTTTCAACGCCGTTGATAATTACCTTGCTTATCATGTGTTCATCAAATAATTTAAAACTTACTTTTGAAAAAATATTTTCTTCAAATGTTCCAATAGATTCTTCTTTAACAGTAATAACTGGCATTGACGAATCGATAACTTCGAAAGATCTTGTACCTTTAGCGATATTACCAGCTTTATCACTTACTTGATATGTAATTTTATAAGTACCAAATAATGATGTATCAACACCGCTAACTGTTAACCAATTACCGCTACCTTTTGGTAAGAATTGATAAGTCATAGTAACACGATTAGTTAAATCTTTATCAACCACATCATAAGCAGAATATCCTTTGTCAACATAAGGAGTATTTACTTCGATAAAGTAACGATTAGGTTCAACGACAGTTAAAACAGGAGCTACTTTATCAATTCTTTTTACTTCGAAATTAATTGTGTTTTTATTTCCTACTAAGTCACTAATTTCAACAGAATATTTACCATTTTCGCTATATACTTTAGTAAATGTTTTTGAGTCTACTTTAGTCCAACCTTCAATATCAGCGATATCTTCACTAGCAACTAAAGTTACTGTTACATCTTGGTTAGTTGAAGTAAGACCGTTATTATTAGACATAGTAATTTCAGCAGTTGGTTTAGTCATATCAACTGTAAAACTATATGTACCTTCATTACCAGCTTTATCAGTAAAGTTTAAAGTAACTTCTTTAGTACGGAAATAGTAATTATAATATTCATTTTCTTTTCCTGAAACTTTACGCCATTCACTACTATTGATTAAATCACCGAAGATTTCTTCAGAAGTTTTAATTACAACTTTTATACGGCCAGTACCTTTTTCTTCATAAGTTTGCGTTATTTCGATAACTTCTGGTTTTACTGTTTCAATAGTAAATGTTACAACTGTTTCATTAAATGAAGCATCAGTTACTACTAAAGTGTAATCTCCGTCTTCTTTAATTTCGTTACCCATAACATAAACATCGCCATTTAAAGTAGCAGTAAAGCTTCCTTCATCTTCGATAGTTAAAGTAACTACTTTGTTTGTCAATTCGCCATTTGTAATACCACTAACACGAGGAGCAGTAGTATCGTTTAATTTAACTAAAACATTATCATATCTAGTTTTTAAATTTGCTTTGTTGTCATTATCGACTAAATTAGATAACTTTGTAGCTAAATCATTATCAATATTGTATTTTCTTGCTAAATCTAATTCTTCTTTATTAGTAGACGTATTTGTTTTATTCTCTAATTCTTTTAGTAATTGATCAAAATCGATCGTATTTTGAACATTAGTAATTCTATCTACTAATTCTAAAGCATCTTCACCATTGACGTCAGCAATTAAATCTTTTGCATTATCAACATCATCTTGTGATAAAGATTGTTCAGCTTTAATGACAGCTTCTAAAGCTAACTGATAATAATTAGTATTGTTATTTACAACTGGTATAGTATTATCATCTTCTTCATCATCATTTTGATTGTCGTCCTCTGGATCTTTTTGTTCGTCACCTTGATTACCACCTTGTTCTTGTGTTGGTGGATTATTGCCCTCTAACTTGTCATCTTGGTCACTAGGATTGGCGAATGAATAAACCATCGTACCCAAGAGTAAAAAAACTACCACAGCGACAATAATTTTTTTCTTGTTCATATATTTCCCCTCCAATAATATAAATATTCAATTAGATGAGATAATCATCTAAATGTAATTATATAATATCAAAAATATAAAAAAAATCAAGTATATTGTCTACAAATTGTCAAATTTAATGCCAAAATTTAACAATTTTTTAAAATTATACCAAATAATTTTAAAAATCAAAATAAAAGCGGTTTTATTTTCCGCTAAACATCATACGATAAATTCTCTTTAAATTTTCCTTTTTATCATGATTCATACTAACAAAATTAAGGTGCACTTGATAACCACTATCCAAAGAAAACAACAATTCTGCTTTCCCTGGTTTAAAATTAATAGCTCCACTAGAAATCGAATAATAAGGAATAATATGAATTTTTTTATAGTAAATACCAGCTACATCGCGATCGAATAAATACATTCTTTTAGTAGTAAACATAATATAATCCTTACTATTCTTATAACCCAATATTATTTCTTCATCATCATATAAATACTCCACTACATAGTAAGGTAGATCTTTACTATCAATTTCCTCCTTAAAATCGAAATATTTAGTTAATTCTTTAAATTTTATATATGCCATAAATCCTCCTTATTTAACCAACTTAAACTTAGTAATCGGCCAAATACGCGCGATAACTTTGCCGATAATATCTTCCTTTTTAATTAAACCTATTTCTCTACTGTCCAAACTGTTTACTCGATTATCGCCTAACACAAAATACATATCATCAGGAATAACATCGTAGCCTAATTCTTCTAAATCAAAATCTTCGGTTATAAAATCTCGATTATCTTCCACATATTCGCCGTTGATATATAATTTATTATCTTTATAAGCGACATGTTCTCCCGGTAGACCGATAACTCTTTTTATTAAATATTTAGTATCATCATAATAAAATGAAACAACATCAAAACGTTTGACATCACCAAATTTATAACCTGCTTTATATAAGATAACCATATCACCATTTTGCAAAGTATTGTTCATACTAGAGCCAACTACTTGTTGCATACTAATAACAAACATATAAATACAAAAAATAATAACTACTAGAATAGCAATTTTAATAAAATCTTTAGTAAATTCTTTAATATTTCTAAAATCCATATACGATCACTATAAAAAGTATAACATATCCCTATTTAAAAGTAAATTTAGTCTGTCAAATAATAGTAAACAAAAACTACTAACAAAAGTTAGTAGTTAATAAATTATTTAATGATTTCTGAAACGTTACCAGCACCAACAGTGTGTCCACCTTCACGGATAGAGAATTTAGTTCCGTTTTCGATAGCGATTGGAGCGATTAATTCAACAGTGATTTCTACGTTATCACCAGGCATAACCATTTCAGTACCTTGAGGTAATTCAATAACACCAGTTACATCAGTAGTTCTGAAATAGAATTGTGGACGATAATTTGTAAAGAATGGTTTGTGACGTCCACCTTCTTCTTTAGTTAAGATATAAACTTGAGCTTTGAATTTAGTGTGAGGAGTAACAGTACCAGGTTTAGCTAATACTTGACCTCTTTCAACTTCGTCACGAGAAATACCACGTAATAATACACCAGCATTATCTCCTGCTTCAGCATAATCTAATTGTTTACGGAACATTTCGATTCCAGTAACAACTGTTTTCTTAGTTTCTTTTAAACCAACGATTTCAACTTCATCGTTAAGTTTTAATTGACCTCTTTCAACACGTCCTGTAACAACAGTACCACGACCAGTAATTGTAAATACATCTTCGATTGGCATTAAGAATGGTTTATCTGTATCACGTGTTGGAGTTTCGATCCATGAATCAACAGCATCCATAAGTTCTTGGATTTTTTCTTGATATGCAGGATCTCCTTCTAATGCTTTTAAAGCTGAGCCACGAATGATTGGAGTATTATCACCATCGAAATCATATTCGTTTAATAAATCACGAATTTCCATTTCAACTAAATCTAATAATTCTTCATCATCAACCATATCACATTTGTTCATGAAGACTACCATACGAGGTACACCAACTTGACGTGATAATAAGATGTGTTCACGAGTTTGAGCCATAGGTCCATCTGTTGCAGCGATAACTAAGATAGCACCATCCATTTGAGCAGCACCAGTAATCATGTTTTTAACATAATCAGCATGGCCTGGGCAGTCTACGTGAGCATAATGTCTTTTATCAGTTTGATACTCAACGTGTGCAGTATTAATAGTAATACCACGTTCTCTTTCTTCTGGAGCTTTATCGATATTTGCGTAATCAACAAAGTCAGCTTGACCTTTACCAGCTAAATATTTAGTAATAGCAGCTGTTAAAGTAGTTTTACCATGATCTACGTGTCCAATAGTACCAATGTTAACATGTGGTTTTGAACGATCAAATTTTTGTTTTGCCATATTAAAATTTCCTCCTTATTTATTACATTTTTAATTTTATACTAATTAACACAAAAATTCAAGCATTTTATGTTAATTTGTACCATTTTTTTTGATAATATCTTCAGCGATATTTCTTGGAACTTCTTCATAATGATCAAATACCATTGTAAATGTTCCTCTACCTTGAGTGTTACTTCTTAAGCTTGTAGCATATCCAAACATTTCAGCTAAAGGTACCATTGCATCGATAGCTAAAGCATTACCACGGGATTCTTGACCTAGTGGACGACCACGACGCGATGTAAGTTCGCCCATAACCGCACCTAGATATTCATCAGGGACAACTACCTGTACTTTCATAATTGGCTCAAGCAAAATAGGTTTACACTTATTTTTAGCTTCTTTTAAAGCCATTGAAGCAGCTATCTTATAAGCCATTTCTGATGAGTCGACATCATGGTAAGAACCATCGAATAATGTCGCCTTAACATCGATCATCGGATAACCAGCTAAAACACCTGTTTTCATTGCATCTTGTAAGCCTTTATCAGTAACTGGAATATATTCTCTTGGTACTACACCACCAACGATAGCATCGACAAATTCATAACCTTTATCTTTATTTGGTTCGAATTTAATCCAAACGTGTCCATATTGTCCACGACCACCAGATTGTTTAATGTATTTACCTTCACATTCACCAGCAACAGTTAATGTTTCACGATAAGATACTTGTGGTTTACCAATATTCGCTTCAACGTTAAATTCTCTTCTCATTCTATCAACGATGATATCTAAGTGTAATTCACCCATACCAGCGATAATAGTTTGACCAGTTTCATGATTGGTACTAGCTCTAAAAGTTGGATCTTCTTCAGCTAGTTTTTGTAAAGCTATTCCCATTTTATCTTGATCAGCTTTTGATTTTGGTTCAACTGCTAATTCGATAACTGGTTCTGGGAAAACCATCGATTCTAGAATACAAGGTTTCTTTTCATCACACAATGTATCGCCCGTAGTTGTATCTTTTAAACCAACTGCTGCTGCGATATCTCCAGCAAAAACCTCTGATATTTCAGTACGATTATTAGCATGCATCTGTAAGATACGACCAATTCTTTCTTTTTTATCTTTAGTTGCATTTAAGACATAAGAACCACTTGATAAATGTCCTGAATAAACTCTAAAGAATGTCAATTTACCAACAAATGGATCAGTCATAACTTTGAAAGCTAAAGCTGAGAATGGTTCAGAATCAGATGGATGTCTTGCAATTTCATTACCATCTAAATCGACACCTTTGATTGCTTCGATATCGATAGGACTTGGTAGATAATCGATAACGGCATCAAGTAATAATTTAACTCCTTTATTACCTAACGCTGTTCCGCATAATACAGGGAAGAATTCAACTGCTAGAGTTCCTTTTCTGATTGCTTTTTTAATTAAATCAACAGAAATTTCTTCGCCTTCTAAATATTTATTCATTAATTCATCATCAAATTCAGCTACTGCTTCGATCAATTCATTACGTTTTTCTTCAACTAAATCAACCATATCAGCAGGAATTGCGATTTCTTTGGCATTTTCATGTTCTTCTCCATCGTATTGATATGCTTTCTTAGTAACCAAATCGATAATACCGTTAAATTCACTTTCTGCACCAATAGGCCATTCGATTGGTTTAGCATTAACACCTAATCTTGAATCGATCGTTGATAAACTATATTCAAAATTAGCTCCCATCTTGTCCATTTTGTTACAGAAAATCATTCTTGGTACCTTGAACTCAGTCGCTTGACGCCATACTGTTTCAGTTTGCGGTTCAACACCTGCTTGAGCATCAAGTAAAGCTACTGCACCATCTAAAACACGAAGTGAACGTGATACTTCCACTGTAAAGTCAACATGCCCAGGAGTATCGATAATATTTAAGCGATGATCTTTCCAAAAAGCAGTTGTAGCAGCTGAAGTAATTGTGATACCACGTTCCTGTTCTTGTGCCATCCAGTCCATTTGTGATTCACCATCGTGAGTTTCACCGATTTTATGAATCTTACCAGTGTGGAATAACACACGTTCAGTACAAGTAGTTTTACCAGCATCAATATGGGCCATGATACCAAAATTACGAGTTTTTTCTAAACTATATTCACGAGCCATATATTATTTCCTTTCTTACCATCTATAATGAGCGAATGCTTTGTTAGCTTCGGCCATTCTGTGAGTATCCTCACGTTTTTTAACCGCTGCACCAACACCATTTGATGCATCGATAATTTCATTAGCTAAATTTTCAGCCATTGAATGTCCGCCTCTTAATCTAGCATATTGTACTAACCATCTTAATCCTAAAGCTTGACTTCTATCTGGTCTTACTTCGACTGGAACTTGATAGTTAGCTCCACCAACACGACGTGATTTAACTTCTAAAGCTGGTTGAATATTTTCTAATGCTTTAGTTAAAACATCCATTGGTTCTTGATTTGTTTTTTCTTTAATCATTTCAAAAGAGTCATATAGAATTGTTTGAGCAACTCCTTTTTTACCATCGATCATTAAACGATTAATTAATTTAGTAACTAATTTTGAATTGTATAATGGATCTGGTAATACGTCTCTTTTAACTGCACGTCTTTTACGCATAACTATCTCCTTTCTTATTTTTTAGGTTTTTTACTACCATATTTACTACGTCCTTGACGACGTTTTTCGATTCCAGCCGTATCCATAGTACCACGAATAATGTGATATCTAACACCGATTAAGTCTTTAACACGACCGCCACGAATTAAAACAACTGAGTGTTCTTGTAAATTGTGTCCTTCTCCTGGTATATAAGCTGTAACTTCCATACCATTAGATAATCTTACACGGGCATATTTACGCAACGCAGAGTTTGGTTTTTTAGGCGCCATTGTTCCAACACGAGTACAAACACCACGTTTTTGCGGTGAATTTTGATTAGTTCGAACTTTATCTTTGCTATTATATCCAATTCCTAAAACTGGTGATTTTCTCTTGCGAGTCTTATCCTTACGGTTTTTTCTAATTAATTGATTAATTGTAGGCATTGTGTCCTCCTTTCTTTACACACTTCCAGGTGTCTCATTTTCGATATTGAATTTAGACTTGCCGAAGCAAATCTAAACCAAATGCAGTAACAGTTTACCACTTTTATTATATGTTTGTCAAGTCTTTATATACACTTTTTATTAAAACAAACTAGATATTATAAACATTACAAATATTGCATAAATAACGCTTATAATTCCAATAATTAATCCAGCTATTGCTAGGCCTTTACCATTTTCATTTGTTTTACTAATTTGATTTAATGCTACTGACGACAATGCCGTAGCAATCGCTCCCATCAAGCCCCAAAAATTTAAAAACAACGAAATCATCGCTACTGCAAATCCAGCTACCGCAAACGAGTTAGTTCTATTAATAGAAGTATTTTTCTCCTCGCTATCTAAAGGGCAACCACATTCAGGACAACTTTTAGCTAATTCGCTAAACTCTTTACCACATTCACGACATTTTATCAAACTCATAATCTTCTTCCTTTCACTTTTACTTGTTATAATTAAGCGATAATTTCAACATAAGAAGTATCCGTCGATGAATTATCGTCTTTTTCATTATTACCAAAGACACTATCGATAAGAATAGCCACCACAATTAATGCGATCAACAAAACTAAAATACCAGCCAACATAGCTTGCAAACCCCAGCCATGATTGTTTAATTTCAACTTTTTCATTAAAAAATATCTCGCTCCTTTAACTCCTCATTAAAACGATACAGCTTAGCAGGTCGTCCCATATATCCTTCATTAACGTCGCCAGTATAGATGACATAATCTAAATTAAGTAGTTTTTTACGAAAATTGCGACGATCAATTTTAATATCTAAAATCTGTTCGTATACTTTTTGTAATTCTGGTAAAGTAAAATCACTTGGAAAAAGTATACGTAATATGTTGCTGTTGGTTATTCGTTTTCGCAAATACTCGACTAACCTAATTATAATCTTATCGTGATCATAAGCTGTCTTAGGAATTGAATTAATATCGAACCATTCTAATTCGATCCCTTCTCGATCCTGTTTTTTTAAGACTAAGGTAATATTATCAATAAGACCGATATAAGTAGTCGCTAATACTCTAAAATCTTGATTTCGATCTAATTCACTAAAAGTATGGCATTGTTCAATATACATAGATGGAAATCCTAATTTGTCATTAATTACCTTATTGACATTATCTTCTAATGTCTCATTAACATTGACAATCGAACCTGGTAAAATCCAATGACCTTTATATGGATCATTTTTTTTTCGCATCAATAAAATCTTGATTTTACCCTTATTAACAGTAAATATTCCTATTAATGTTTCTAACATTAAACTATTTTCTTCTTTAAAACTATTCATAAAAACTCCTTTTTGTGTTTTTGATACACCCTTATTTTAATACAAAAAAACACATTTGTAAACACTATAATAAAAAAAGAATCAATTAATTTCATCTAAATATTTATAAAATATCGACGATATAATTGATAAATTTTTAATTATCTAAATAATCTTTTAATTTTCTAGAACGTGAAGGATGTCTTAATTTTCTTAATGCTTTAGCTTCAATTTGTCTAATACGTTCACGAGTAACGCCAAACATTTGCCCTACTTCTTCTAAAGTTCTTGCTTTGCCATCTTCAAGACCAAATCTAAGGCGAATTACTTTTTCTTCTCTTTCTGTTAAAGTAAGTAAGATATCGCTAATTTCATCTTTTAACATTTCATTAGTAGCATACTCCTCAGGACTCATGTTGTGTTCATCTTTAATAAAATCACCTAAATGAGAATCATCTTCTTCACCAATCGGTGTTTCTAGACTAACTGGTTCTTGACTTATTTTATAAATTTCTCTTATTTTATCGATAGATGTATTCATTTTTTTAGCTAACTCTTCTTCGGTTGGTTCACGGTTTAACTCTAAAGTTAATTGTCGTTGAATACGGGCTAATTTATTGATTGTTTCAACCATATGAACAGGAACACGAATAGTTCTTGCTTGATCGGCAATCGCTCTTGTTATTGCTTGTCTAATCCACCACGTAGCATAAGTAGAAAATTTATATCCTTTAGTGACATCAAATTTTTCGACAGCTTTCATCAAGCCAATATTTCCTTCTTGAATCAAGTCTAAAAATAGCATGCCCCTTCCAACATATCTTTTGGCAATACTAACAACTAAACGTAAATTAGCTTCAGCCAAAGTCGTCTTAGCTTCCTCGTCACCTTCTAAAATTCGGTCGGCTAATTCCAATTCTTCTTCGGTTGTCAATAATTTGATTTGACCGATTTCTTTTAAATACATTCTAACTGGATCGTTAATATTTAGATCTTTTGTCAATGTATTATCATCTAATAATATTTTATCGCTACTATTTTCAGGATTTTCTGCTTCTTCTAAAGAAACAACCGGAATGTTGTTTTCATTAAAAACATTATATAATTCATCTAATGAATCAGCATCTAAATCTAATCCTTTTAAAGCCATAGCTAATTCTTCATATGTAATGTACCCTTGTTTTTTACCTAACTTAACTAGTTCTTCTTTTCTTTCTTCAAAAGATTTTATTTCGTTAAACATTTTTTTCTCCCCTAACTTTTAAATTGATAATTCTTTGACCAATTTCTGCTTTTTTTATTTCATCAGTTTCTTCCAACTGCATTTTACTTAATCGTTCGATTTCATCTTCGATATTTTTTTCTTCGATAGCGTTGATATAATCGATAATTAAATCGGTGGTATATTCATCATTTAGATTTAAAGCTTCGATTTTTCCAACTACTTTAACCATCGACTCATCTAAATCTGATAGAAAGTCAGCCTCATTAATATATCCATTATTCTTATAAAAATAACTTATCTCATGAGCTAACAAGCGATATTCTTTGGTTGGAAAATAAACAGTTCGATTATCGAACATTTTAATAACATCGCCACTTCTTAACATATAATAAAGTAACCCTAATTCTGCCATCGTATATTTATTAGTTTTAACTTTTTTAACCGGTTTTATTATTTCTTTTGTTTCTTTTTTCTCTAACTTAGTTTTTAAAAATTCAATATCTAAATCGGTTTCTTGGCTAATTTTTTTTAATGTGATCTCTTTTAATATTTCATCATCTATTTTATTTAACTGCTCGATAACTTGATTGACATATTTAGCCCTATCGACTGTTTGTGTCATATCTTTATCGCTTTTTAAATAGCTTAATTTAAAATCCATAATACTGATTGGATTATTTATTTTATCTAAAAATTTGTCTTTACCATATTTTAAAATATAATCATCAGGATCTAAGTTATCTTCTAAACGGATCACTTTAGGAATTATTCCCATATTTATAAATAGTTCACCGCAAGCCACAGTAGCTTTAGCTCCCGCATTATCACCATCAAAACAAATAATAATATTGCTAGCTAGTCTTTTTATCAAATTAGCGTGTTCTTTAGTAAACGCTGTTCCTAAAGTGGCAACGACATTTTTAACACCGACACTGTATGCTCTTATAACGTCCATAAACCCTTCCATAATGATAACAGTGTTTTTTATTCGGCATTCGTTTTTAGCTTTGGCATAATTATATAAATATTCACCCTTTTTAAATAAAACATGCTCTTTACTATTAACATATTTAGGTGCATCACTTTGATAGTAAATACGACCGCTGTAACCGATCACTTTACCATTAAGATCGTGAAGTGGGAACATGATCCGATCGTAAAAGAAATCATGAAAACCTCTTTCGTCTTTTACGATTAACCCACTATCGATCAAATCTTTTTCTTTAAATTCCTTTTTTATTAAAAGGTTAGATAAAGACTTGCTATCTTTAATAGCTAGTCCAATTTCAAAATCTTTAATTAGGTCATCAGATATTTTTCTTTGATATAAGTAATCTTTAGCAACTTGACCAAATTTTGTATTTATATTATTTAAATAAAATTTTTGCCCAACTTCATATATTTTATAAATATCGTTATTTTTAATTGTTTTTTTATTTGTAGTATCGATATCGACATTAATTCCTGCTATATCGGCGACCATTTTGACTGCTTCGATAAATGAAATATGTTCATACTCTTTAATAAAAGTAAAAACATTCCCAGCAGTATGGCAAGAAAAACAAGAAAAAATTTGTTTGTCAGGCGAGACACTTAACGAAGGATCGCTATCTTCATGAAAAGGACAGACACCAAAATAGTTTTTACCTTTTTTAGTTAAAGCAATATAGCGAGATACAACGTCGACTATATTGACACTATTTCTTATTTCATTAATTTTTTCCGTCGTTATCGCATTCATATACTTCTCCCCTAAATATTAATATACGAAAAAAAAGTACTATTTCCTTTTTTTACTTACATATTTTCCCCATTTTTTATCATATTATTAAAAAAAGAGGTGTTTTATGAGTTTAAAAACCATTAAAATTATCGGCATTTTCGGTACTTTTATTCTATGTTTTCCTTTTCATTTTTTATATGAGTGGTTACCTAATTCTTTATTTAGTATCTTTTTGCCAGTAAATGAAAGTATTTGGGAACATATGAAATTAATCTATACTTCTTTTGTTGTCTATGGAATTATCGATTATATTTTATTAAATAAAAATAAAATTAAGTTTAATAATTTTTTACTACAATTATTTGTTATACCAGTAATAGCAATTATTTTATATTTAATTATCTTTATTCCTATCTATAATAGTGTTGGTGAAAATATGATCGTTAGCATCGGTTTATTATTTGTAATTATTGCCTTAGAGCATTTGTTAAGTTATTATTTGCTAAAGTATCAAAATATCAAATATCAAAAAATGATTGGAATAATCGGTATTATCTTAGTTTATATTATCTTTGGTTATTTAACTTATCGTCCAATTCAAAACTATATTTTCTATGATAATGTCGAAAACAAGTATGGTATTAATATTTATTCTGATTAAAACATTATGATTGTTTCATAATGTTTTTTAGTTTTATTTTAATTCTTTGAATCGCATTATCAATAGCTTTAACATCTCTTTCTAAAATCTCAGCTATTTCTTTATAATTAAAATCGTTTTTTTTAAGTTCAAAAACTTGTTTTTCAAAATCAGTTAATTCTTGTTCTAACTTAGCAATTATATTTTGTTGATAATCATGTTCCTCGACCATCGATTCAGGATTATTTTTATTGTCAGCTAAAAAAGGATCGATATAGTTTTCTTCATCATCTTCGATTGAAAGTGATTCATTTAAAATTTTATTTTTATAAGTCCTAGTATTGCGGACTAAACTATATATTCTTCTTTCGATACATAATTTAGCATATGTACTAAAATTAGCTTCTTTATCCTCACGGAATGAATTTATTGCATCGTTTAAACCTAACATTCCTTCTTGAATTAAATCGTTTAAATCGACTCCCCCATGACAATAATTTAACATTTTTTTTGCTATACTGATTGTTAAAGGGCGATATTTATAAATCAATATTTCGTTGGCTTCTTCATTACAACTATGAACGTAATCTAATAATTCATAATCATTATACTCCTTATAATTCATGATTCCTCCTTGCTTCAAATAAAATAATTCCAGTAGCAACTGAAGCATTTAAACTATTGACACTGCCATACATAGGAATATTTGCAATAAAGTCGCATGATTCTTTAACTAACCGACTCATACCGCTTCCTTCATTACCGATGATAACAGCTATTTTACCTCGGTAGTCGATCTTTTTATAATCAGTTCCTACCATATCAGTACCGATTATCCAAAACCCTTGTTTTTTTAAATAACTGATTGTTTGGACTAAATTTGTCACTTGATATAGGTTTACTCTGTCTAAACAGCCGGCACTTGTTTTCATTACGGTACTATTTACTTGCGCACTGCGGTCTTTAGGTAAAATAATATCTTTGATCCCAGAGGCCTCACAAGTTCTGATAATTGCTCCTAAATTATGAGGATCTTCTAAATGATCTAATATAACCACAATATCACTAGTTATATCAGATATATCTTGATATTCATAGTCAGCAATTTTTAAAACTATTCCTTGATGAACACCACCAGCCATTTTATCTAATTGATTTTTATCGACATAGATAATTGGTGCTTTAATTTTTTTTAATAATTCTTTATCTTTAAAATTATGCGCTACATAGGCTTTTTCAATTTTATTATTTATTTCTTTAGCGACATTTTTGCCATATACATACATTATTTTACCTCCAAACAAAAATTAATTATTTCTTCGATTCTTTTTATGTTATTTTTTAAATATAAAAATCCAATAATGGCTTCAAAACCAGTTGCCTGTTTATAGGTTATTATATCAGTATTTTTAGGATGAGAATTTGTCTTATGATTTCTAGCTCTATAAAAAATATTTAACTCATCATCAGTCAAGAAGTTATTAATAATTAATTTATTAATTAAATCGCATTGACCTTTAGCAGAAACATATTTAATTGCCTCTTTTTGTAAATTATTTACTTTACCTATTTTCTGATCGATTAAATATTTTCTAATATATACTTCATATACACTATCACCTAAATAGGCTAAAACTAAAACATTTTCCATTGCTACTCCTTTATGTTTTCGATACGATCGAAGGTTATATTTTTAAAGTAACCATTTTTAATGTCATTTATTATAATATTAATTACTTTATCGTAATCAACTTGTCCACCTTTGATTAAACAACCTCTAGTTTTGCCGATTTTTTCCATCGTTATGGCAATATCTTCATCTAATTCAGTGATTTTATATCTTTCAATTAACTTTTCGGGATAATATTTATATAAAACATTTAAAATATATTCACAAACATCAAACAATGGTAAAATTTCTTCTTTGATTGCTGTTAAACTAGCTAAGTTTAAAGCTACAATTTCTTCGTCTAACTTTGGCCACAAAACACCTGGTGTATCTAATAATTCTAACTTGTCATTAATTCTAATCCAATTAAGTTGTTTCGTTACACCTGGTTTATTTCCCACAGAAACAGCTTTTTTACCAACTAAGCGATTTATTAATGTACTTTTACCAACATTTGGGATACCGATTATTAAAACACGGGTCTTTCTTTTGAGCATTCCTTTTTGTTCTCTTTTTTGATTGATATTTTCCATCAGTTCTTCAGTCAAATCAAACAATGGTTTTAAATTAAGTTGGCCTTCCAAATTTAAAGCTAAAACTTTATAGTTTTTATCTTTATAATATTCTATCCATTTGTCAGTTTCTTTTTTATCACACAAATCATATTTAGTCATAACTAAAATACGTGGTTTATTTTTTATTATATCATCAATATCTTTGATTTTTGAAGAATATGGCATTCTCGCATCGATTACTTCATATACAATATCAATTAACTCTAGTTGTTCTTTGACCAACCTTTTAGTTTTAGCCATGTGACCTGGATACCAATTGATTACGCTTTTATTAAGAACATTTTCTTTATTATCACTCATTTTCTTCACCTTCTTCATTATCTTTACTATCTCCTAGTAATTTTATCTTTTCTGCATTGTTAAGTATGTCTAATTGATACCTAGCAATCTCACTTAATATTTCAAACCTTTCTGCTTTTTCTTTCCCTTCTTTTATTAATTCTGCATTATGCGATTCTAAATTAGATAAAACCGTTAATTCATTTATTGAAGCATAATCTCTAATATTAGAATTTTTTGCTAAATCAGGATTTAGTTCTCTCCATTTTTTAGCAGTCGTATGAAATAATGCTACATTTAAAATATCTGCTTCCTCTGCATATTTAAGCCACTCTTTATCTTTAAAATAATTATTATCAGGTAGTATATAATTTTTAATAGCATTTGTATGAATTAAATAATTATTCTTTGTTAATATTCTTTTTACATCCCATTCTCTATTTTGATTTTCTAATGTTTTTAATCTTTCAAATTCTTTTATTAAATATAATTTAAAAACAGGACTAATTTGAGCAGCAAATTCAAAAGCTATATCTTTATGTGCGTATGTGCCACCATATTTACCAGATTTTGAATATATGCCAATAGCATTTGTTTTTTCACACCATTCACTAACACTAGGAGTAAATGTTAATAATCCAACTTGCTTTCTAAAGTGTTCAGATTCGAACACTTTAAAATTAGGATTATAAATTTGTTCCCAAGCAGTTAAAAAATCCAAAGTACTTCTATTTCTTAACCAGTTTCTAATAACATCAGCAGCACGAGATTTATCACTTTTAGCCTTTGCTATATCTGAAATACATATATAATCACCTTCATTTACACTAGAGATATTGACTTGTACATTTTGAACTTCAATCATTTTATTTGCCATATATTTGCCTCCTTACTATGTTCTTAAATGGTGTAATCACCTTTCTAATTCCTCTCTTAAAATAAAGTAAAATTAGTATTTTTTGATGATTTTTTTAGTGTTTTTATTAAAAACATACATTAAGCATTTTGACTCAAACCCTTGTAAATAAAGGATTTGTAGAAGTTCTTAAGCAAATCGTAATCAAGCAGTTAATCGACGTCTTAGAAAAACTTTTTTCTTCATTACTCATTACTATCACTTCCTTTACTTTCTATTTCTTTTAATTCATCTACATATTTATAATTTAATGAATTTTTATTAGATATTACTGATTTTTTTGTTTCTTTTTCGTACAAATCTCTTGCACCTTTTGCAACTCCACCACCACGTTTTGCAACTTTTAAATTTTCTTCAAGCCCTTGTGGCTTTTCGGTAATTGCAATATCTCTTGCAGCAATTTATCCAATATTCGTTAGTGCAACTTCAATATCTGTCATATTATCTCTTAATGATTCTTTTCTAATTCCTTTATATTTTTTATATTCACTTGCTTTCATTCCAGACCAACCTTTGTATATTTCATTAGTTAAAAGTGCATATTCTATCGGTTTATTTATTCCGCCTTCTTTCCATACATCAGTTAGTTTGAATCTATCAACTATACCAGTTAATTTTGCTTTTATCCACTCATCAGTATAATCTTTATTTCGATAATATTCAACTGCTCTGTTTACTGCTATTTCTGGATTAAAAACTTCATCTATTCTTTCACTTCCTAAATTAGCAAGCCAAAGTTTAAAAGGTTCGGCTTTAGGACCAGGTACGGATTCAATTAATCTTAAAATACATTTTGTATCAAATGTGTCAGTTTCCCTCATTTTTCCATCATGAGCCTTCATTTTCAACTGCACGATATTTTCGTACAGTTCACTTCCTTCTTGATTTAGTCTTCTTTTTAAGTCACTCCAATAATTTCTAGGAATATTTGCCTCAGTTAATGCACCAATTGTTCTATATTAAATTTATTTTTTATTTCCATTTCGCATAGTTTTCCCAATACATTTTTATTAATAGAATATTTTTTACAACTTTTATCTTTTAGGCATTTTTTACAATAATAATATATTTGATTTTTACTTTTTCTAATTATTAAATTTTCTCCACAATAATAGCATTTTAAATAACCAGAAAACAAATCAATATCATCATTCTTATTTACTTTTATTTTTCTATTTAATATTTGTTGTCCTTCTTCAAATCTATCTTTAACTATTATAATTTTCAGTTTCATCCAACAATAAGTCAAAATCAGATTTATATAATTTGTCTTGTTTTATTCTATATTTTTCAAATTCAGTTAATGCCTTATCGCAAGCTATTTCATGCGATATTTTTCCTGCTTCTTTTAATATATCTCTATCATCAGCAAGCAAATACTTATCTATTCTAGTTGCCCAATCTTCCATAGTCATAGGAATATTTCTTTCTGCCCTATCTTCTGCTAAATCTAAAAATGCTGATACAATACGTTCTAAACTTTTTAATTCTTCTTTACTTAAATAGTTTTTTGCAATTACAACATCAGTTTCTAATATTTTACCATTAGGGGAGTTTTTCCAACTAGTTAATCCCATATTATCTTTTTCAGAATCTGCTCTATTATATATTATTTCTGCTGCACTTTGATGAGATACAGCAAAGTGCATCTTATTTTGTACTTTTTTAAAAAAATTAATAGTTGTTGGAGATTTTCTATCGTAATCAATACTTGTTGCATATATATCAGTTATCTTTTGATAAAATCTTCTTTCAGAAAGTCTAATTTCTCGTATTTCTGCAATTAAAGAATCATAATAATCTTCATCGAAAAAGGTTCCATTTTCCATTCTCTTTTTATCTATTATATAACCCTTTTTAGAAAATTCCTTTAAAACGTATGTAGCCCATCTTCTAAATTGAATTGCTCTATTAGAATTAACTCTATATCCAATAGATATAACTGCATCTAAATTATAATACTTTAAATTTCTTTTTACTTCTCTAGAACCTTCTTGTTGAACTAGTAAGAAATCCTTACTAGTTGAGTTTTCATCTAATTCATAACTAGAATATATATCTTGTAAATGCATAGTTATATTATTTCTTGTTGTATTAAATAATTCGCCAATGGACTTTTGTGTCAACCATAAATCTCCATCTTCAAATCTAACTTGTACACCATTTTTGTGTGTTTGTCTCTCAAAAATTAAAAATTCCGCACTACTACTTCTCACAATTAAATCTTTTGACATACTCCTACTCCTTTCTTTTTTTGTAAGTTCCTGTTAATTTTATTTAAAAATGGAAACTCTTGTTATGATGAAACCCTTATTCTATAAAGGTTTAAGTGAAGTTGTCTTTAAATCCCCACTTCCCAGTTAATTCCGCCATTAGTTAACTTTTGTTCTTCATTTGCCACTATTATCACTCCATTTTAATTATTTTGTTTTACTATAATACTCAACTCCTGAATATGTTCCATCTTTATTTAATCTTCTATTTGAAATATATCCATCTTTAACAAATCCTGCTTTTAGCATAACTTTTGAAGATTGAGTATTTAATTCATTACAAGAACATTCGACTAAATAATATCCTCTATTATTTAATAAATGGTCAGATACCGCTTTTAATGCTTCAGCAGCATAACCATTACCCCAATAATTATATCTTATCGTATAGCCTACATTACAGTAATTATCTTTTTTTGCTACTTTATTAACATCAATATTCCCAACAACTTCGTGAGTATTTTTTGTTTCTATAACCCATCTTTCATATTTAGATTCATCTGCTTCTTTTATCCAAGTTTTAATACACTCTAATTCTTCTTCTTTTGTTAAATTAGGAAATTTTATATATTTTGATAATCTTTCATCTGTAATTATTTCATAAATAGCATCTATATCTGATTCTTTATATCTTCTTAAAATCAATCTATCTGTTTCTATTTTTGGACTTAACATTTGTATCAATTCCTTTCTTCAATATTGTATACTATTATCTTTTTCTTTATTTCAATATTTAATTTATTTGGGGTTAAACCTTATAATCACCTTGTTACTTTTCTTATAAAAAATACTAAAAGAATGCCATTTTTTATTCTTTTATACTAAATTCATTAATTCGTTCTTTTTAATTTTTTCTAAAATGATATACTTTTCCATTTTCCGAAACATTATATAACTCAAATAATGAGTCTATATAACTATTACTTGAAAGCTTAATTTTAAATATTAAATCTTCTTTATTTTTGATATTTAAAGTTTCAAGACAACCTTCTAATGATTTAATATTTAAAGCACTGTTAAAAAATTCAAGACAATTAAAAAAGCTCTTATTTTTTTTATATTCTTCTAAAATATAAATTGCTAATGGAAGTCCGAAAACAGTCCAAGTATCTTTCAATATACATCCTTGTTGTTGAACATATTGTTCAAAATATTCTAAAGTCTTCTCGTAGTAACTATCTTTAAATATTTCATTATATAAATTCTCACTAATATCTTTTTTTCTTTTATATATTAAAACAATTTTATATATATAATATATTTGTGACATATAATTATACATTAACTTTTCTAATAATTTAAAATGTAAAGACCTATCTTTACAATAAATAGTATCTTTTAAATCCTCAAAAAATATAAGTTCTGTTCCATATGATAGTGCCTCTGTCAATAAATTGCTGACAAAATTTCTTTTATCATCCGGCTGATTTCTATAATGCATTAATTCATGAACTATAACTGCACTGTCTAAGATCGTATTTTTTATATTAATCAACATTATTTTTTTATTGTTTTTATCATAACTGGAAAGCCCATCTTTCTGGCATCCAAAAAAATTATTGAAGTCGTTATCCTTAAAAACATCATTTTCTAATATTAATGTTTTATCTTTGACTAATTGCTCTAAATTTAAAGCAATATTATGTCTATCTAAAAACTGTTGCACTAAAGTCAAAGTCATTTCTTTAGTCATACTTGTATATTGAACATCTTTATCAATATGATAATTACATAGAATTTCGTAGCTTTCTCCAATATAATTGACTAAATTCCATAAATCTTCTACTCTATCTAAAACAAAAGAGTTATTACCAAAAAATGACATATTATCAAACCATATTTTATATAACTCTACTCTTTCCTTAGTGACCATTATAACACCTCAAATCAAAAAGCATTTTATTAAGTATAATACGCCAATCATTGTTTTATCTTGACTAATACTTTATTTATCTTTTTATCCTTTAGCTTTAACATCTCTAATTGTTTAATAATGTTTTTCTCAATAGTCATAATTTGTCCTAATAAAAGTCTTGCTTCATCGTTGTTATAAAAGGTAAGTAAACGATTCTTTAAAACTGTCAATTCCATTAAAGAATCATTACTGATCTTATAAATGTCAATAAGCATTTGTTGATGATTTTTATATTCCTTTAGCAATAAATAATCTATTTCTAGATTGGGATCAGTCAATTTACGCATCGTCTTAATTGAATTGTTTAACATAATAGTGCTAACTAAACTTCCCAATAATTTATTTTTAAAAAACGAAAGTGGCAAAAATGAAAAAGTAAAATTTACAATGTTCCTTGAAAAATTTAATAAAGATGAAAATAACGTTTTTTTGCGATTAGTAGATTTAGTAATTCTCTTTAAATAATTTTCAAAATAACGATTCTGTTCGATAATATTTTCTACAACTAGCTCTTGGGCTTTAATTGCTTCAAGGTCAATTTTAGATTCTTTTTTTAAATTTTTTTCCTCTAAATTACCAGCGTTTTTTTTCTTTATATCATTTTGTTTATTATTCTGTTTCTGTGGTTTTTTCTCATAAAATATAATTTTTTTCTTCGATGATATTGCTTTAAAATCATCCTCAATTCGTTTTAAAATATCATCGATGCTTTTAGTGTTTTTAAGTAATTCATAATGATCTTCTTTTAAATAAATAGAACGATCAAAGCTATCTTCAATTTCGTGATATTTTTCTTTTAATTGTTCAATTTTTTTTCGTAAAACTTTTAACTGATTTTCAAGATCATAAAAATGATTATAAACGGTAGTTTTCTTTATTTTTTCCTCGATCGTGCTAAGAACTTCATAATCTTTTTTTAAATCTTTATTAGCATCTTTAATGAAGTTTAAACTTACTTCTTTAGTATTCAAAAGCGATTTGACCTTTTTTGCTTCAGTCAAATGATTAGCTTTTTTTAAATTAATAGGCTCTTTTCTTTTAATGGGATTGCTCACCAAAGGAGATGGTCTAAATTTTAAATCATCTTTTATCCTTTCTCGATTTACATTATTTTTATTATTTACAATTTTACTATCTATATTTTTATTTTCTTCCTTTGGCAATGATTTATTAATCTTCTGTTTTAGATCATCTTTTTTTATAATAATTTGATTTAACTTTTGTTGATAATATTGATTAATTTTTTTAGATGAAATTAAAGAAACTTCTTTTTGTAATGTTTCAATTTGTTGATCGATCTTTTCAAAGTTGACAATTTCTTCTTTGGTTACCTGTTTTAATTTAAGATCAAGTTCTTTAAACATCGGTTCTACTTTCGATTTTACTTTCGTTTTATCATTAAAATTAAATAAATAACCAAATGGCGCATATAAAACAGCTAATAAACTATACACAAATGACTTAGCTTTAGGATGCTTCTTTTTTTCTTTTTTAGATTTTTTTAGTCGCAAATTAATTCGCCATTGCCTAAGCATATTCTTAAAACCGCCTAAAACTTTATTCATAAAATCCTCCACCGCTATATTATAACATAAAAATTGGTTTTATTCGATAAAACCAATCGGCCAAAGACTAAATGTTGTCGTCCCTTCAATACTATCTTTAGAAATAGGTCCAATAATTCTACTATCACTAGAATTGTTGCGATTATCACCCATAACAAAATAATGATTATCTGGAATTACATCGATCTTCAAATTAGAAAGTTTGAAATTATTCGTTTTACTAGCAAAAGGATCATCAGTTTTAACACCATTGATATATAAAACACCATCTTTATATTCGACAGTCTCACCTGGAAGACCAATAATTCTTTTTACTAATTTAGAATTGTTGTAATCAAAAACGACAATATCAAATCTTTCGTATGATTTATCATACTTTTTTAAAATTAGGATCTCACCATCTTTTAAAGTATCAGCCATCGAAGTACCAGACACCATAACCGGAGTAAAAATAAAAGCTCTTACTACTAAAACTGCTACTAAAATAATTATATAAGGAATTGCTTCTTTTAAAAATTTCATAATATCACACTCATTAATATTATATACTATTTTTAAAAATTTTTAAACAAAAAAAGCTTAAGCAGCTTTTTCATTTTCGTCAACTCGACGTTCTTTAATTTTTGGTTGTTTCAACATTGTTCTGATGTATCCAAGTTTAGCTTGTCTTACTTTACCAGTTCTAACCAATTCGATCGAATCGATAATTGGACTGTTAATTGGGAATGTTCTTTCAACTCCTACGCCACCAGATGTTTTACGGACGATAAAATTCTTACCGACACCGCTACCCTGAATAGCCATTACTAGACCTTCGAAAGCTTGAATTCTCTCTCTTTTTCCTTCGACAATTTTTACGTTAACTCTAATTGTATCGCCAACTCTAAACTCAGGTATATCATGGCGCATTTGTTTTGCAGTTATCTTGTCTACTAAATTCACGATTTCACTCTCCTTTATAAAACTGTAATCATAAATTAAAAATCAGCGGATTACATCACAAAACATTTTAACATAACAGATTATTCGTGTCAACTATTTACTGCGCAATATTTTCTTTTTGTTGCTATATATTTCGGTCAAAATATAAACGATAATACAATATATAATATTTAATAACAACGAAGAATATATGTTTTTAAACAAATCAAATAATGAAAAAGACAAATTTTTAAACATGGTAGCAAACAAATAATTGATAATGCGATATAAAATTATCACGGTAATAGTGATTAAAACATCGATATAAACATTATTAGATAATAAATAATTAAATAAGCCAACTACAAAACCAAGGGCCATAAAAATAAAGAAATTTAAAAACAAAGTATCTAAGTATGCAATATCGTAAAGTAAGCCAAGTATCGCTATATATTTGAAGTAACGATAATTATTATTGTTAAAATAAGGATATATCAAAACCAATGCAACGATAGTAAAAAGAGGTAAAAATAAACTATTAGGTAAAATATAACGTGATAAGATGCCATCTAGAAAAAAGGATACAATCGATATTAAGATTATCATATATTCCTCTTTAATATTGTAACATAATTAATATTATCAAAATTGACATCTGATTGCATTTCTAATACATTAGATAAATCAAACGTATCAGTTCTAACACCAGTAATTTTACCGATAATAATTCCTGAAGGGAAGATATCGCCCATGCCAGTTGTAGTTACTAACGCTCCATCTTCGATTTTATTAGTTTGTGATATTCCCTCTATTATATGTTTTTTTGTCTTACTATCATAACCGCTTAAAATGCCATAGACATAATCATCACCTGACTTGATTTTAACCGATATCTTTTCGACGACATCAGTTGCAGTTATTAAGCGAACCGTACTATTAAATGTAGTAGTTTTAACAACTTTACCGATAAGACCATCACCTACTACTACTGGCATGTCAACTGTGATACCATCATGTTCACCTTTATCGATAATAATTGTATCTGACCAGAAGTTTAAGTCACGACTAATAACAGTAGCATTCATATAGGTATATTCAGATAAAACAGCATTAATACCTAAAAGTTCTTTCATTTCTTCTAATTGTTTTTTTAATTCTTCGTTCTCAATTTGATATTTTTGGTATTGCGCTAATTCGTTTTTTAAATTATTATATTCATCGTACATTTGATTTTTCTTTTTGCCTTCATCGATTTTATCGACGACAAAATCAATCGGATAACTTAAAATTTTCTGAACAGTTAAAACACTATCTTTAATGGCTTTTTCGAAGACAGTTAACTTACGATCAGTAACTACTACATTAACTATAAAGCCAACAATTAAGCAGATAATTATAATGCAGATAATAATTATTTTATTTTTTTTGGTTTTATTTTTTTTTCTATACATATTATCTTTCTCCTTTTTATATTATAACCTACTTCTCAATATTTTAAAAGAAAAAAGAACAATACTTTTTATTTGAAATTAAGTTTACTTTTAATTCTTTCAACTGTTCTTTTTGGATTACTACAAAACATATTATATAATTCACGATTCTTTTTAATTGCTTCGATTATTTGAATATCATTCTTAGCCATTTTGACAGGATATTCTTCATTGTTTTCGTCGATGACACGAACATCCAAGCCTAAAACGTATTTAGCATCGAGGTCTAGTATCTCAATTAACTTTAAAAAGTTATTCATATTAGGTGTTCTTGTTCCCTTTTCATAGCCGCAGATTGACACTTTAGAAACACCTAGTAAGTTTCCTAATGTTTCTTGTGATAACTTTTTAGCTATTCGCGCTTCTTTTAATCTTTCCCCTATTATCATTGTCTATACCTCCGTAATCAATTTGTTAACATAATTATATCATATCTAAGATTATTTACAACTTTTTTAATTTTCTGTTAACATTTACTTGAAATTAATTTGTAGTTAATGTATAATTAACATAAGGAGGCGATATAAATGAATAAACTGCAAGAGTATCGTATTAAAAATAATTATAGTTGTCAAGATATGGCAAATAAGCTGAGTATTAGCAAGTCATTTTATTGGCAAATCGAAAATGGAAAGAGAAGATTAAGCTATGAAACAGCCTTGAATATAGCGAAAATTTTTAAAACTAGACCTGATAACATTTTTTATGAGGACTATTTATATAAAGAAAAACAAGGGTTTTAAGCCTCTTGTTTTTTGCTTGATAGAAAAGTAACTCTTTCTGCTACTACTTCCATGATACTGTGTTTAACTTCTTCTGGATATTCAACTATTCTGGTTTGAATACGCCCTCGAACTCCAATTAAATCACCTTTTTTACAGTATTCAGCAGTTGTTTCGGCAATTCCTTTCCATAAAACACAAGAAATGAAATCAGTATCATATTCGCCTTCAACATTTTTATAAGAGCGTTGAACTGCTAATGTTATATTGGTAACCTTAGTTCCATTTTCTGTTTCTCTTACTTCTGGTTCTTTGACGATTCTTCCTACCAATATCGATTGATTTAACATCAAATTCCTCCTTTCAGCCCCAATATAACACAATCTAAAAACGCAAGCAAATGACCAATATTATATTTTTGATTTTCAAACGACTCACTTTTTATATTTTGTCTCGATAGATTTTGCGTTTTTTGGTAACTAGCAATTAATTATAGTATCCAAAATTTAAAATTATACTTTTTTCAAAAAAAATAATGTTTTTCAACATTATTCACATTGCAAGAAATATTTTATTTCTTTTATGTCTTGAGTTTCTTCGTCAATGATCAGTTCGACATAAGATTGATCTTTACATCCCTCAAGTCTAGACAAATCATAATTAGCTTGAACCATTTCGTTTGCTTCTTTTAATTGCGTAATAGATATAGTAGGATTAGTCAATCCTATACTTCCTTTTTGATAATCATTATAAAATGTCGTTGCATATTCGCTCATTGCTTCTTCATATTTTTCTTGATTATCGCAACCTACTAAAAGCACTAAGCTAAACATAAATATTAAAGATAAAAACTTGTTCATAAATCCTCCTTTATTACACTATAAATATTATACCATATTTTTTTAAAATTTAAAATATATTCTATTATTTAATTAATCTTTTGTTATTATTTTTTTTATTGCCCACCACGGTAATAAAGCACATTTTTTACGACTTGGTTGACGACTTATATCCTCATAAACATTAGCCTGATCTAAAATTTGTTGATCATAATCTTTTCCATCGATCATATTTTCAAAATTTTGGTAAATTATATTAGCTTCGTCTTTAGTTTTACCAATTAATATGTCACTCATAATTGAAGCACTACTTATACATATAGCACATGCTTCCCCATCAAAACGGATATCGGTAATTTTATTGTCATCAATTTTTACCATTAAGTTTATTTCATCAATGCAACTATCATTACTAGTAGTAGAACATAGATAAGTTTCGTCTTTGATTAATCCTCTATTTTTAGGGTGTTGATAGTTTTCTAGAATAATACTTCTTTTTGCATCCTGATCCATTTTAATCACCTATTTAATTATATATTTATATTAAAAAAAAGGCAATAGTATTTGTAAGTTGAATTGATATTTTATACTATTATATTTTAATAAAAAAAGGCTATTTAGCCTCTACTATTAATTTTATTGCAGTCCTTTCTTCACCGTCTATTATAATATCGGTAAAAGCAGGAATACAAACTAAATTTTTACCTGATGGTGCTACGAAACCTCTAGCAATCGCTATTGCTTTAATTGCTTGATTTAAGGCTCCAGCTCCGATTGCTTGGATTTCTAAACTGCCTTTTTCTCTAAATACATTGGCGAGCGCTCCTGCCACTGAATTGGGATTTGATTTAGATCCGACTTTTAATGTTTCCATATGTTTTATTCCTTTCTATATTTTAAATATATGTTGGATATATTTATTTATGATTTAAAAAGTAGTAACAATTTTAGCAAATTATAATATAATTTAGTGTAATACTTTTTAAAATTAAAAATATTTTACAAAAGTATTGACAAAAACAAATTTTTAAAGTACAATTTATATGCCTACTAATTTGCGGGTGTAGTTCAATGGTAGAACTCCAGCCTTCCAAGCTGATAACGTGGGTCCGATTCCCATCACCCGCTCCAAATTTATATAACACACAAAAAATTGTGTTATAATATAGACTTTTCTTTCTTTTAAATTTTTATTTTTAGTTTTTGTTATAACTTTATGTTTGAAAATGTCGTTTTCGATATCTTTATAGATTTTACATTTAAAAAGTTTAGAATAGTCTTAGAAAATTAAGAGTTCTTGTAACTCTTTTTTCTTGTAAATTATTTGTATGTGTATAAGTATTTAATGTTATAGCAATGTCAGAATGACCTAGTCTTTTTGATATTTCATGTATTATTATTCCTTTATATAGTAACAATGTAGCGTGACTATGTCTAAATTCATGTAATTTTATTTTTCTGATCTTAGCTAATTTACAAGCTTTTTCTTTATATCTGTTTATTGTTGTTGGAGCTAAAGGTTTTATACCTCCGAATATATAATAATCATATTTATAATTTTTGTATTTACTTTGTTTCTTCTTAAAAAAATTCATTTCTTTAAATAGTCGGATTCATCTATCGTTTTTAAAATATAACTAACATCATCATATCTTGAATAATCTGATTGAGATCCTAAACTGCATATCAAAAATTCTTTTCCATTCATTTTATACAATACTACTAAATTATAATCATCAGACAATGAGTCTGTTTTAACTCCAACAATATTTTCATTATAATAATCTGATGTAGGATCAAGAAAAATATTAGTGTTTTTCCACGTTTGAGTAGTCCCGTCTGGTAAAGTAGCCGTGTAAGATGTCTGTGATATTATATCTCTAAACCATTCGTATTTTAACAATTTTTTCGTAACTTCTTTAAGATCCATTACTGTTGTTTTTGCATCTGTATCAAAACCACTTGGATCATATAAAACAGTATCATCATACCCCTGTTCTTTTAAATATCTATTCAAATTATTCATAAATACTTCTACTCGTTCTTGGCTTGTTCGAGCATCAGGAGAAATAATGCCACCACAATAATCTGCGACCACATATGCAGCATCATTTCCAGATGGAACTAACATCGCCGCAAATAAATTATATATATAATATTGCTTTTCTTTAATATTTGCAACAGATGATCCTTGTTTTGTTAATAAAAGTGTTGCATAATCTGCTAAAACCACATCATCCAAATTCGTTAAAGTCGTTGCATACTCAATAACAAATAATTTTGCTAAACTAGCAGGGAGCCGTTGTTCCTCTGCTTTCTTAGATATAAAGTTCTCGTCATTTGAAAGATCAACCATAATAAGTGATTTTGCATTATAAGAATCTTCTATTTTATCACTAAAAAATAAAGCCCTAAGTTGCTCTTTTGTTTTTCTTAAATTTTCAGGTTTAATTGCCCAATTCACAAAAAATACGGCACAAATTATTATAATTAAAAGAAATAATAATATAACTTTTGATTTCTTTTTTGTATTTTTCTTATTATTCATGTCTATAAACTTTCCTCCATACAAATTACTATCATTTGTTTTCCATTTTTTCAAAGACTGCAAAATTCTTTAAATTGTATAATTCTTGAGTGTTATCATCTGATAAATAAATAATTGAATTATCATAATTTTCTTCAAATTTATTAATCAACGGAAACACATACTTATCTATTTTAGATTTCAATTCTTCTATAACATCTTCCAATTTTACATTAGTTGAAATATCAAACCAATAATTGTTATTAGGTTTAAATAAAATAAAACCTATTTTACTATTTACATTACAAGTTTTATCAAAATCTTTATTCCAAAATAAAAACTCACAATTTACTTCAATATGCTTACCAGAACAATTATATTTTGAACTATAAAACACTATATCAAATACAATATTATCAATATTTTTTCGTAAACATCTTTGACTTTTTAAAAATTTCCAGCCTGTATATTCTGTTAGTGAAGAATACAGTTTTTGTTGTGCTTCTGATACATTTAATATTGTTTCTTGTTTTTTTAATTTGTCAAATAGTCCCATATAATTTCACCTATAACTTTCTATCTATTATAATTAATCAATTCTTTTTCCTGTTTTTGTATCAATAAAATATCTTCCTTTATTATCATAACGAAATTCTAAATCAGTACCTACTGGCATATTATAAACACTTAAAACAGCAGGTTCAATGTTAGCAAGAGTATTAAAATCTACTATCATTGAATTGTTTGGGTTATTCAAGTATTCTTGTGTATCTTTGTCTCCAATAGCCCTCCAACCATTATCATTTTCGTTTTTACTTTCTTCTCTAAAAATCCATTTTAATTTTGACTCCCCGTTATAAATAGATTTTGTAATAACACACCCTCCTGCATTTTCTATAAAAATTGTATTTTCTTTCTTTTTTAATTTATCAAATATACCCATATCTAATCTCCTTTACAATATTATATATTATTTAACTTTTCTATAACCTTTTTGGTTTCTGTTCGTACACCAGAATATTCTGAATTCAAATATTTTTCTATAAGTGGTATTATGCTTTTATCTTTATAATATCCTAATGCTCTTATTGAAAGCGTTTTTATCTTATCATTTTCTAATCTATTTATTATAACTGGTTTGGCTTCTTTTACTTTCCACTTTCCAAGCATTACCATTACAAAAGAAAATTTATCATTTTCTTTGATAAGGTCTATATAAAAAGATATTTTACTTTTATCGCCAATTTTAACAAAAGTATTATCTAAAACATTTTCTATAACATTTGTTAAAACATTATTTTTCTTTAAATCAAGATACCATTTTTCTAAAAAATCTGAACATTCTTTATTATTCTTTCTATAAAATTGTTGCTGTATTAGATTTAAACTTATTCCAACATTTTCAAACAAGAGAATATACTTTGTGAAAATAGGAATACATCTATCATCGATAATTTTTTGATAAAATAGATCAGATAAATAATTACTTTCAACACCTAGTTTATCTAATAATTCTTTACGCATTTTGTCTGCTAATTCATAATCTTTTTTGTTTGTTCCGACTTTCCTATTTTCTATTTCTTTTTTAATACTATCTTTGTATAAAATACTATTAATATCTACCCCAGTTAAATCATTTGATAAGATATACATTTCTGGATATGTTTCATCTGCTTTTTTTATAACTTCTAAAATAGCATTTCCAATAATAAGTTCATTGTTTGTTTTGTCAATTTCTACCACGCACTCTATATCATCTTTAAATAAACAGAATTCGTTTTTATGCCATGGAAGAAACGTAAATTTTATTTTACCATCGATACAAAAAGATGAAAAACAAAAGTGTTTCAAGTTAAATTCTTTTTGTGATTTAAAACCTTTAAATGAAATATATTTTGGTGATGCTTTCTTCATATCTAAATCTTCGCCAAAATGTTTCAAACCATTGTTGGCAACTTTTAAATATACCCTCCCAATTTCTCGTGGACTTAAATTAAATGAAACTTCTAGCCCCTCTGGTATTGGAACATAAATTCCATATTTATTTCTTACACCAGGAACAAATCTTATCACTTTATCTTTACCTAAAAACACATTTACTGAAAAAGTTTTATCTTTATTATTGTTATTTGTATTTTGATTATTCTTTTCAATTCTTCGGTTGATTCGCATTGCTAATTTTGATAATGAACTTATTGTATGTCCTAAATCAAATCCCATAAATTAAATCACCTCCATAAATTGTAATTTTTACTTTTTAATAAATTCCAACCAAAGTACAGATATGGTAATTAGTTTCTAATCACATTTATTTCATTAATTTTTATTCCAAATATATAAAATGTGCTTTTTATTTTATATAATTGTCCTGTTTGAATATCCATATCATAATCTTGTTTAACATTATATCCTATACAGAATAACGGATCATATAAATTTTTATGCCTTTTATAATCTATACTTAGTAATGCAAACCAAAATATAATAATTATTGAAACTATTTGTAATAATAGTTTTATATTTTTTTTAAATTTAGAAATTTGATACAGTTTTATAATACTAAATATCATACTTATAATTGATATTGTTAATAAAATAATTTCTATCCAACCAAACATATCAGTAATAATAAATTTCAAAAATACGATTGTTATTAATCCTAAAACAAATAAAATATAATACATTTTACCTTTCATATTACATATCACCTTTTTAAAAAAACAAAAGCTATCTATAACTGAATTTACACCATATTATAGGTAACTCGTTACATAACAATTATATCATTTTTTTGTTTTCGTAAGTTTTTTCTTTTTAATTTTTCACATTATTTAATGAAAAATGACAAAAGCTAAAACTACATTTGAAATGAATTTTTAAAATTTAACAATATTAAACCTCGTTTTCTAAAAACAAAGACGAGGCTTTTTTGAACATATATTAAACTACTAATCTAAATATGGTTTTAATTTTTTTATATTCTCAGGACGACGCAATTTAACTAACGCAGCTTTTTCTTGTTTAGAAATTAAAGATCTAGAACAACCAAAGTTCTTAGCAATTTCTACTTGTGTTTTGTTTTCCTGTTCATTAAGACCATATCTTAACATAATAATTTGTCTTTCTCTAGGTGTTAAACTTTTTAATATTTCTCTAATAATCTTAATTTTCATTTTTGACGTGATAAGCTCACATATTTCTTCTTCATCACTACCGATCAAATCACCAATAGTAATATGATCACCATCGACAATGTTAGTAGTTGGGTTTTCAAAACTTAAAACATGTTTATGTTTATTATAGTTTCTTAACTCCATTTTAATTTGATTTTCAATAGAATTACCAGCATAAGTTGTAAAAGCTCCCATCGAATATTTTTGATAATCAAATTTATTGATTGCCCTAATTAACCCTTCAGTTCCTGCTGAAACTAAATCATTAAAATCAGTTCCATCACTATAAAATCTTTTAGCTATGGTATTAACTAAACCAAAATTATAAACTGTTAAAGAAGTATATGCTTCCCTATCCCCAAATTCTCTCCATGCAACTAACAAATCTTTTGTTTCATCTAAACTTAGTACTTTAGACATTTTTTCACTCCTATTTCTTGTATAAATTTTCTGATAACCAATCCATTTTTGCCAACCGATTAAAAAAGTTTCTGATAAATGATTATTTCATAAGCATTTACTCCTTAACCTTTACCCGTATTTTCTTAATAACTTTATCGGTAGTATCAGCAATAGCTTCGATTGGTATATTATCATTCAAAACTAATTGTTCAATCATCACAGCTAATTTATCTAAGTTTTTTTCAATATCAAAAGCTTCAGGTCTAATTTTATCTTCTTTAATATCCTTAAAGTCAATAAACTGATGTATCTGTTTCCCATCATCAACACGACAACAGAAAAAACTTACATCTTGTTCATTATCTCTTAAGATTCCTATTTTATAAAAAACATCATTAATTTTAATTACATAATAGTTTCCATAACCATCAAAATCATTAGGAAAAATATAATTTTTATTAGCATAAATAGCTATAAAATTATAAAAATCTTTTAAAAATGCTAAATTATAGATACCATTTAAACCAATTTCATGACAATAATTTAAATTAGGAAATTCCAAATTAATAAATTCAGGATGAACCCTAGTAAAATTATCTAACCAATTAATATAATCGTCATTAGCAACTAAATTGTTTACTAGTTCCTTCTTTTCATTTCCACGGTTTAAAAGGTGATCAAGATGATCTCTCATACTATTTTTATCAACACTTATACTCATTATAAATATCCCCCTATATTTTATATTAAATCATTTAAAATATCTATTCTTGTGAATTCTTTATTACTGGAGTAAAACTCCGCGCAATTTTATATTTATCTCTATTTTGAACATATAAATAACCGATCATAGAAAATACCACAGCACCGATAAAATTTACCAATAAATCTTTCATCGTATCGATAATTCCCAAATCCAAATATCCTCCATCGATAATTAATTCTTTTGCTTGCCCATTTTCTTCATAATAAATTATTGTATGATCAATATTTTTGATCACAACAGGAATATTTTTTCCTTCAGGATGAACATACACCGTCGAAATGGTATCAACAACTCTATCCTTTTGCATATCTAAATTAAACCATCGATCACTTGCAAATTCAAAAAATTCCCACAAAACACCTATGGTCATGGAAAAACAAAACGCAACAAAAGCAGCAAAAATTGGCGTCATTTTAGTATGAAAATTTTCACTTTGATTTAAAATGTCGATCATAGAAAATCCAATAGCAGCACATAAAAAACCATTAATCGTATGTAGCAAGGTATCCCAATGTCTAAATATGCCATAAAAATTTTGAATTTCACCTAAAATTTGAGCCGAAAAAATAAACAATAAAATAATTATTTCTAAAGGAGTTGGTAGATCTACTTTAAATTTTTTATCGATAAATAACGGTATTAAAAATAATATCAACGTCAAAAAGCATACAAAAGCATTTTGCCAATTACCATGCAAAAGTTGCACAATTAAAACTATGATTACAAAAAATCTTAAAAGCGAATAAACAAATAAAGTCTTTTTATCAATGCCATCAACTAATTCTTTTACATATTTATTCACAAGATCACTCCAAATCAAAACATTTCATAAGATATAAATATTATAACATAAAAAATATTATTTTCTTCAAATTAACGAAAAAATTATTTTATTATGACACTTCAAAACAAAAATTCATAAAATAATATATTTAAAAATAAGTCATAACCACACCTAAAAGACATGACTTTGTTGTCTAATTATATAATATTAAATTTTATTTAAGCATAAAATCAGTCCATATACCTTGATAATCAGATAGATGTTCATTCCAATATGTTATTTTTTCGATATATTCCTGCTTTCGTCGCTCTACTGCATCTTTGCAATTTTCAATCCCATATTTATATATGATCGCAGTAAGATCGTATATCGGATAGCCTATTGCATGTCCTGAAGTATGCACTACTGCACATGCTTGTCCGATCGAATGACAAATTGCAATATCTTCTTTATTCTCAATTTCTTTGGCAAATGCATGACAATCTAATATTTTCCGTTGTGCTAGGCGCATTTTGATTTTCCCAGATGCCCAGTCTTTGACTGCTTCCAATGCTTCTCGTGGACGTTTTTCTTCTGGATATTTTTTTTCAAGTTTTTCAATAGATTGAGAGGCAAAATCAAATGCCCATAATGTCATGACCCGATGGTTTTGAGTTTCAAACAACATAATTAAATCCTGCATATATTCTGAGCTCTTGGAAAATAAAACTTTATTTTTCTTTTTAAGTTTTAAAGACACTTCATCTATCCAATTCATTTTGTACCTCCAAATTCCAATTTACCTTTTTCTTATTATAGCATATATAATCAAGGAGAATAAGCACAAATGTGTTATTTTTCTTATTTAATAAACATCTTTATCTTGATTAAAATTTAAGTTTTCTTGATTATAATTTTTACCTTTTGTTCTTCATATGGAAAGTCTTTAAAGATGAATAAAAAAAATGCTATTTATAGCATTTAGTGATGATGTGAAGTACTATTTAATGTCACATGACATTCATTATCTTTGCATTTTTCTTGCGATAATTCGATTTCGATCGTTGTATGAACAATATTATATTTTAATAGTTCTTCCCTAACTTTCATCTTTATTATATCCGGTTTTTTACTGTCAGTTACCACGTGCAAAGTCGCATAACTACTAACGCCATCGATACTCCATACATGAATATGATGAACATCTAATAAATCTTCGATATTTAATAATTGTTTTTTTAAATGATCGATATCAATATTTTTAGGTGTTTTTTCTAAAAACAAATCTAAAACTGATTTCAAATTAGTTAAAGCATGAAATAAAATATAACAAGCTATTAAAATACTCATAATAGAATCGATATAGTTGATATTAGTAAATTTAATCAAAATCGAACCAACAAAAACAACTACCCAGCCCAATACATCTTCTAACATATGAAGGTTAACTGATTTTTGATTTAACGAATCTCCTTCTTTAGTCATATAAGCAGCTAAAAAATTAAAAACAATTCCAAAAACAGATATAATAATCATTCCATCATAATTTAAAGAAACTGGATTAAATAAACGGCTAACAGCCCCAACGATAACTAAAACTGAACCGATCATTAAAATAGTAGTAGTTATAAAAGCCCCTAAAATTGAATAACGCATATAGCCATAAGTATATTTATTATTTGGTTTACACTTACTTTTCTTCTCTAAAAAATATGAAATTCCAATACTGATCGCATCAGCAAAGTCATGAACTGCATCAGACAGTATCGAAATACTTTTGGTAAATAAACCGCCAAATAATTCAATTATCGAAAATGAAATATTAAGTAAAAAAGCAATCAAAATATTTTTATCTGTTGTCCTTTTCATAATTCTCCTTTAAAATATTCATAATTAATTTAACAGTTTCATCTAACAAAACATCATAATTAATATTTTGATGTTTATGATAAACTATCTCATGGCATAAATCATCGATCAAGTTGACGATTAAATGAACTTTTTCATTTAAATTAAATTCATTGAAACCATTATTTTTTAAAACAACCACCAATTTATCGGTAACTTCGATTTCTTTTGCACTAAATATTTTTAAAACTTCTTTATCTAAACAGCTCATCGACATCAATTCTTGATGGGCTTTTCTAGTCATAGTATTTTGCTTAATCGTCTTTTTAATAATCTCTTTAATTATCGTTTCAAAATTATCTTTCGTTATCTTTTGTTTTTCAATCGCTTCCGTTAAAGGAAACATAATTTTATCAGAATATAACTTTACCCCTTCGATAAAAATGTCTCTTTTATCTTTAAAATACTGATAGATGATCCCAGTTGATACACCACAATATTTAGCAATATCGACACAACTAACGTTGTGATAGCCTTTATTGCAGATCAGATAAAAACCATCAGCAATTATTTTATTTTTTTTTGCAATCGAATTTTTTTTAATCGGTTCTCTAACTTCACCCATAATACACCTATTTTAAATAATAATGTTTAATTGGTTTCAAATTTTCATCTAGTTCATAACAAATAGGATTGCCAGTTTCTAATTCTAAACTCATTATTTCTTCATCTGATAAATTATCTAAATATTTAATTAAACCTCTTAAACTATTACCGTGGGCAACAATAATGACCTTTTCCCCACTTATGATATGATTTTTAATATCACTATTCCAATATTCGATAACTCGTTTAATTGTATCCATTAAATTTTCGGTCAGTGGTAAATCTTCTTTTGCTAAATTTTGATACTTAGGATCATTGCCAGGATAACGTGGATCTTCAACTGTCAAAGCTGGTGGTCTTGTATCAGCACTTCTCCGCCATAATTTTACTTGCTCTTCACCATATTTGGCTCTTGTTTCGTCTTTGTTAAGTCCTTGTAAAGCACCATAATGTCTTTCGTTTAACTTGTAACTATAACAAATAGGAATATTTAAATCCATCTCTTTTAAAATATAATCTAAAGTATCATTAGCTCGTTTTAAAACTGATGTAAATGCTATATCAAAGGTAAAACCCTTTTCTTTTAATACTTTTCCAGCATCGATAGCTTCTTTAATCCCCTTTTCTGTAAGACCAACATCAGTCCAACCAGTAAATTTATTTTCCAAATTCCAAATACTTTCTCCATGTCTTACTAAAACCAATTTAATCATTTTATTCCCCTCTCATTTCAAAAATCCTTTAATAATTGTTTCTTCTGCTTCTTTCTCTGTCAAACCTAAAGACATTAATTTAACTAATTGAGCTCCCGCTATTTTACCGATTGCTGCTTCGTGAATTAAATTAGCATCGACATCATTAGCAAAGATTTCTGGAATCGCTTTGACTGAAGCTTTATCTTGAATGATCGCATCGCATTCCACATGCGCAAATGACTTAGTATTACCAGTTATATTAGAAGTAAATTCCTGATAAGAATTATCCATTGCGACCGATCTTGAAGTAACATGACAACTAGCATTTTGACCATCTAAAGTGACGATAAAATCAGTTTTGGCATGTTGATTTTTATTAGTTAATATTTTCTCGTTTACAATTAAAGTCGCATCTTCAGATAAAGTAGCCTTCGTAATTCTTAAAGTGCTATCAACACCTTTAATCTGTGTAGAATTCATCGTCATACTCGATCCTTTTTTCATTTCGATTTCGGTAACTGGATTAAGGATTTTTTTACCCTTTCCCTTACCGCTACCATAGTGTTTTTCAACATATTTTACTTTAGAGTTTTCTTCTAAATAAAAGCGATGAATACCATCATGTCTTGAATCTTGATGTTTAGCATTGTGAATACCACAACCAGCGACGATAACGACATTCGAATTCTTGCCGATATGAAAATCATTATAAACAATATCAGTCAAGCCACTTTCGGTAATAATAACAGGTATGTCGACAACGCCAAATAAAGTATTGTCTTTAACATAAATATCGATACCCGTGCCATCTTCTTTTGAGACAATATCGATATACGGATTAGTTTTACGATCGATACTTTTACCATTTTTTCTAATATTATAAGAATCAGCTTTAAAAAGATCGTTATCTAAAACATTATTTAATAAATTACCGTCCGTTTTATTCATAAATATTCACCCCTTTACAACAGGTTTCTTCTTTAAGAATAATATCTAACATCATATCTTTATTGCCAATTTTTTTAATTTTACCTGCTTCTAACAAGATTATTTGATCGGAAATATTAAGAATTCTTTCTTGATGCGATATAACTAAGGTAATACCCTTAGACCTTGCCTGGATTTGTTTAAAAACTTCGGTTAAATTTTGAAAGCTCCATAAATCTATACCTGCTTCTGGTTCATCAAAAATAGTTAACTTAGGATTTCTTGCCATGACTGTGGCAATTTCAATCCTTTTTAACTCACCACCAGACAAAGATGTGTTTACTTCGCGATCGACATAGTTTAAGGCACATAAACCTACCCTTGACAAAATATTACAAGCCTCTTTTTTAGTTATTTCCTGATTGACAGCTACTTTTAATAGATCATAAACTGTCAACCCTTTAAAATTAACTGGTTGTTGGAAAGCAAAACCAATTCCTAATTTTGCTCTTTCATCGATAGTTTTGTCAGTGATATCTATATTGTCAAAAATAATTTTACCACTATCTGGCTTCTCAATTCCCATAATTATTTTGGCCAAAGTTGACTTACCACTGCCATTTGGTCCAGTTATAACATAAAATTTATCTTTTTCTAATTCGATATTGATATGATCTAATATTTGTTTATTATCTCTTTTAAATGATATATCGATTAATTGTAACATAAATTACCTCCTTAGCCTAATGCGACATCCAATATCATCATCAGCACAAAGCCCATAGTCACGCCAATGACACTCAAATTAGAATGTTTGCCACTGTGACTATCAGGAATTAATTCCTCGACTACTACATAAATCATCGCGCCAGCTGCAAACGATAAAAAATATGGTAAGATCGGTGTGATGAAACTAGTCAATAAGATAGCTAAACCTGCCGCTATTGGTTCAACTATTCCAGATAATGTTCCATAAAGAAATGATTTATTTTTAGATAATCCTTCTGCTTTCAATGGAAGCGATATGATCGCTCCTTCGGGAAAATTTTGTAAAGCAATACCAATACTTAAAGTTAATGCACCAGTTAAAGTAATAATATTGTTACCAGCTATCAAGCCTGCAAACACCACACCGACAGCTAAGCCTTCAGGAATATTATGCAAAGTAACAGCTAACATTAACATAGTCGTTTTTTTAAAGTCGGATTTAGGTCCTTCTTGAACCTTGCTATCTTTGTGTAAATGAGGAATAATGTAATCTAAAACAAGCAGAAATATCACTCCTAGGATAAATCCAACACTAGCTGGTATCCAGCTAATTTGACCATTTTCTAAAGCTAGATCCAAAGCAGGAATTAAAAGAGACCAAATACTAGCTGCAATCATAACGCCAGAAGCAAAACCTAATAAAAATTTTTCCAAACGATTATTTAACTTATCTTTTAATAAATATACACAAGATGCTCCTAAAGTCGTACTGATAAAAGGTAATAATATACCAATTAAAACACTCATCTATTTCACCTCTAATTATTATATGAAACATTTTTCATATTAATTATACAGTCATTATATAAATTAGTCAACAATTTCTTTTTTCTATTTTTAAATTAACAATAAAGGATATTAGTCTTCTTTTTTTTCATTTTCTTTAATATCAGGTAACAAAATAGTGCTTTCATATTTAACTTTAAAAAACTTATCATAAAATATTTTTCTATTTTTTAAAAGTAAAATAACATTTATCAAATAAAAGAAACAAATAAACAAAAACGCACCTAAATAAACGAAAATAGTTAAATAACTACTCAAATTTAAAAAACTTGAAATAAACATAGCTAACCAAACTAATAATATCGGTAACATTATATAATATAAATAAATAAAAATTAAACGCAAAATATTTTTGATAAAAGGAAAACGATCATAAGTTATTTTGACATTTAAAAAATTACTACCGATGGTTTTACCTGGCCAGATAAGTGGAATAACAACATAATATATAATGGCTGTAATGATAAAAGCATACTTTTTCACAAAAATTCCAACAAATATTACTAAAAGAAAATAAAGAAAAATATCTAAGAAAAATAAAGTTATTCTTCTTAACCCAGACACATTAGATCCCTTAATCAATGATTCTTCGTCGATCTTTTCGCGACTTGGCAAAATATTTTTAAATAATCCCAGCAAGAAATAACCCAAAATACCACCTAAAGTATTTAAAATTAAATCGTCGACATCAAAAAGACGATAAGGTCTATCATAAATAAAATATAAACCGCTAAGTTGTGTCAATTCAAAAAACAAACTAAGCAAGAACGATAACAAAACTGTCTTTTTAAAACTACATTTAAAATGATAGCGTAAATACATCCCAAAAGGAATAGTCAAAACGATATTAAACAAAGTAACATAAACACTGGAATCTTTTAAAAACGTTAGAAAAGTATTAAAATTAGTAATTTCACTAGCACTTTTAAGAATATCGCTAATAAAAGTAAACGGTATCAGTTGAGTAGTTGGACCAGTCATATTCGCTACTTCTTCAAAAGAAGGAAGCGGTAAAATGACTAAAAAATAAGCTGTTATTAAGTATAAAATAAAAGAATAAATAATTAAAACTCGAAAATGGTGAATAGCGCCATATTTATGATATTGATTTAAAATAAAAGGTATTGTAAATAAAAAAGCTAAAATAGGAAATGCAAAAACAGCTGTCTTAATTGCTACAATATAACTCATACATCAAAACTAGCCGAAAGCTAGTTATCCTCCTTTACAAAATTTATTTAATAATTAGTTATTATTACTGTATTATAACATAAATTGATTTATTTATTCTAAGCTTTTATTTTAGGATAGATAAATCTAATAAATAAAAGTAAATAACTAGCCGAAATAATAAAACCAGCAAGCACATCAGTCGCATAGTGTACACCTAAATAAATACGACTGATACCGATTAAAATAATCAACAAAATTAAAAAACTAGCACCGACAATTTTCGTTGTTTTGTTTCTATTACTTACAATTAATAAATAAATTATAAAACCATATATTCCCAAACTAGTCATTGCGTGACCACTAGGAAAACTATAACCTGTTTCGACTATTAAATTTATATTAAGTGGTCTATCTCTTAAAAATATTAATTTTAAAATATAATTTAGTAAAAAAACACATATTAAATTTACAATAAAGGCTTTACTTATTCTTTTATTTTTAACTAATACTACCATTAAACAACTTAATAAAACACACCAAACCGGATCAGAAAAAAAGGTTATAAATCGCATAATATTAGTCATATGAAAAGATATCATCGGTTTGATCGACGAATAAATAAAAGTATCAATTTTATGAAAATGTTGATGATTAAACACTAAAAAAATAAATAGCATTAACAAAATAAAACTAACGATTACTTGCCAATTATTTTTAAGTTTTGCCAATTTACTCACCACGATTCTATTAAAAGTTTATCACATTTAAATTTATATTGCAATTATATTAAATTGACAAATTTTGAAACAATATTATAACAAAACAAAACTGTAAAAATTATTACAGTTTTGTTATATTTTAACCGTTATATCTAATAATGCTGCTAAAGCGATAGCTTGATCTTGATTAACAATTATTTTTTTTATGCTCTTTAAATCAGTTGTTATATTGTCAATATTAGAATTACTAAAATCGACATTAGAAAAATCATCGTTATAAAATTGACAGTTGGCAAAATTGACATCGTTAACTTCAATTTTGTTAGAAACAATATCAAAAAAACTAGAATCAGAGCAATCACATTTATCAAACTTGCTATCTTTTAATTTAGAGTTTATAAAACTGCTATATCTTAATATACAATCTTTAAACAAAACATCAGCTAAAGTAAATTTAACAAAATCAACACCAAGCATTTTGCATCCGATAAATTCACACCTTTTAAAAATAGATTCTTCAAATTCTAAATTTGAGAAATCACAATCGATAATTTTACAATCGATAAATTCTAACTTCTTTATCTGACATTTTGTAAAATCAAGCTTCACCACTTCACAACTATCGAATGAAACTACATCTTTTTTGAAAATAAAATTTTCTTTAACTGTTATTTTAAAATTGGAAAATTTATCACAAGAAAGATAATTATCGATAAAAATTTCATCGTCAATTTTTAATATTGGAGCTTTCATAAATTAGAAATATCTTCGATCATTTTGTTATATTGCTCTGATAAATTAGAATCGGTAAAATATAACATCTCATCAACTATTTGCCAATGATCTTTATTATCGATAAGAAATTCGATAATTTCTTCTTGCGACTCAATTAATTGAACAAATAAATCGACGCCAGTTTCTAAGTCCTTTTTAGCGTTATTTATGTTATCTTCATCAAAGAACTCTAAGTTAGTATATAAAGTTACATAAGAGTCTTCTAAATTTGTATCGACAATATAAGCCATCATTGTATCAATATCAAGGTCATCCAGTATTGTAGCCTCTAAATTTAAAATATCTTGTTTAGTTTTTTGTAAATATTTTTTAGTTTCAACAAAATCAGGTCCGTCATTTTTATAATTAGCAACTGTTAAAATATCAGTCATATCATCATCTGTAATAATTCCGTTTAATTCGACATATTTATTAAAAATATCGCGTAAGTAATCCTTAGCAGCCATTTCTACAATCGCATAACCATCCTTACTGACAATATTGTCAAGATGATCATAAATAGCGTCATAATCATAAGATTCATTTTGATAGATTAATTCATATACTTCTTTAATTTCTCTTTTTACCTTCCCATTAGTCATAAAATTTCGAACGACTAAAAAAACAATCAGGCCAACTAAAGCAACCACGATAATATTAAGAATAATTTTCACACTTTTATTCATAGTATCCTCCAATCACTATATATATTTTAACACAAAAATACAGTTTTTTTAAGACTGTATTTTAATTCCTAATTCTTTTAATTGTTTTTCATCGACGATACTAGGACACTCACTCATCAAGTCATTAGCGCTAGTAGTTTTAGGAAAAGCAATAACATCTTTAATATTATCTGTATCAGTTAATAACATAACTAAACGATCTAAACCTAAAGCTAAACCACCATGAGGAGGTGTGCCATATTTTAAAGCTTCGACGAAGAACCCAAATTTTTCTTTTATTTGTTCTTCAGTTAACTCCAAAGCTTCAAACATTTTATTTTGAATTTCTTGATCATGAATACGAATCGAACCGCCACCTGCTTCATAACCATTGATAACAATGTCATAAGCTTTCGAATAACAATTAGCTTTATCAGTTAATAATTTATCAATATCACTATCCTTAGGAGCTGTAAAAGGATGATGACAAGCAACAAATCTATTTTCTTCTTCACTATATTCGAAAGATGGAAAATCAACAACCCATAACAATTCAAAAGTTTTGCCAATTAAATTTAAATCTCTACCTAATTTTAATCTTAAAGCACCTAGTGCTTGTTTCGTAACATTCTTTTTATCAGATATGATTAAAACTAAGTCATTATTTTCTAAATTAAGTTGTTTTCTTAATTCCGTTAATTCTAATTGGCTGATAACTTTAGCAATACTACCAGTTACTTCACTTTCAATTTTTAAATAAGCTAACCCTTTAGCATTATACGTTTTAATAAAATCAGTTAATTTATCTAAATCTTTTCTAGAAAACTTATCAGCACTATTTTTAACTACTAAACAATTTATAATTCCACCATTAGCGATCGTATCTTTAAATATCGTAAACTCTGTATCTTTGAAAACATCAGTGATATCATTGATTTTCATATCAAATCTTAAATCCGGCTTATCAGAACCATAATAATTAATCGCATCATCGTATTTCATTCTTCTTAAAGGTAATTTGATATCGATATTTTTAATTGTTTTAAAAATATGAGCAATTAATCCTTCAACAGTATTTATAACATCATCTTCATTGACAAAACTCATCTCCATATCGACTTGCGTAAATTCCGGTTGACGATCAGCTCTTAAATCTTCATCTCTAAAACATTTAGAAATTTGAAAATATCTTTCCATTCCTCCAACCATTAATAGTTGTTTAAATATTTGCGGTGATTGCGGTAAGGCATAAAATTTACCATTAAAAACACGTGATGGCACTAAATAGTCTCTAGCTCCTTCAGGTGTACTCTTACACAAAATTGGAGTTTCGATCTCTAAAAAATCTAATTTATTTAAATATTCTCTTATCGCAAATGTAATTTTATGACGAGTAATTATTTTACTTTGAATCTCATTTCTTCTTAAATCTAAATAACGATATTTAAGTCTTGTTTCTTCTAAAGCTGTCGTATCATCAGTAATACTAAACGGAATATCAATACTAGTATTTAAAACTTCCAAATTATCGACGATAACTTCAATTTCACCTGTCGCTAAATTTAAGTTTTTACTTTCTCTTTCAGTGATTTTACCAACAACTTTAATAACATATTCATTTTTTAAATTTTCAGCCAAACTATAACAGTTGTTTTCTGGTTTGATTACTAATTGAATAATTCCACTTCTATCTCTTAAATCGATAAAAATCAAACCACCTAAATTCCTCTTTTTAGCAACCCAACCATACAAAGTTACTACTTGGCCAACATTTTTAATGTTAAAACTTCCATTATTGTTTAATTTCATAATATCCTCCTAAATAAAAAATTCTATAAATATAAGGACGAATCATCGCGGTACCACCTTATTTCATAGAATCTATGCACTTTAATCTTTAACGGAATTATCCGGTTATTTAGCGTTTGATGTCTTCTATATAACTATTAGCTGATTTTCACCAACCATCAGCTCTCTTAAGTTAAATCATTATATATACTCTTTCAAACAAATAATCTAATTATATTTTATCATATTTTAAAAACTTGTCAACCAAATAAAAGCTAAAAGTCTTAGCTTTTAACTTTTTAAATATTTTCTTCTCTAATCGCATCTAAAATATTTTCTTTTTTTATTTTTCTTGTCGCATACCACATACTTATTATAACAATAATAAATACACCAACCACAGCAATTAAAATGCTAGTATATGGAATAAGCAAACTGTCAAATGAAACAATATCCGTCATCGATAAATGTAATAAAACAGTTACTAATAAAGAGACAGGAATGCCATAAATTAGCGATTTAACACCAAATAAAATACATTCAAATAACAGCATTTTATTAAAACCTTTAGGCGTTAAACCAATACTTCTTAAAACAGCGAATTCTTTTTTTCTTAAAGCAATACTTGTATTTATAGTATTAATAACACTAGTTACACCAATCAAAGTTACCAAACTAATAAAACCATATAATAGTATTTTGATAACTAACACGATATTGCTCATTAATTTCATTTCTTCTTTGATATTCATAGTACTAATAGAAACAGTTTCATCTAATATATTAGTTGAACTATCGTGATCTAATAATTTGTCAATTTCATCATAATTATTAGCAATTAAATAAACTTCGGTTGAAACATGATCATTATATTCATTTTCCAAAGCATTATTAATAGAGTCAAAATATTCCTCGCTGACAATAAACTTTAAGTTTTCTGGATAATCGATACTAATACCCATAGGTAAAATATCAGTCACAAAGATATTTTCTAATTTGTATCTTGTTTCATAAGGTTTTTCATTAGTATAATCGTAAAAATAGATTTCTAATTGCTCGATATTATTATAAGGTTTTATCTTAACTTCTTTTCTTGAATTATTAGTATACTTTATCATACTATAAGAATTTAGCAAAATAGGCCGATCACTATTTAAACCAATTTGTTTTTTATAACTTTCATAAGCTTCTTTATTTAATTTTATCAAAGAGACATTTTCATATTCTCTAATTGCTACTATATTTCTATCGATACCTAACGTTTCGAATAGTTCATCACTATAAATATTTTCATTACTATCTGTAACTAAACTAACTGAATTAACGACACTATATTTTTTTATTCCATCTACTTTCAAAACCTTTTCGATAATACTATCTAAAGTTTTTGAGTTTTCCTTACTACTATGTCCATATATGACATATTCATATTCTGGCAATTCAGTATAATCGTATACGCTTTTTATACCATAACGTAATAATGAACTAAAAGAAACAAATAAAACAATACTGATAAATAATGAAATAATTGTAATACGATATTTTTTCTTATTACGTTTCATATTCTTATGAGCTATTTCACCCTCAACACCAAATACCTTAGATATAATTTTAGGTGTTTTTAATTTTTTAGATTTAATTTTAATATCATCATTTAATCTAATTGCTTCGATCGGACTAACACGACTTGCACTTTTAGCTGGTAGATAAGCTGATATAATAATCGTTATTACCATAAATATAATTGGTATGATAACAAATAAAGGATAAGTTGTTAAAGCTAAAGGAAAATCAAAAATATTAGGTAATAAATGATTGATTATTTTTAAGACAATACCGATTCCTAAATAAGCTGATAAAACACCCAGTGGAATACCGATAATACCAACGATAAAAGCTTCAAAAAATACTGTGTATTTTAATTGCTTTCTTGTTGCTCCAATACTTGAAAATAAACCAAATTGTTTCTTTCTTTCCATTACTGATATAGCAAAAGAATTATAAATAACTATAATACATGCAATCGATACTAAGGCTAAAATAATTACGATAACTGATACTAATGAATCAATTAAATTGCCATAATTAGTAACTCCGTAAAATCCTAATAAACTATCATTATATTTAACTTCTTTATAATAAATAGAACCTTCAGTTATCTTTTGATAACCTAAATTACTAGCTATACTTTCTGTGTTTTTATAAGTTTTGGTTATATCTTTAAATACTACATAAACTTGTAAGTCTTCCCGATCAGAAGAAACAGTGAATGCACTATAACCAGGATTAGAATAATCTTCTAATATATCCCTTTGGACAATACCGACAACTGTATATTCATGTTTAGTCGTGTCGATTAAATGTTCTTCTTCAATTACTTCTAATTGTTCATAAGTTTCTTCATCATATGCATATTCTAAAACATATGGCAAATCACCTAATAAAGTTCCATCATCTAAGGCTCTTACTCCAATATCTAAAGTAATTTTATCCCCGACGTTTAACTTTACTTCACCATTAGTTCGCAAGTGATCAGAAATAACAATTTCATTACTATTAGAAGGTATTCTACCCTCGATAAGTTTTAAATCAGATAAGTAATCAAAAGAAGCGGAGAATACTTGAATATAAGGTTTATATTCGTTAGTTATACCTTCGTATAAAGCATATCCTAAACTAGATTTATATTTGTACTTTAAAACACTATCATTTTTGGCTACAAAATCCAACTTTTCTTTAGGAACCTCTATCGATATATGATGATCGCCATTACTTTCAATAACCATTTTTAATGAGTTATCGCGAATTGTTGAAAAAAGTAAACCGATTCCCACCATTAGAGCTGTCGATAAAACAATACCGATGATCGTAACAACAGTTCTTTTTTTATTTGACTTTAAATGTTTGATTGTTAAATTGTTTAATATATTCATTTATTTTACCTTTTCGTCAGATATTATTTTACCATCTTCTAATGTAATAATTCGATCAGCATTTAAAGCTAAATTATGATCGTGGGTAATCATAATAATTGTCTGTTTATACTTCTTGTTAGATAGTTTTAATAATTCAACTATTTCTCGACTAGCTTTACTATCCAAGTTTCCAGTTGGTTCATCGGCTAACAATAAAGCTGGACGATTCATCAAAGCACGACCGATACTTACTCTTTGTTGTTGCCCTCCTGATAGTTCGTTAGGTAGATGGTTAACTCGATTAGTCAAACCTAAAGTTTCAACTAATTCATCTAAATATTTTAAATCAGGTTTTTTATTATCTAATAAAATTGGTAATGTGATATTTTCTTTAACATTTAGAATAGGAATTAAGTTATAGAATTGATAAATCAAACCAACTTGACGGCGACGGAAAATAGCCAAGTTATTTTCGTTTAATTTATAGACATCTTCTCCTTCTACATAAACTTTACCACTAGTAGGTCTATCAACCCCACCTAAGATATGTAATAAAGTTGATTTACCACTACCACTACTACCAACGATAGCAATAAATTCGCCTTTTAAAGCTGTGAAACTAACATTGTCTAATGCTTTTACTAAAGTTTCACCTTTACCATAATTTTTACATAAGTTTTCAACTCTTAAAATTTCCATAATTTTTCTCCTTCCAAAATAATTATATTAAACAATTATTACAACCAAATGACATTTTTAGTGACAATTTAGTCATATTCAAACAATAACAAAATCTAAATAAACTTTTTAATTATTTATAACACTAATCTTAAATAAAAACACCGCATTAGCTTACAAAACGGTGTTTTCTCAAAAAATCTAAAATAGAGTGAACATCTAAAAATGCAGTGTTTAAATGTATCCTCTTTTATATTATATGAGATTTCCGTATCTACATACACTTTACTATAAATTAGTTTTTTTAAACTATAAATCATTTTTATATAATTTTACTATAAAAGTACTACCTACATTCTCTTTGGTTTCAACTTCAATTATACCTTGCTCGAGATTGATAATTTTTTTAGACATATTGAGCCCAATTCCAATACTATCTTTATTATCGCTCCCTTTATAAAATCTTTCGAAAATATGCTTTAAATCTTTCTTTGATATTCCTTTGCCATTATCTATAATTTTAATTTCAGTATAAATAGGATTGGTTTTAGATGTGATGACAATTTTATCTTTTGTATGTTCGCAAGCGTTTTTAATAATATTTAATAGTGCTTCACTTGTCCAATTTATATCAACCAAAACAAAATCATCAGATAAATCTAATTCTAAGTTAATCGATTTTAAATCCAAAGCTACCTTAATAGGTTCGATCGCTTTATTAACTAAATCTTTAACTTTTATTTTTTCTTTTTTTAATTTAACTGTTCCACTATCTAATCTCGACATTTTAAGTAAACTAATAACTAACCATTCGATTCTTTCAATTTGATTTTTATTTTTGTTTAAAAATTCTTTTCTTACTTTATCATCTTTTTCATTACTTAAAATATCGTTGATCATATACATACTAGTTAAAGGTGTTTTAATTTGATGAGAAATATCTTCTAACGTTTCCTCTAAATATTTTTTATCTTTGGTTAATAATTCACTTTGTTCTTTTAATTTGACTGTCATCTTATGAACATCACTTTTTAAATTACTGATATCACCTTCACAGTACTCTTTAATATTAATTGAATAATCATCATTTAAGATATTGTTCATATATTGATCAATTTTTTTTATCTTTTTATACATGTTGGAAATAAAGATAAAATTTATAATCAATAAAACAAAATAGACAACAATAATAAAGATTAAAATAGAATAATCATTATAGCTGATACTAGCAATATTATCAAGTTGATATTTTTCTAAGGTACTGTTACCCAATTCATAATTTTCTTTCAAAACAATACTAGAAATAATATCTGATTCTAACTCTGGATATTTACTAATTAATCCACCGACAATATAACTGTTGTTGACAATAATTTCTTTTTTATAATTGTTATTAATGGTGTTAGTGATATTAAAAGATAAGATGATAGTAATAATTAAAAATAGTATTTCAACCAAAATAAGTTTTTTTATTTCTTTATTTTTAATCATCATCATCACCTATTTTATAGCCAATTCCTCTTACTGTTTTGATAATTTTAGGATCAGTGATATCGTCCTCGATTTTTTCTCTTATTCTTTTAATATAGACTGTTAAAGTGTTATCATAAACATATTCTTCATTGACATCCCAAATATCTGCTAGCAATCTTTCTCTAGTAAAAACTTGATTGGGATTTAAAGCTAAAGCCAACAATATTTTGTATTCTAAGGCCGTCAGATTGACATCTATTCCATTTTTAAATACTTTAGCTTGCTTTAAGTCTATACTTATATCTTTAATATTAATAACTTCATAATTGTTGTTTCTTCTTAGAATATTTTTAATTCGCGAAATCAATTCTCTTGTTTTAAACGGTTTAGTAACATAATCATCGGCTCCCATATCTAAACCCATTACAATCGAAATTTCTAAATCATTAGCCGTTAAAAAGATAATTGGAATATCTTTAATATGCTTTATTTTTTTAAATAATTCAAATCCATCGATATCAGGTAAATTAACATCTAATAAAATTAAAGAAACATTGTTTAATTTTTTTAACCCTTCACTTCCATTAGTTGCCTCGATCACTTCATAATTTTCATATTCTAAACAATATTTCAAACCACTTCTAATTGTAGTATCATCTTCGATAATTAATATTTTCACCTTGCACCACCTTAGTATTTAAAGATAATTTAAATTAGTTTTTAACCAGTTGACATAATTGGTTATAACTATTATATAACTCTACTTTTTGTTCTTCAGAAAGCGCTGTATCAGCAAAAGAAGGAACACTACCAAAATAATTACCAACTATCTTGCCATTTTTGACAAAATAAACATCTGGTGTCATAAGCATTAATTGACCATCTTCATTTTTTTGTAAATATTGGCTTAAGATCCCTATTATTTTAGCAAAATCATCTAAATCCTCATCTTTAAAGCTACTAGGATTATAGTATTTTAATTCTAGATCGTTATCTTTGACAACTTCTAATAGAGTTTCAACTACTGAACGACTTTTAGTATCACTAGGAATACCAAAATAAATTACGCCTGTTTCTTCTTGTAAAAAAGTGACGACTTCTTTAGTATTTAAATAGTCAATTTTGTTATCTAAAGAAATGTCAACTACAATATTATCTTCATTTAAACTTTCATACTCCTCTTTAAACTTTGCAATATCGCTTTTGTTACTACAACCAAACAGACATAAACATAAAAATATCATTAATTTTTTCATAATCTTCACCTACTCACATACATATCCTTGGTCTTTAAGTAAGTTAACTAAATCTGTTCTACTAGTTTTAATAATATATTTTTCTTTTAATTCATCGTTAGCATCTAAAGGTAATTGATATTCTACCTTATATTGATTTTCTTCATCGATTAAGACATTAGTTGACAACTGATAATAAATATTTTGTATTTCTAAAGATTGTTTGATATTAGAAATCGTATCAGCTGATAAATCATGATAATCATAAGTTATTTTTAAATCCTCGATCACATCGTTTTTAAAACCAAACGTATATGTAGTAATACTAGTTAAAGTATCAGCTTTTTCTTCTTTAGTACAAGATTTAACTAAATAGCCACTATTTTCAAAACAACCAGTCATCAACAAACACAATAATAAGATAACTATCTTTTTCAAATTAATCACCTTTCTAATAACGATAATGAAACTTTATTTTTTTCTAGATTAATATCATCGACATAGCAATCGACAATATCGCCAACACTAACTACTTCCATCGGATGTTTAATATATTTATTGGTCAATTTAGAAATATGGGCCAAGCCATCATTTTTAAGACCAATATCGATAAACACACCAAAATCGACCACATTGCGAACTGTTCCTTGCAATTTCATTCCCACTTTTAAATCTTCGATATGTAAAATATCACTTCTTAAAATTGGTTTAGGCATCTCGTCACGAGGATCACGATTAGGCTTTTTCAAAGCCTCGATAATGTCTTGTAAAGTATAGATATCGATATTTAATTTTTTACTGTAATCATCAATGTCGATATCTAATTTTTCGATTAAGTGATCAGTTCCTAAATCGGCAACACTTAAATCTAACATTTTTAATAATTTTAAAGTAGCATCGTAGCTTTCGGGATGAATACCAGTAACATCTAAGGGGTTAGTCCCATCAGTTATTCTTAAAAAACCAATAGCTTGTTCATATGTTTTATCGGATAGAATTTTTTTGATTTCTTCTCTATTATTAATCCTATTTTTATTGCGATATTCTAATATTTTATCAATATTCTTTTTAGTTATACCAGAAACATATTTAAACAATGAAGGACTAGCCGTATTAACATTAACCCCTACTTTATTGACCGCACTACTAACGACAAAATCTAAACTCTCGGTTAATTTTTTATTTGAAACATCGTGTTGGTATAAACCGACTCCAATACTTTCTGGCTCAATTTTAACTAATTCAGCTAACGGATCCTGCAATCTTCTTCCAATACTGATTGCGCTTCTTTTTTCCACTGTTAATGAAGGAAATTCTTCAATAGCAATCTTACTAGCTGAATAAACACTAGCCCCTGCTTCACTGACGATAATATATTCAACTTTTCTTTTAGCATCTTTAATAACGTCAGCTATAAAGGCCTCACTTTCACGTGACGCAGTTCCATTACCAATAGCGATAATATCAATTTTATATTTATCGATTAAATCTAAAACTATTTTTTTAGCTTCTTCATATTTTTTTACTGGTTCATGAGGATAAATAACAGCTATTTCTAAATTTTGTCCGACTGGATTTAAAACAGCTAATTTACACCCTGTTCGATAAGCGGGATCTAAACCTAATACCATTTTATCTTTCATCGGTGGTTGAAGTAATAATTTTTCTAAGTTCTTCCCAAAATTATCGATCGCAACTTCTTCAGATTTCTCAGTTAATTCACTTCTTATTTCTCTTTCGATCGAAGGAGCAATCAATCTTTTATATGCATCGTCGATCGCTTCTTCGACAATGGATAAGACAAATGAATGCTCATCTTTAATAATTTTTGTCTTTAAATTATTTATAATACTATCTTTAGCAATATCGATAGTAACACTAATAACTTTTTCATTTTCTGCTCGATTGATCGCTAAAACTCGATGTGGTTTGATTTCTTTGACCTTTTCTTGATAGTCATAGTACATTTCATAAGTTTTATTTTCATCTTTGGCATCTTTTTTTATTTTAGTTATAATAATACCGTTGCGATAGGTAAAATTTCTAATTGATTTACGGTAGGATGCATTATCGCTTATCCATTCAGCGATAATATATTTAGCTCCTTGAATTGCCTCCTCGATAGTCTTAACTTTATCATTTAAATATTTACTAGCGATATCTTGAATATTACTTTTAAGGGGAAATGACATAATTATCTTAGCTAATGGTTCTAATCCATTATTAATAGCTTCAGTTGCTTTTGTTTTTTTCTTTTCTTTATATGGTCGATATAAATCTTCAACTTCGACTAACTTACTAGCATTTAAAATTTGATTTTTCAATTCTAAAGTTAATAAACCTTTTTCATCGATTAATCTTATCACATCTTCTTTTCTTTTTAATAAGTTTACTTGGTATTCATATATTTCACTTATTTTTCTTATTTGTTCTTCATCTAAAGCCCCAGTTGCTTCTTTACGGTATCTAGCGATAAAAGGAATAGTATTGCCATCTTCTAGCAATTTTAAGACAGCTTCAGTTTGGTTACTTTTTATATTTAATTCTAAACTTGTATTTTTTATTATATCTTGATTCATATTTCTCACTTTCCTTACTAATAAATTATATCATATTTAGCTTAAAAGAACAAAAGCCAAAATAAATTTGACATTCTATTTATCATAAGTCATCTATTCAATAACTATTTTTTAATTATACTTTTTTTGTATATAAAAAGTATCGAATCAATCGATACTTTAATTTAACTATCAATACTTATAGACCGTTATAATCGGACGAAGACCAAAATCTTCTTTACTAACATCGTTAGTTTCTAACTTACCATTTTTAAAGACTCCCCATGCATAAAATGACATCGATCTACTAGCACTACTCAACCAATAACCATTAATTATTTCACTTTCTAAATTTTCCAATAACCAATTAGGAACTACCCCATCGATGCACACTTTAGAAATTTGTGTATAGGAAGGAAGTGTCGCTCTCATCTGCTTATAAATATCACTATATACTTTATCGGTATTATCATCGGCAATTTTATAGTTTCTTAAAGTGATATTAGTCCAATCATCCGTCTGTTTTTTTAAATTATCGATTAAAGTAACCGGACCTTCTAAATTATCAGATGGCGCGAAAACAACTCCATTACTAATGTTTTCACTCAAAATTAAAGTTACTTCTTCACCATTATCCGCTAAAACATAAAATTTATAAACCTCTAAATCGTTAACTTGAATTGCTAAAGGAGTACCTATTTCACATATCCCTTCACTCACACAAGGATCTATTTCAGAAATTTGTAAATTTAAATCGATCGTCGCTAAGTCTTGTAACAAAACACCTTTTTCAATAATCACTTTTTCATTTTTTATTTGTTCGTATAATTGCTTATAATTGCTATCTTCACTATCATATAACTTCCCACCATAAAAATAGTATTTAGTGCCATCGACTATACAACCATGAAGCAGCATTTGTTTGTCGTTAGAATAATATACTTCATCACAAGATAAGCTAGAATCACTATTTTCTTCTAACCATTCTTTTGCAATATTAGTACTGACCAATGGATAATTTTTAGTAATAATATCAGATTGTAAGGTAGCAGCATAGACGATCAAATTATTTTTGACTTTATCTTCTTGACTTAGATCTTTATCTTTTATAAAGAAATATGCGCTACCACCTATTAACACGATCAACAAAACAACTATAATATACTTTTTCATTTTAATGCCTACTTTCTTGATATCTTTTTTGACATTCTATAATCAAATCTAAAGCACTTTGCTTATCATGATAGTCGTAAACCTTTACTTCAATATTTTGTAATTCTTTATAATTTTGAAAAAAGTTTTTAATTTCTTCTAAAGTAAATTGTGATAAGTCACTTAGACAATTAACATCGTTATATCGTGGATCAACATCAACTACTGATATCAACTTGTAATCTTCGTGACCATTATCGACAACTGATAAATAACCAATTACACGAGCTGGAACTATACACCCAGGAAAAGTTGGTTCACTTGATATAACTAAAATATCTAAAGGATCGCCATCTTTAGCTAAAGTGTTTTCAATATAACCATATTCAGCAGGATAAGTCATAGCTGAATATAAAACCCGATCTAGTTTAATTCGATTAGTTTTCTTATCGATTTCAAATTTATTTTTTGTTTTTAATGGTATTTCGATAATCGCTTCAACAACGTTATTCATCATGAACCTCCTTAAAATTTTTAACAAATTCCCGGTAAGCTTTATTCTCTATTTTTAAATCATATTTTAATTTTTTATTAGTAAAATTATTTAAAAAGTATTTAAGAAATTCTGGATTACGAACTAAAATTGGACCAAGAATATAAGTGCCATAGAAATTGTGATATTGTATTCCCTCATTTTCAAAAAGTGAATAATCTACGTCTTCAATATAACTATTGTTATTAATAAAACCTAAAATATTTTTTTTAGTTATTTTACTAGGTAGATATACTTCTTTCATTTTTCTTTTGCCCTGTTTAACGACAAAATCTAATAGATTTAAACCCTTATATTCTTTGTTGGCTATTATTTTTTGACCAAACATATCGACACTATTGCCAGTAGCTAATATAAATTTACCATCTTCGATATATTTAACTATATCTTTTTGATATTTCATAAGATGGTTTAAAGCAACCTTTTGATTTTCTTCGGTCCCACTACCAATATAGACTAAATCATAATCTTGAAAATTTAAATCGTCATCTAAAGACAAATAAATTATTTGATGTTTTATTTTATTATATTTTAAAACATCAGCAATAATTTTAATATTGCCAGATTCACCATATAAATTAAGAAAGTCATAATATAAATAAGCTATTTTCATAACATTCCTCTTTCTTTTAAAGTGGCGATATACTGATAATTTAAATCAAAATATAAGACACAGTATAGATCACCTTTAGTATGTTCTAAACAGTAATCAAAAGATTTTTTGTAATCTAAACAATAAAGAATTTTTTTAGGATCGACGCCAGCATATTTTAATCTAACTGCAAGATCATAGGCAAAAGGTCCTATTAAAATGATCTGTTCAATACTTTTATTGTTTAATAATTCAAAATTGATATCATATAACCAAGAAATATCCTTTAAATCATAACGTCCACTTATTCTTGTAAAACCAATGGCTACGGTCTTTTGTCCTTTTTTTGAAACAATATATTCTAAGGATTGATTATAAGATAATGGGGTTTCATTTTTGCTTAAAAGAAGCGTTCCTTTGTGATCGTCAAAGGTAAATTCGTTTAATCTTTTAACTTTTAATGATAATTTATTTAAAGATTCGACTATTTTAAAACGGTCGATCTTTTCTAATGCGCAGACTGTATAACAAGCTAACATATTATAAACATTGTATAAAGCTGTATTATTTAATTTAATAAAATTATCTTCTATTTTAAATCCTTCTTGCATTAAAACAGCTTCGAAATCACAATCGGGACGATTGTAATCGTTGTTAGGACAATGGTAATAACCTAAATTACCATAATTGAAATAATCGAAAATTAGTTTTCGATGACAAATAGGACAATAAGCTAAATCTAATGTCTCTATTTTGTTTTTCTTTGTCGAATATTTATTTTCCTTCAAACCATAATAAGTAATTTTATTCTTTTTACCTAAACTAAACTTTGTTACTAATGGATCATCAGCATTTAAAATCAAATGAGTTTTAGTATTAATGCTTTTGTTTATCTCATCGAATACTAAACCAAAATGACCATTACGAGCAAGTTGATCACGGGATAAATTATTGATAATAAAGTATTTAGGTGTTATAAATTTAAATACTTCTTTAACATATCTTTCATCGACTTCAATTATAAGAACATCGACTTTAGTTTGACCATTTATTTTACTTGCATCAATAAAAGCTGTCGTTACACCATCGATTAGATTTGACCCTTTTAAATTGCTACAAACTTTATAACCATTTTGTTTATAAACTTCATAAATTGTCCCTACTACACTAGTTTTTCCAGTTGTTCCTGTTACAAAAATAGTAGTCTTAGGTAACTTAAAATATTTTAAAATATTTTTATTTAATTTTAAGGCAATCCTTCCAGGAAGTGCAGTACCACGACCAAACAAATTAAGAATTGCTTTAGCTAATTTTGTAAACATAACAATTAAGATATTCATTTTACTCACCAATTATATTATAACATTTTTTTTATAAAATAAATTATTTAAAAAGTATTTTTGACATTTTTTAACTGTAAAATTAAAAATCTCCTTAATGTTTTATATTACAAAACTTAAAGAGATTATAATAAATTAAAATTATTAACTTATTTTATTAGAAAAGGATATATACCTATCATCTATTTTTCGAACTGTTTCAATTATACGTTCATCGTTTTTAGACAAATCTGATAAATTTATATATAATGAAATATCCTCTTTTAGAAGTTCAATGATATCGTCAATATATGTGTCATAAATCTCCTTATTATTTAAAAAGTCCATTCTTTTATTTTTTAAATAATAATTTCTCACTGGATAATAATTTTCTTTATTATCTTCATCTAATATCAGTGCAACTTTCTTATTTATTTTTAGGCTTTTTAATAAAATATCTTTATCTATAAAATCTTTGTCTAATAAATATATTACTTTTTCGTTAACTTTTATATAATCACATACATCTTCTTTTTTTAGATCAACATATTTAATTAATTCATAAGATTTATCTAAATATTTTAATATCGTGTTTTTATCAAATAATAATTCACTTTTAATATTTTTATGCTCGTTTTTATATTGAGCTATAATTAATCTAATTGGATTATTTTTATAAAATTCATAAAGATATTTTTCATTAGTAAAAATATCAGTATTTATGTTATTAATTTTAGACAACAAATCTTCCGTCATCATTTCTCTATTAAAATTTGTATTTAAAAAATCAGAAAAAGATATGATATAGGAAATATCAACATCTTCTAGCGAATTAAACCGAGCTTCATTTAATTCATTAATTTTTATTATCAAATTTATCAACAAAACATCATTATCCATTATAATATCCTCACTTTTAATTATAAATATAACATAAATATTGACACTTTTGCAATATTCCCTCAAAATTGATAAACCTTTATTTTTTTATATTTAACAGCAACTTGTCTTTTAATAAATTATCTAATATGTGTTATAATAATATAGAATGGAGGAATAAAAATGGATTTGAATGGTAAAGTTGCAATTATTACCGGCGGTGCGATGGGAAATGGTTTAGGTATTGCTGAAGTATTTTTAAAATTAGGAGCAACTGTAATAATATTAGATTATTCTGATAAACTAGGAACGACTTTAGGTCAATTAATGAAAATATCGCAAAATGTAATTGGTTACAAAGTCGATATAACTGATAAAGAACTAGTTAATAAAATTGTCGATTCTGTTTACAGTAAATATAATAAAATTGATATTTTAGTTAACAATGCTGGAGTTGCTAAATTGGCAAAATTTGAAGATATGACAGATGAAATTAGAGATTTTCACATCGATATAAATATCAAAGGAACTTGGAATGTTACAAAAGCAGTTTATCCTTATATGATTAAAAATAACTATGGCAAGATCGTTAATTTGTCTAGTGTGACTGGACCTAAGGTTGCTGATCAAAAAGAAGTAGCTTACGCTACTACTAAAGCTGCCTTAATTGGTTTTACTAAAAGTTTAGCCATGGAAGGAGTCCAACACAATATCACAGTAAATGCTATTTTACCGGGTTATATTATGACACCAATGGTCGAAGGTATTGCCAAAGATAGCGATAATAATAATCCTGAAAGTGTCATCAATGGTATTGCTGAAGGTATTCCAATGGGAAGATTAGGAACAATACAGGAATTAGGAAATTTAGCGGCTTTCTTAGCAAGTGATCTATCAAATTACATAACTGGAGCTGAATTTGTAATAGATGGTGGATCTACTTTACCTGAGACAAAAATTGTCGGTATTTAATTAAAATATTAAAAATAGTCTATTAACTTATTTAAAAGTAAATAGACTATTTTCTTTATTATCCTATTCTAAAAGCTGGGGCTACGCCTAAAGTATAATTAGCAAGGCGGAAATCCCAATCGCCATCCACAGCGACATAGTAAAAATTAACATTATAACTAGAATGAGGCGAGCGCAACCACAATTCATTTACAGTTCCTTGGTATGTCTTTATTGCTCCACTATAATTACTTATTGTTACTCCATTATTCTCATAATAATCTAATTGCCTTGTTTCTTCAGATATATTTACACCATAAACTTCTTTAGAGGACAACAAATATAGTTTATCTATTGAAGTAAGAGCGGAACTATCACTTGAACCATGCTCTGATACTGTATAGGTATCAATGATAACATTCCTTAAATCACTTGGTAATGCATTATATATCTCTTCATTGACAAAACTATACATCTCACTGGCTGGCCAGCCTCCTACATTAGTAGAAGTTGAATTCATATTATGTGTAGTTATAATATCCTCAAACTCGATTACAAAACCACATGCTGTTTGCGAAAAGACATCATTATTACATTGTTCTGGGGTTGACATATTCGCTATTCTTACTGTAAAGGTTGTCTCATCTCCATTAGTATATCCTTCTACTGTTACCTCTTTAGTATCTCCTACTTTATATACTTCTGAAGCTTTTCCCGATCTTACCATCTCTACAATAGTATCCCATGAATCTAAAGCAAATGATACTGATTCAGGTGTTTCTGGCTCACTTGGTGTTGGACATTCTTCAACATATTCATAAACATATTGACTAAAGCTAGTGCTATAAGATATTCTAACACAACCTGTCATTTCGGTATTATCTAATGGATTTTTTAAAATCCCATTTTCCGTGTTTAAAATATACCCACCATTTATTAAATCAGATAAACTAACTGAATATGTATATGAACTATCTATATCCGGCAATTTATCTGCATTATGAATTCCCCATGTTTTAGCCGCTTCAACGATCATTTTCTTCTGTGCATCGTATGCTTGCTCCTTGCTATTTTGAATTGAGCCACTAATAATTGGATACGCAATCAAAGAAACAATAGCCAACAAAGTAATAACACTTAATAATTCGATTAACGTAAACCCTTTTTTCATCTATAATCACCAACTCTACTCTAAGTTAATTATATATTTTATAATAAATAAAGTCAAGAAAAAGCTAATCTTATCTGATTAGCTTTTAAGGAAGAATAATCTTCCGATCTATATTAAACGCTAACAGCCATTAGCGTACACATTAGAACAAGTATAGATTTTGAAACTATCCAAATTAATTTTAATACTTCCATCTATACTTGTCGTATACGTGTTAACGTGGTTAGTATCTAACAAATTAATTACTTCCTGATTAGGATGATCAAAATTATTGTTTAAACCAACACTAATCAAAGCAATTTTAGGTTTAATAGTCTTAATGAAAGATTCACTTGTACTATACTTAGATCCGTGATGTCCTATCTTTAATATATCCATTTGAGGCAAATTATATTCACTAATAATATAATTTTCGCTTTCTTTTCCTGAATCACCCATAAATAATATATTCCGTCCACTTATTTTTGTGTAGATGATTAAACTATCTTCATTCTCATCAGTATTATCGCTGTTATTGATAAAATTTAAAACGACATCATTTATCTTAATATTACCTTGACTAACAAATTGATAGTTAATCTTTTTAGCGTTTAATTCTTTAATTAAATGTTCTTCTAAAGAATTAATAGCGCCACTGTTAAATATCACATTAGTAACCGGAAATAAAGTGATTAAATTACTAGCTTCTCCTAAATGATCATAATCTCCATGAGTTAAAATTAAATAATCGATCGTTTTAATTCCGCGACTTTTAAAATACGGAACAAGCTTATTTTGAGCTATATTATAACTACTAAAATAACTACCACCAGTATCGATTAAAACAGTTTTATCTTCTATTTCTAATAAAATACTGTCACCTTGACCGACATCGATCATCGTCAAATAATTATTTTTATTAAATAGCTTAATATTAGTATGGACTAAAATAACGATAATTAATACATAAAAATATTTAGGTTTTAAAAAAATAATTGTAATTAAAATATAATAAATTATAAATATAAAAATATTCATTTTGCCCATAACTATATCCACATTAAAATGATTAAAAAATATCGACAAGTGTTCCATAATATTTAAACAAAATAATAATAAATTATCAAAATATGGAACTATCAAAGTAATTAAACATAATGGGAAAATAATTAAAGTGACAAAAGGCACAAAAACGACATTGATAAGTGGACTAGTTAGATTAATATAATAAAAATTATTGATCATAAGAGGAATACTTGCCACAAGGCAAATAGTAGAAGTTACTAAAAGTTTTAAAAAATAATTTTTAAAACGATTGCTTAACTTACCAAAATATATCAAATAAAAACTAATAATAAAACTAAAAAGAAATCCGACATTGTAAATATAATATGGGTTATATAATAACATCAAACAAGCGATTAAAACGATTGTTTTTTTCTTGTTATATTTATTCAAGATAAAAAGAAAAACAGCTCTTAAAACCGATGGAGTAAAATTAGTTAAAAAAGCATAAAAAATTAAAAGTAAACTAATTATCAGGTGACTATATTTAAAACGTTTTAAAAAAAATAAAAGTATACTAGCAAATAAGGTAACATGCATACCTGAAATGGCAAGTAAATGACTGATCCCATTTTCGCGATAAATATTTTGAATATTAGTATCTAAATCCTGTTTATCCCCCAAGATAAAAGCTTTAATATAATCGCCACTTTTTAATTGATCGACACGATTATAAATACTGTTTTTTATTTTGTAAAAAAAATTGTCATTATCTTTTATTTTTTCTATTTTATCAACTTTTAAATTAAAATAGATTTTATCACTTAATAAATATAGTCGATAATTAAACAAATTAAACACTGTATTGTTGTAAGGTTTAGTTAATTGACCGCTTACTTTTACTTGATCACCTAACTTACAATCTAACTTTAAATCAGTATAGTAAGTGATATTTATTTTCTCTTTAGCTTTTAAAGTTATATTTACCCTATTATCTTTATATGTAATATTGGTAATTTTTCCAACTAAAGTAACATTGCCCTCGCTATAATTGGACTTATAAATTAAATTATTTGTTATATAAAAGGTATAAATTACCGTAATAACAATTAATAACTTATAAAGTAAGTTGCTCTTTAATTTTGTCGTAAGTAGTTTGACCAATTCCATCGACTTCCATTATTTCTTCGATCGATTTAAAACCACCATTTGCCTTGCGATATTCGATAATTGCTTCAGCTTTACTTTGACCGATACCATTTAATTCCATTAATTGTGCGATAGTAGCATTATTTAAAGATATTTTATTTGATTGATCAACAGTAGTGTTATCGACAACATTTTCGATACAAGCATCATTTTCTAATTTTGGACAAATACATTCTTTTTCAATATACTTAACACTAGTATCACCTGATTGCATCTTTTTTATTTCATCTTTAGTATAGATAATTATAACCATCTCATCACTGACGTTTTTGCTTAAATTAATAACGCTAGTATCAGCTTCAGCAGTTAGGCCACCACTTAAATTAATAGCATCACTAACTCGGCTATTTTTATCTAATTCATAAACTCCCGGATTTAAAACAGCACCTTTAATGTCGACTTTAACTTTTATCTCCTCGACTACATTTGTTGGTGTAATATCTTGTTTTTCTAAAACAACACCAACTTCATCATCCTTATCAGTAAAGATGATTATTAAAAAAATCACAATTAAACCTAAAAATATAAAATACTTATACTTTTTTATATAATACACTTGTCACCTCCTATTAGTTATATTAGCAATCAAAAAGGAAAAAACCTGCAAAAAAAGAATTTGTATATAAATACAAATCCTTAAATACTTCTTAATTGTCCGTGTATCTTATCTTCGACATCTTTAATAATTTTATCCAATAACATATTTATTTCATCTTCTGTTAAAGTTTTACTTGGATCATTAAAAATTAACGAATAAGCAATCGATTTTTTATCAGAACCAATAGCCTCACCAGTATAAACATCGAAAACTGTAACATCGGTAAGAAGACGACCACCGGCTTTTTTTATAACTTCCATTATATCAGATGATAAGACATCTTTATCGACGATAAAAGCTATATCCTTGTTAATGCTTGGATATTTAGATACGGCTTTATACTTAATTGGCTTAGTAGCAACTGATAATTTATCCATACTTATCTCAAAGACATAAATTTCATCTTTATTAATTGCGGGATGAACTAGGCCAATAATTCCTATTTCTTTACGATCTAACAATATTTTAGCACTCATACCAGGATGAAGATCAGCCACATTGGAAGCGGTAAAACTATATCTATTTTTAAATCCTAAATAATTTAATAAATTTTCAACGATACCTTTAAGCACATAAAAATCGATTTTAACATTAATATGATTCCAATTACTAACGATATAATTACCCTTCATCAAAACAGCAATTTTACTATCTTCAACATAGTCACAATCATATGTTTTAGCTATTTCATAGATCATGATATCATTAACTTTTCGGGTTTTGTTATAGTCATAAATATTTAATAATGATGGAAGCAAAGTTTTTCTAATATATTCTTTATCACTACTCATTGGATTTGGTAAAGCAATAACCTTTCGATCATCATAGTTAAATAAACTAGCCATTTCCTTTGAAACTAAAGTGTAAGTTTTAACTTCATTTAGTCCTAAATTCCTCAATCTTTTAGAAATGTTTTTACGTAAATTTACATTTCCTATATATTTACCTTTACGGATACTTGTAATTGGTAAAGTAGATACTAAATTATGATAACCATATAATCGACCAATTTCTTCAGCAATATCGTTAACGTTAGGATCGATATCTAAACGTCGATTAGGAATAGTAACTTTAAATTGATCATCTTCTAAAGAATAAGCAAAATCAAGGCGGTTTAATTCAGTTTTTATATCTTCAGTAGTGATAGTGATACCTAATATTTTATTAATATCACAAGCGCTAAAAGTAACTGTCTTTAAAGTTTTATCAACAGTATCATGAACAACCATTCCTTTTAAAACTTTAGCATTGGCATATTTTTCTAAAAGATGACAAGCACGATTGATTGCTTTTAAAGTATATTCATAATTTAAACCTTTGCCATATCTAATAGATGCCTCACTTTTTAAATTTAACCGATTAGCTGTATTTCTAATACTAACAGCATCAAAAATTGCACTTTCGATTAAAATATTTTTAGTATCAATATCATCTTCAGTATTTTCTCCCCCCATCACTCCTGCGATACAAACTGGTTTATCGCCATCAGTTATAACAATATCTGAAGATTTTAAAACTCTTTCTTTACCATCTAAAGTCGTAATTTTTTCGTCTTCTTTTGCATCTCTTACTAAAACATGATCACCTAATTTATCTTTATCAAAGAAATGTAGTGGTTGCCCATATTCTAACATAACATAGTTAGAAATATCCACCACGTTATTGATCGGTCTCATTCCGGCTGCTATCAATCTTTTTTTAATAAAGTCTGGCGACTCTTTTATTTCGACATCAGTAACCATTTTAGCTAAATAATATGGACATTTATTAGTGGCTACTTCTAATTTGAAATGATCGTTAATCTCATCGTTGATCTCTTGAAAGTTATCGTTTGGCAAAGTGACTTTACGATTTAAAACAGCGGCTATTTCATAAGCAAAACCAATATGATAATAACAATCATTGTTGCGATGCTTATGAACATCCAACTCATATAAAGTATCTTCTAAACCTAAATACTTTAAAGGATCTTCTCCCACTGGTGCATCACTATCTAATTCACAGATACCTTTGTTATAGTTTTCTTGTGTTTTTTCTTCTAATCCCAATTCATATAAAGCACAAATCATTCCATTAGATTCAACATTTCTAATCTTACTTTTTTTTATCTCGAAATTACCCGGTAAAATAGCCCCCGGTAAAGAAACGATAACTTTAATTCCTTTTCGAACATTAGAAGCACCACAGACTATTTGTAAAATACGATCGCCAACGGCAACTTGGCAAACGTGTAAATGATCACTATCAGGATGATCATAACAATCAATAACTTCACCGATAACTAAATTTTCAATATGATTGGTTATAACTTTTTCGACGTTGATTCCCGCTTTTGTTATTTTAACCGCTAATTCTTGAGGATCTTGATCGGCTATATCAATATAATCCTTGACCCAATCTAAACTGATCATTTAATCACTATCCTTTCTGTTGAAAACACCCAATTCTCTTAAATCCGTGTTATAAAAAGTTCTTATATCATCGATACCATATTTAAGCATAGCAAGACGATCTGCTCCAAATCCGAAAGCAAATCCAGACCATACTTTAGGATCGTAACCACTCATTTTCAATACGTTAGGATGAACGATTCCAGCTCCTGCTACTGTTATCCAACCTGTTTGTTTACAAATATGACAACCATCACCATGACAATTAAAACAACTGATATCTACTTCCACTGAAGGCTCTGTAAATTGATAATAGCTAGGTCTAAATCTTGTTTCAATATTCTCTCCGAATAATTTTTTTACAATTATATCGATTGTTCCTTTTAAATCAGATAAACTAATATCTTTATCGACTAACAAACCTTCGATCTGAATAAATTGATGAGAATGCGTTGCATCATCGTTATCTCTTCGATAAGTTTTTCCCGGACAGATCATTCTAATCGGTTGTGTACCTTTATTAGCTAACATCGTTCTAACTTGCGTTGGCGAGGTTTGGCTTCTAAGTAAAATTTCTTCTCCTTCAATATAGAATGTATCTTGAGCATCACGAGCTGGATGTCCCTTTGGAATATTTAGCATTTCAAAATTATACTTATCTTCTTCGATCTCAGGACCGTCGACAACATCATAACCCATAGAAATTAAAAGTTCTTCGACTTCTTCGATCAATTTTTCTAATATATTAGGGCTACCTATCGGTATTTCCACACTAGGTAAACTGATATCGATTTTTTCGTTTTGTAACTTTTCGTTTAATAAATTTAATTCTATTTCTTTATTTTTATCGTCGAATAGTTTAGTAACTTCTTGCTTTAAATTATTGATAAGGGGTCCATACTGTTTCTTTTCTTCGATCGATAATTGGCCCATACCTGCTAATAGTTCACTGATTATCCCTTTCTTACCAATATATTTAACTCTTAAATCATACAAGCTTTTACTATCGACAACATCTGTAATTTCTTTGATTACTTCATCTTTTATTTTTTCTGCATCAATCATAATTATCTCCTCTCATATTATAAATTTTCTTATTCAAAATAAAAAGCAATTTATCCCAAAGGACGAATTGCTCGTGGTACCACCTTAATTTATAGAATGATCTACCTTTAACGACTATAATGCGTCACCTAATAAACTCCGAAGGTGAATTCTTAAAATATTATTAAATGTTTGCACCAACCACATTTTCTCTATTAATAATTAATTTTAATACTATTTCTTCTTCAACGCCTATTTAACTCTTACTTCAAAATTTTGACCAATGTTGTTGGGTACGATTTCTCGACATATATCGACAACTTGATCTAAACCCGGATGAGACTTAGAAAAACAAGCTTCTTCTAAAAGCCAAGCAGTTACCCGATCGATATTGCTAGGATTTTTAATTAAACCTAACTTAACGATTAGAGGATAAGTCTCTTTTAGGGTACTTTCATTATTTAAACCATTATTCATCAGTTTCATGATATCCATAAATTCTTTCATAAAAAACTCCTTTTAACAAACAGCGTTCATTATCAAAGTTGCATCATTGTTGAAATAAGCATTAAATAAAGTATCGTTGCCGATCACTTCTGCAATCATATTAGTAGCGACAATTTCATCTTCATATTCTTGCTCAAATTCATTACCGATTAAATAATTAGTTAATATTTCCGTATAACCAATATTTAAGGCTTCATAAGCATTATCTTTATTAAAACCGGTAAAGTTGTCTTTAGCAGTCATAATATTCAATAATTCACGCATTAAAATATGCTTACAATCGATATTATCACTGATTTTGACTAAACTAACCAACATTTCATTAGTTATCGGATTATAACCAGATGATTTCCTAATTAAAAATTTACTTCCTCTAATTATTTGCAAAGTTTTCAATCTTTCATTTAAATTAGTAAGATCGACATTAGGAAATTTGGCATTAAAAATGCTGATTAATTCCATTAAACAATCCTTTATATCATCAGTTAAATTAGGATTAGAATTAAGCGAACTTTTAATCTCATCTAAGGTCATATTTATCACCTATTTGTTATTTTAACATAAAATTGCCATAATTACAATTTTTTTTAGGTATTTTTTAAAATTTCTAAAATGATTTATTTATAAATCTTAAATTCACTTATATAAAACCCTGTTTCTATGTCAAAGAAACAGGGTTAATATCAGTGATTTTTTAATCAAAACTATTTATAATACAACCTTTTATTCTCTAATTTAATTATTATATTGAAATAAATTTGCTAAATCGAGAAATAAAGCATTATTAGAATTTACTTTTTCACAAATAAATTGATTATTCTCACTATTTAAGCTCGATGCAAAAGCATAAAACATAGTATATAAGTTTTTAGATACTTGCCAATTACTCTGTTTATATGGTTCGTCTATTTCAAGAGTATCATCAAATCCATATTACATGTTTTTCTAGACAGCCCAACCAATTAAAGTTAATTCATTTTCAGATAAATGAATTTTTAAATAAGTTTTTAAAAAATCTAATTTTGTCATAAAATTATTTTATCTATCAAAAACAATATTTTCATAATCATAAATAAATATTATTTTTTATCAAAAATTAACTTAACAAAAACTACAATATCTTCATCATAAAAATCGCTTTCAAAATTCAAACTTTGAATCATAGCGGAATATTCAATTTTCTGATTTAATAATTCCGTTAATTGTTTAGAATAGTATCTAGGTACATATCCCAAATGATATCTATTACCATTTTTATTTAAAATAATTTTAATAGCATTCTTGTCATATTGATTTTCCGGTTCTAGTTCTAGTTGTAATTTATCATTCACACTTATAATATTTAAACATTTTTTAACATCCGGGCAATGCTTAGTTCCTGCTACATCAAATTCAATCTTTTTTTCATCAAATGCTGGTACAAATTCATAATTATCAGTTACTAATCTTCCTTTTGTGGCTTTTAAAATATCTATCTTTGATGAATCTTTTTCTAAATTATAAGTGTTTAATATTTCTAAATAATCCGGTCTTGCCGGATTAGGTAATCTCGTTGCTATATTAACAAATAAATCATTATTGTTATATTCCTTATTAATATCTTCAAATCCCGGAAAACAATTAAATCCAACTTTAATAGCATCATCCAATTCAGGATTAATATATTTAAAAATATAGCCATTTTCGTTAAAAATTAATTGTCCAATTTTATATCTTCTTCTTGAATCATGGTGTTTCCAAATCAACCACATTTCCTTTTTCATTTTCATAACCTCACTATTTTATATTAAGAAGTATATCTCTTCTTTTTTTCAAATACTCTATTATATATTTTTTATGTCTAATGGTCAACAAATCATCAGGTATTTTATTTACTATAATTTCTATTAATTCATCAGTCAGTTTGTTTAAATTATTTAATTCTCTTTGTACATATTCATGATAACTATCATTTAAATATTTAATTAATTCAAAATGTTTATATTTACTAATATTATCATCTTTATATATCATAGTATGACTTCTTTTTATATATGCATCAAAATCTTTTTTTCTACTATCATAATTTTCCAAAACTTTAGTTTCTTTAAATTCTTTAAGTAAGCTACATCCATTATCATAAATAGGTGACATTTTATACATACCATCTTTTATTTGAATTCCCCAATTTTCTTCATGTCTATCCTGTTCACCTATTAAAGCATCAAATACCATTATTTTTATAAAATCATAAATCAATGTTTCATCTAACTCATTAAGAATTTTTATTATATTAGACAATGTATAAAAATCAGATCTATTATTACTATTTTTGTTCAAATATGCAACAATATCAATATGTTCCATCTTTGTCACATCGACAAATAAATAATTCAGCACTCCTAATATTCCATTATAATCTTTAGCCAATTCAATTTTAGCACAATCATAACCAAGTACTTTAGCAATTTCGTAACTCATCTTTTCAGAACAAGCTTCACTAACATTGTAATCATTTCTCTCATATTTGAAAAATGCCTTGTTCCCATTATTATCAACTACCATTCTTTTAGCTCTTGATCCTTTGGCATTATAATTATTTTTTAAAAATTTATAATCTTTTTTCGGTATTTTAATAGGATATTTTTTCATTTAGAGCACCTACTTTTCATTAATATTATATCATATTTTATTATATTTTATCTAATTATTAATTTTATAATCCTTTATAATTTCTATGATTATTTTTTAAACTAGCTTTCGTAATAATTTTGTTACCATATTTCTGCTTTAAATTGTCGACAACAACATCGACTTTTGACTCTTGTTGATCAGTATTATCGAACAAAGAAGCTTGATACATAACAGTATCGACTAATTTATCTAATCTAACACCAATCAATCTTATTTTTTCATCGTTCCACATTTCATCTAATATCATCTTAGCAATATTATAAATTTCAGTTGTCACATTAGTTGCATTAGTCAATTTTTTTTGATGCGATTTTCTTTTAAAATAATTATCTTTCAAAACCACACAAATAACGGTTGCATATTTTTTTTGTCTTCTTAGACGAATACTTACTGTTTCACATAAACTCATCAAATAAGGATATAAACTTTCTTTAGTTTCCATATCTTTTTCTAAGGTTATCTCGTTACTAATTCCCTTAGGGATATATGTTTCACTATCTACTTCACTATTATCTAGCCCCTTAGCCTGATTTATTAAAAAAGAAGCTTGATTTTTAAAATAAGGATATAATTTACTGTAAGGACAGTTAGCTAAATCACCAATCGTATTAATTCCTAGACTGATCAGCTTTTCACTTGTTTTTTTACCAATCATAAACAATTCATTAATCGGTAAAGGATACATTTTAGTTTCGATCTCGTTTTCATATAAAGTATGAATTTTATTAGGTTTACTAAAATCACTAGCCATCTTAGCACATAATTTACTGTTAGCTATTCCGATATTGACGGTAAATTTTAAAGTATCATAAATTTCTTGTTGTAATTTCTTAGCAAATTCATATTGATCGCCATATAACTTTTTTACTTTACCATAATCTAAATAACACTCATCGATACTAGTCACTTCTATATCTGGCGTATATTTACTTAATAAGTTAAATAATTTATTACTCATCTCGCTATAATATTTATAATTAGGAGGATATATTTTTAAAACCTGACACTTTTTTTTAGCTTCATATAAAGTCATCGAAGTATAAATGCCTAATTTTTTACAAGCATTAGATTTAGCTAAAACGATCCCTTTTCTTGCTTTAGGATCACCTCCTATTACCGCATATGAATCTCTTATATCATACTTATAACCCTTATTTAATAAATCGATAGCTGTCCATGATAAAAAAGCATTATTGACATCGATATGAAATATAATTTTTTCCAAATTATTCACCTTCTTTTAGCTTAAAATTTTTAAAAAACTTTTCATATTGCCAACTTCCTTAACTAAAATTCTATCAAAATAAGGAACAAATGTAAAGAAAAAAAGCGAATATTTTTTCGCTTTTATAACCTTAATTTTCTACTACAAACTTACTGACATATTTAAAAAAGCCATCGACACTATTTTTAACTATATTAGCTAAAGAATTAGAGACATTTAATCCTAATTGAGAAAATTTAGTTTGATAATCTTTATTAGTGTTATCTAAATAATTTTCTAAATCGATATTTTTTCCATCTTTAACATCTTGCTCAAATTGTTTAATCTGTTCCGCAGTTAAAACAACCTGTTCATGTTTCTTATATTCGTAATAGCCATATTTATTACTGATAAATATCGTTAAAAAAGTGACAAACAAGACAATAACCACTACTCTAAATACTTGTGTTCTTATTTTATTTGGTTTCATTTTAGCAGCTCCTTTATCGAATTTGCAACAGCATCTATTGAATTAACTACTTCATCCATTGTATTGTAATTACCACCTAACTCCAACAACAAAACATTATCAGCTAAATCTTGATTAAAATTATCGATATACTTTTTATATATTCCTCTTGATAACGATGGATATTTTTCTTCGATGATATTATTTAATTCATTAGCTAAAGCCATATTTTCTTTATAATTCACATTGGCTACAAACATGACCTTAGCATAACTTTCATCAGAAATTTGCGTAGTTGTTTTATCTTTAGCAATCGCATCACGATGAAGATCGATAATTAGATCAAACTCATTATTCTCTAACTGTTCTTTAAGAAATTTTCTAGTTGCCTGATAACTTTGAGCATAAGATAAATTGTTATCTTTAATATATTCACTAGCGCTTCTTTCCTCGACAACAGTCGTTATTCCCATTTCGTTTAATTTTTCTTGTAATAAAAGTGAAGCTAAAACTACTGTATTATCTAACTCATACCCTTCTAAACGATCGCCTTGATACTTTTCATCAGGATGAGTACTATAAATATATACACGTGGATTGGTGACAACATTATTTTGAATATAAGAAAACACTTGCGTTGTTCCTTCATCATCGTTATAGGCAAATACTTTATCAATAATAGTAATAGGCTCTTTTATTTCGACTTGATTGACTATTTTTAAAAGTTCTCCTAAAAAATTAGTTTCCTGTTTATTTGGCAAAAGATGATAATTAGAGCTCTTTAGCATATTATTAACAAAGTCAGCATTGCTGTTTAAATTGATGTCCTTAAAAAAATAATTAACTAAAAAAACAAGAGCAACTAGAAATAAAGGGTATTTTAACACTTTAAGGCTACTTCGTTTTTTTAATTTTAATTTTGCCATCTCATTCACCCAATTTAATATATTAATCATTTTATCACTTTAGAACTTTAAAAAATGTCGAAAAAATAAAACCTCGTTTTAAAAAGAGGTTTTATTGAAATTAACTTAAATAGCTGATATTAAAAACATAATGAAGGCAACAAAAATAGCTGTCAAAATGATACCATTGATTCTTTCTTTTTTATTTTCTTTATATTTTAAACCACATATCATCGAAATGAATATACCACCGATAAGACCACCAATATGACCAGCATTATCGATACCCGGCGTTAAAAAGCCTAACAATAAGTTCAAAATAATGATGGGAATTATTTGAGTTCTAACTACATTGCCTAGGTATAAACGATAATGATAACCAAAGTAAACGATCGCACCAAGAAGACCAAATATTGCTCCACTTGCGCCAGCACTTATACCACTGTGAAAACAAATGGATAATAAACTAGCGAAAACCGCACTACCAAGGTAAATAATAAGATATTTAATTTTGCCAAAAAAGGTTTCAATCTGTGAACCGATAATATATAAAGAATACATATTGACAAGCAAATGTAATATTCCTATATGGATAAAACTAGAAGTAATCAAACGATAAAACTGATTTAAATAAAGGACATAAAAACGGTTATTAGCGCCAAAATTTAAAAGAGTCGCATTATCCTCACTACCATTACCCCATATATACATAGCCAAAAACACACATATATTTAAAGCAATTAAAATATAAGTAATAATTGGTTTTCTTCGTTTAAATACATCTTCTGCCTTAGAGGCATCTTGCTCCGTTTTTTTGTTTATTTCACTAGTCAATTTAACAAATAAATTCATTCCTTCTTCTTTATAATCTAAAGTTTTATTTATGTCAGGAAAAGTCTCTAAAATACTATTATTTTTAACCAAATCTTCGATACTTTTAACATTAAGACATGTTATATAATCAAAATTAGTTTCATTTTCCATGTGAACATTATCGCCTAAATTAATAAAAATACTTAATGTAGGAACTTTAAAAGAAAAAGTCTTTTTTTTGATCGATTTCATGATCTGTTTGGTTCGATAAATATCAAAATTTAACTGTTCATCATTATGAATATAATTAGATACTATTCTTATAATTTTATAATCACTATCTAAATTTTCTAACCAAATTTCATTTTTCGCTCCGTATAAAACAACGGGGTTGTAGTTTTTATCAGTTATAAAGTAATGTAATAATTTCATAATAATTTCTTCGTTTTGTTTTGAAATTGTATAGTTCATATTTCCTCCTCGAATTTTTTTAAAATATTGTTAAAACATTGCGGTAATTCACTAGTAAACTCCATATATTTTTTAGTGGTTGGATGAATGAATCCTAATTCTTTAGCATGTAAACATTGACCACTATCATCGATTAATTTGCGGTTGCTATAAACAGGATCGTTGACCACAGGATGACCAATATAATTCATATGAACTCTAATTTGATGAGTTCTACCAGTTTCTAACTTTAATTCAATTAAAGTAGCATCAGCATATCTTTTGATAACTTTAAAATGAGTCACGGCAGTTTTACCACCACCTATAACCGCCATCTTTTTGCGATCATTAACATCCCTTCCAATAGGAGCATCGATCGTTCCTGTATCATTATTGATAACTCCCCAAACCAAAGCGACATATTTACGATGGACTGTCTTTTCAGATAATTGTTTAGCTAAAAAATCATGAGCTTTATCGTTTTTAGCGATCATCAACAAACCAGTCGTATAAGCATCGATACGATGAACGATTCCAGGACGGAATTGGCCATTTTTCTGACTTAAATTTTTAAAGTGATAAAGTAAACCATTGACTAAAGTATGATGAGTATTACCGACAGCTGGATGAACCACTAGACCATTTTGTTTATTTATGACAACAACATCATCGTCTTCATAGACAATATCTAAAGGAATCATCTCAGCAGATGCCTGCATTTCTTCTTCGAAATATTCATCTACAATGATTAGATCTTTTTCCTTGACTAAATAGCTATTTTTAACTTTTTGCCCATTTACTAAAACACATTTTTCAATCAACTTACCAGCTTTACTTCGACTAATATTTAAATTTTTAGCTAAATAAGTATCGATACGTTCATTGTTAGTTTCGACATTTAATTCTTGCACTTTTTTTCACCTAACGCTAAAATGAGCAAAATTATAATAGCAATTACAATAAAACTATCCGCTAAATTAAAAATAGCAAAATTATAACCAAAGATAGTAAAGTCTAAAAAATCAACGACATATCCATATAGAATTCGATCGATCAAGTTACCGATAATACCACCTATTAATAATGAATAAGTAACTATTTCACTGTTTTTTAATTTCTTATCCCGAATGAAAAAGATAAAAATTATATTCAAAGCAATTATCGCAATTATAATAAAAAGCCATCTAGCACCTGTAAATATACTAAAAGCTGCTCCCTGGTTATGAACGTAAGTAAGATTAAAAAAATTAGGTATTATTTCAATACTTTCGTTTAAATTAAAATATATATTAACAAGACCTTTGGATAATTGATCAAGTAATACAAAGATTATTGTAAAAATAAACAATTTTTTATACATCCAGATCACCAGATATAATTATACCACTTATATTTCAATATGTAAATTAACATCTTGTTTTATAATTTGACAAAAATAAAATTTTTATTATAATATTAAGACGAAAGGGGGATAATTATGTTTGGTGATAAACCAATGTTAGGTAGTTGTGTAAGAGCAGTAGATTACAAAGGAAGAATTTATTTACCTAAATTCTGTGACGCTGAAAAAGATGACGATTTAGTCATCCAAAAAGTAGATAATCATTTTGCCTTGTTTAATTTATCCCATATCGAAGATGAAATAAAAAAATATAGAGATTTGGAAGAATTTAAAAAAGTTGATTTAATTGTCTCATCGATCGTCGACCTAGTGAAAGTGGATAAATTTAAAAGAATCAATTTAAAACGTAAATATATTTTAAGTGATAAAGTGTTCTTACAAGGTAATTGGCACAGCGTTTTAATCTTTCCAACAATAGAAGATTATAAACAATATGTACTTGAAAAAAAGTAATTTAACTTTAAAACCAAGTTTTCTTACAGAACAAAAACTAGAATTTGAATTCTAGTTTTTTTAGATCGTTAACATTTTCCTAATATGACTTAATTACATCGACAATATTGTCTTTTTTTATTTTTCGAGTCGCGATTAAAAATGCGAGATAAACTATTACTATTACTCCAATAACACATATTGACAATGGTAAAACAAACAAATTTAAAGGTATATCAAGTAAACTAGAAAAAGTTTTATTGTCGATCATCGCTATTCTTAAAAAAATTACAACGATTAAAATAAATATTAATAACCCAAATAACAATGATTTTAAACTTAGCATCAAACTCTCATAAAAGATCATTTTATTAAATCCTTTATTTGATAATCCTAGACTTTTTAAAACAGCAAATTCTTTTCTTCTTAAATTTAAATTCGCACTGATAGTCCCAATAATACTGACAACTGTTATAAAAGTAATAAATAAAAGTGCTAAATATATTATTAGTTTAATACAATTAGTTTTGACAACATCACTATAATTAATAGCAAAACTATTCCAATAATATATATTTTCATCTTTTTCTAATATTTTATTTATTTCTTGATCTAATTTTAAATAATCTTCAGCTATGATATATATACTTAAAAAACCACCTACACTATCACTATATTTATCAATAATAATTGGAATAAATGAATAATCAAAATAATAATCCTTTAATAATCCTAAATCATCGACGACGTTAGCAGTAACACTCTTATTGGTTTGATTATATCCAGTTAATTCTAGTGACACAATATCATCAGTAAATACTTTATTACCATTATCTAAAGTATTGATTAAGAAAGGATAATCGTTATCAATATTATAATATTCTTTTAATTTGTTATATTTATCTTCATTAATATAAATATATCTAACATCATTACGCACTGTATTGTTAAAATTACTGGCAGTTTCAAATCGAAAATTTTGACTTTCTGAATAAATAAAATCATCGACAGACTCTAAATTAGAAATTTCAGTTATGATCTTTTCTTTGGTTATATTTTGTAGATGATCAGGATTAAAATATACACGAATATAATCATCTAATTCATCACTATTTGTTCCGGATAATAAAATCGATAATAAAGTAGTAGCAGTTAAAAACAAAATTATTCCTATTACAACTGAAATAGTCGTAATGCGATATTTAGCTCGATCCCTAGTGACATTTTTAGCGGAAATAGCTCCCTCGATTCCAAATAATTTCTTAATCAATTTATTCTCTTTTTTATATTTAAATTTTTTAGTTTGCCTTACCTCATCGATCACATTAATTCGACTAGCCATTCTAGCAATAGAAAAAGTAGCAAATAAAGTACTTATTAAAATAAAAACTAATGATATCAACATAAAAATAGGATAGATTTCTAAAGTATAAATGTTAGTAGCTATACCTTCTAACATAGTATTAATGATCAATAAAATTAAATAAATAAAGCCCAAACTTAACAAAAATCCTAAAGGAATAGTTAAAACTAAAATTATTAAAGCTTCTAAAAATACTGAATATAATATCTGCTTAGGGCTAGCGCCAATACTTTTATACATCGCATAACTTTTTTTCTTTTCGTTAACCGAAATTGAAAAAGCATTATAAATGATGAAGAAAATAATAAATGCTAAAACTAAAGATAAAAACATTAATAACAAAATATAGACTTGAGCTTGTGGTGATTCAGATGTGTCATAACAATTAATTAAAGCTTCATTTTTAAATGATGGATTGTTGGAAAATTTATTAATTAAATTATCTATTTCTCGATGTAGATTTTTAAATGAATTTAAATAGATAAAGTAAATATTAGAATTGCTGTTACCAGTTTCCTTCGTTAAAACAAGATCTTCTAAATTAAGATAACTTCTCTCATAAATGCCAGTAACCTGATAATCTCGTTGATCGATAGTTAAAGATGAACCGATATCTAAATTTAATTGATTAGCTTTTTTTAAACTAATGATTACCTCAGTATTATTGCTTGGTAATTCACCTTCTAATTTTAAATCTAAAGCAAAATTATCGCTGATGCTATATAAATTATCTTTAACTTGAAAAATATAATAATATTGCGATATTTTTTCATCCGTTAACAATTTTTGATCTTCTATATTATAAATAGCTAAATGATAATCGCCATATAAATCAATGATATTGTTAATTTTATTTTGCCTAATTGTCGAAAATGCTAAACCAACAGAAAACAATAAAATACAAGATAACAATACACTAATAAAACATAAGATAAAATTTTTTTTGTTTTTAAATAACTCTTTTAAGGTTAATTTAGACATGATTTTCATACTATTCACCTATTTTCATTATATATGATTTTACTTTTCTTTTCAATATAATTTTACGTTTAATAAACAAAACTTAAAATAAAATTTTTTTTATAAATTACCTAACTAACTTTATAAATCAGTTTCTTTATATATTAAAAAGCCTCCTAAAAAGGAGACTTTTTACATCATTTCTTCTAATTCTTTGTCAATTTTCTTCATCGCCTTATTAGCGATTTTTTCCATTTCTTTCATGACTGGTTTACTATACTTTTGATACATTATTGTTGCACCAATACCGATTCCCATAAACAACATACTTTTAGCTATATTCTTTACCATAAAAATCACCTCGTTTAAAAAGAAAAAATGAAGGTATGTATAAACATACATCCTTAGTTTAACCTTAATTTGAAATATTATTCTTTAATTGCATTTTTAAATTGGTTTTTCTTTCACGTTCGCTATTGTTATTAACTGCATAAACAAAAGCGTTCGCCTCGCCAATTAAAATCAACTTTTTTTTAGCTCTTGTAATACCTGTATAGATAAGTTTACGATATAGCATTCTTCGATAACTATTACAAATTGGTATAACTACTAATTCAAACTCGCTACCCTGTGATTTATGGATCGAAATAATAAATCCATGGGTTATTTTGTTTAAATCTTTACTTTCATATTTAACTAAATTACCATCAAAATCAATATAGATAATTGTTTTTTTATCAATTTTTAAAATATTTTTTATAATTCCAATATCGCCATTATAGACATTGTCATCGGGCATATTTACTAACTGCAAAACTTTATCATTTTCACGATATATTATATCGCCATATTTGATTTCATTTTTACTATCGCTAGGAGGATTGAAAATTTCCTGTAATTCTTTATTTAGATTATCGATTCCATTAATTCCTTTATACATCGGCGCCATAATTTGAACTCTTTTATAATCATAACCTTTATCGATTAATTGAAAACATAGATTTCTAAGTACTTGCCCAATCATCGATTCATTACATTTAAAAAAGGTATAATCACTTTTAGTTTCTAAAAAATTTTCACTTAAAGAATTACTTTTAATCTCATGCGCTAAGGTAGTAATGTATGAATTTTCATCTTGACGATATAAAGTATTTAAATAAACTGTATCGATAAGATCACTTTCGATTAAATCTTTTAATACGTTGCCAGGCGCAACCGAAGGCAGCTGATTATGATCGCCAACTAAAACTAGTTTAATATTTTTAGTCAAACCTTTTAAAAGACTGCTCAATAAATTTAAATCGATCATACTTACTTCATCGATGATAATTAGATGATGAAGATCTTTATTATATTCGTTGACAGAAAATTCATTGGTCTCTTTATTCCACTTCAAAAAACGATGAATTGTACTAGCTGGCAACAAAGTCGATTCACTCATTCTTTTACTAGCTTTTCCAGTTGGCGCTAATAAAGCAATTTCAGCCACTGCTTCATCATAATTCAAATTGTGAATTTGAATATAAAGTTCACATATAGCTTTAATGATCGTCGTTTTACCAGTTCCAGGTCCACCAGTAATAATAGTAAGATTATTTTCTAAAGCCTTATTGATCGCTTCTTTTTGTTGACTATTATATTCAATATTATTAGCATTTTCTAATTGTTTTATTTTTTTATCTAAATTATTTTTAGGAGATTTAACATTTATTAAATAGCTAAAGAAACTAGCAATATTAACCTCAGAATCATACATATCTTTTAGATAGTACTTTTCATCTTGTAAAACAATTTTATCTTCATGTTGTAATTGCTCTAAAAATGAATCAAAATTTTCGATATTTAAATCAAAGTTTAGATAGTCGACGACACCTTTTAAAATCTCATCACGATTAAGATAGGTATCACTATTAGTATAGATAATTTTTTTCATAATATAAATAATACAAGCTTTAATTCTACGTTCATCATCGACTGGAACAGCAAATTTTAAAGCAATTTCATCGACTTTAGGAAAAGATATATCAAGATCAGCAACTAAACGATAAGGATCGTGTTCGATATTACTGATGGTCTCTTTACGATAAGTATTATAAATATCTAATGCATCTTTCATATTAAAACCTAAATCGGTTAAATAAACTATCACTTGATGACTTTCCTCATATTGAGATAATGTTTCATATATCTTATGAGCTTTTTTAGAACTCATCTTAGGTACTAACAAAAGACAACTTTCATCTTTTAAAATTTCATCTAATACATTTCTACCTAAGGTTTCAACTATCAATTTAGCTAAAGCAGGACCAACACCTTTAAATAAATCACTTGATAGAAAAGCTATTAAACCATCCTCATCTTCAGGTTTTAAACGTTCATAATTACTAACTTGAAATTGCATACCATACTTAGCGTGATCGACACTTTCACCATAAAAACAGTAAATATCATCTTCGTTTAGTTCGTGAAAATAACCAGTAAATGTGACAGTTTTATTAAGATAAATCTTCATTTGGTCATCGTTAGTTTCCCTAACCTTAAAAAGACCGATAACATAGCCTTTATCGGATGAAAAGATCGTTTTTCGATAATTACCTTTTATATAATTCATATCTGTCACCATCTATAATTATAGCAAAAAAAACTATAATTTTCTATCTTTTATCATATACTCAATAAATTTTAAAGAATAATTTATGATAAAAAAGTCTATCACTTTAAAAGTAAATAGACTTATTTAAATAATTACGCTTTGCTTATTACTTATATTATAGTACCTATAAATTAAATCGCTTTTTTATCCTATTCGGAAAGCTGGGGAAACGCCATAATCTTTATCATTATCGCTGTTATAACTACCATCTGTGTCGACAACATAGGCACCAAACGCACAACTTAAAGTATGATGTTGTCGCATCCACCATTTACTTGCATTTCCTTGATATGTTTTTTTTGCTTCACTATAATTATCTAAAGTTACATTATTATTCTTATAGTAATCTAATTGTCTAATCAAACTAAAACCAACGGATAAAGGTTCATCTCCCCATACTTCTTTTGGTGCTAATAAATATAGTTTATCTATTGAGGTATAACTAGCATCATCACTAAAACCTGATACTGTATAGGTATCGATTATGACATCTCTTAAATCGCTTGGTAATGCATTATATATATCTTCATTGACAAAACTATACATCTCACTTTCTGACCAAAGTATATCTGAAAGAGGGGAAAAATTAAATAATTTCATATTGTGATTAGTTATAATATCAACAAATTCTACTACAAAGCCACACGCTGTTTGTGAAAATCCTTCACTATTACATTCTTCTGGTGTTGATATATTCGCTATTCTTACTGTAAAAGTTTGTTCATCTCCATTAGTATATCCTTCTACTGTTACTTCTTTTGTATCTCCTACATTGTATAATTCTTCTGCTTTTCCTAGTTTTATTACCTTAGCTATTGTCTCCCATGAATCTTCAGCAAATGATACTGATAATTTTGGACATTCTTCATCATCCATAACAAATTTATCATTCCAACATAATGTATATTCATGATTATTACTCTCTACTTTTAAACTAGTTAGTTTATTGCCATTATATCCTATTTCTAATATACTTGCATTTCCTAAATTAACCATTTTTGATA
>CATYVZ010000006.1 GCA_958413985.1 uncultured Bacilli bacterium
AATAACGCACAAAAAAATCAATCTTTTCAGATTGATTTAATCATTAACGTCACATTGGTGCGACGATTTTACCTTATGGAGCAAGTGAGCGGAATCGAACCGCCGTCTCAGCCTTGGCAAGGCCGCATACTAACCGCTGTACTACACCTGCGAAACTAAATACAATTATACAATAATTATCTTTAATTGTAAATAGTTTTCTTAGAAAATTAACAAATAACTATAATATATAATAAATAATAACAACATTAAACAGCCTTCTAATCTAGAAATAGTTCTTTCACTTCTACCTAACAAATAAAACATAACAGCTGCAACAAATATTGCAATCAAATCAATATAATTAAATGCCATACTATTAATACTGCCAAATATTAAAACTGGCAAACCTAAAACTATACAAATGTTAAATATATTAGTACCGATAATATTGCCAACTGTCATGTCGAATTCTCCTTTTTTAGCTGAAGTAACAGTTATCATTAACTCCGGTAAAGAAGTTCCAATAACAATAACAGTCATCGAGATCACTTTAGTCGATATATTTAACTGTTCCGATAAAGCCAAAGTTGAATCGACGATCAACTCACTAGCAAAAACAATAGCAGCTAAAGAGATAAAGGTAAAAATAAGAGATTTAATTTTACTTTGTCTAACTTCTTCATATTCTAACTTTTTAAATCTTTTGACCATTCGGTATAAGTAAACACAAAAAAGAACAAACAAAAGAAGTAAAACTATTGCATCATAGCGTGATAAAGTATTATCTAAAAATAACAAACAAAACATAAAAGTCACTATAACCAAAAGTGGTAACTCTTTTGAAACAGTAACTGTCTTGATCTTAACTGGCTTAACAATACTAGCCAAACCAATAATCAAAAGAATATTGACAGCACAACTTCCAACAACATTAGATATCGTTAAATCATAATTATTATTAGCAATACTGTTAAAAGATATCGCCAACTCTGGAGCACACGTACAAAAAGCAGCAATCGTCAAAGCAATAACCATCTTAGGAACCTTAAAACTATTCGCTAAATTAGATGCACTTTCAACAAATATATTAGAAGAAATTATGATTAAAGCTAATCCTATAATTAATAAACAAATATTCCACCACATACTATTCACCTATCATTATTATACCATTAAAAAAAGATTTAAAACATATTAAATCTTTTCTCAATGCGATTTTTTCCTAATAAACACATTATTTCATATAGATCAGGTGTCATTGTTTTAGAAGTTAATACCACCCTTAAAACCATACTAACATCACCGACGTGACCTGGATACTTATCAGGATTATCTTTATATTCCCTAACCTCTTTAGCGTAGCCTAATTCTTCACTTAACATTTTTATTTTATTAAACCAAATCTCTTTATCACTAACGTCGTAGTATTTCGAAATATATAAATCAAGGATTTTTTTAATCTCAGCTTTATCTGTTATCTTATCAAATTGATATTCAAAATTATCAAACAATTCATCATACATATACCAATTTTCTTTTTTATAATCAGAAAACATGGCCATATCTTTTCGTGGTTTCTTCTGTTGTCTTTCAATATTCATAACAGCAATACTGTATTCTTTATACTTATTTAATAAATCATACAATTCCTTGTCATAATGTTTACTATACTCTAAAGTCTTATCATATACCTCACTAGCAGTTAATAAGCTAATGTAGTTTTTAGATATATTTAAAAGCTTTTCAACATCAAATAAAGAACCACTAGAACTGATTTTTTTAAAATCAAGAACAAAATCATCGATCGTTTTTTCTTTGTTTTGTAAATACCACATTTCAAAATTAGAGTTAGCAACAGTACATAAATATAACAAAACTGCTTCAGTTGGAATACCTTTTTCATGATAATAAGAAATTGCAGCTTCTTTATCTTTACGTTTACTTAATTTTCGCCGATTGCCATTTTCCTCTTTCAACAGTGGCGATATATGAGCATACTTAGGAGGTTCAAAACCAAAAATTTGAAATAGTTGAAGATGAATCGGTACACTTGATAACCACTCATCACCTCTAATAACATGTGTCGTTTTCATCAAATAATCATCGACTAAATGAGCAAAATGGTAAGTTGGTAAGCCATCACCTTTAATGATAATTATATCCAAATCATTTTCTGGTAATTCTAATTTTCCTTTAACCAAATCGGTATAAACGATTTTATTAGTAAATTTACCTGGTGATTTTAATCTTATAACATACTGTTCACCATTTTTAATCTTATTTAATACTTCATCTTTTGATAAATATCTATCTCTAGCCCATTTCCCATAGTAACCGATTCTCTGTTTAAGTTCCTCTTGCTCTTTTCTAATATCGGCTAATTCTTCCTCACTACAAAAACAAGCATACGCTAAATCATTGATAATTAAATATTTAGCAAAAGCCTGATATATATCTTTTCTTGCACTTTGAATATATGGACCATAATCACCGATCCATTCTTCCTCACTGATCATTCCCTCGTCAATAGCAATACCATAGTTTTTTAAATCTCTAATAATTCCAGATACACCATCAGTAATTTCACGTTTTTTATCAGTGTCTTCAATTCTTAAAAAGAAAACTCCATTAGTCTGTTTTGCCATTTTGCTAGCTATAAAAGCCGAAAATAAAGCTCCCATATGGACACATCCAGTTGGACTTGGTGCATATCTAGTGACGATTGCCTCTTTTGGCAAATCTCTTTTCGGATAAATCTTTATATATTCATCGATTGTTTTTTCTACATTTGGCAATAAAATATCAGCAAACTCTTTATTAGTCATACATTTATTCTCCTTCAAAATAATTATATCATAAAAAAAAGGATAATCTATACCTTTTTACATATATTTAGTCATCGATTTCATCATTTGATTAACTTGTTTTTGACTTGGTGTTCGTCCCATTTGTGTCATCATCGCTTTAATCATCTGTTCATTAATTGGTGGATTTTTCTTAATTTGTTTTTGAATCAAACTACGAGCTACAAAGAACCCAATCACACCACCTACCACTAAACCAATAAGTAAATATATTATATTCCATAACATTTTTTATCAACTCCTTTATTAATTTTACTATGTTTTTTGCTTTTTGTCTACTACTATTACTTTAATCCTGAATATTTTTCTAATATATATTCTTTTATTTTTTGCCTAGCTTTCATACTTTTTTTATTAATGTGAGATTTAGAACAAGCAAAATGTTTACTAAGTTGAATTTGCGTTAATGAATCACAATCAATACCATAGCTCATTAAGATTAGATTTCTTTCAAATTCTGATAGATTATCGATTGCTTCTCTTATTATTTTAAGAGTTTCATTTCTAATACAAGTTTCTTCGACATTATCATTAGCAATAACTAAATCAATCTTTAAATCATCGATATTATCTTCATTTAAATCATTGCTAATTGGAACATTTAAACTAGTGATCTCTCCAATTTTTCTAACTTTAAGTTTTCGTAAATACATAAGTATTTCATGATCAATACATTTAACAGCATATGTTGAAAATTTAAAATTCTTCTTATAGTCGAAACTATCGACAGCTTTAATTAAACCTATACAACCGATTTCGAATAGGTCCTCTTTTTCAATATAGCTAAATTCATCAGTTAAACTATAAAATTTTTTTAATTCATTGCTTACTAATTTTAAGTTTCCTTCAATCAACTTGTTTCGAATTTTTTCACTACCACCTTCATATGTTTTAAATAATTCAATGATTTCACTGCTTGTCAAAGCTTCTGGTAATTTAATATCCATATTAATCCCCCCTTTATACATTAACCAGCAAATCACTTGTTTTATTAACCCAAAAATAATCATTATTAATAAAATCACAGGCGAATATATTTTTATTATATTCATTAAAATTTTTGATTATTTCGAAATTGCCTTTACTTCTTATGATGATTCTAGAATGTCTTAATTCGATAAAAGTTTTATCAATATAAAAAGTGCGTTCATTATCTAAAAGATATCTCTTATTTAAATAATATTTCCAATGAAATATATTTATTCGTTCACATAATTGATCATACAAAGATATGCCATAATTAAAATCGTGTTTTAAATTATATAAATTCTTTAAAACATCAAATAAAAATAATGGATTTTTTTGATAGTAATCAAAGTATTCTTTTTTAATTATAAAAAGATTATATTCTCGCATTAAAATCACCTAATTCGATTATATAATCTTTTATTTGAAAAATTTGTCTTATTTTAGTAGTTTAACAATTTTTTGTAATATCTGGTCGTAATCAAAATTCATCTCTTTTAAAACTTCTTCTTTGGTTCCACTATAACCAAAACGATCTAAGGTTATAAGATACTTATCGCTGTAAACGAATCCTTCCCAACCATACTTACTACCAGCTTCGATCACAACTGTCCTAACACCTTTTGGTAAAATTTCTTCTTGATATTGTTTGGGCTGCTTTAAAAATAATTCTCTAGATGGCATGCTAACTACTCTAATGTCTAAACTATATTCTTCATATAGATAGTTAGCGATCTTGATAGCTAAGTTAACTTCACTTCCCGTAGATATAATAATGGCATAAAGATCTTTTTCTTTTCTAACGATGTAGCCACCTTTTGAAACTAGCTTACGATCAGTTAACTCATTTATCAATACCTTATTACGTGAAAGGACTAAACAACTAGGTTTTTTATTATTTATGATATATTCCCAACAACCAACTAACTCTAAAGCATCAGCTGGTCTAAAAACTAACATGTTAGGAATACTTCGTAAAGATATTAATTGTTCAATCGGTTGATGTGATGGTCCATCTTGACCAATATTGATTGAATCATGAGTAAAGATATAGGTAACCGGCAAATTCATCAAGGCAGTCATTCGAATCGCTGGTTTTAAATAATCACTAAAAACTAAAAATGTCGATCCGAAAGCATAGTAACCATTTAAAGCTAAGCCATTTAAAATAGCTCCCATGGCATGTTCTCTTACCCCAAAATAAATATTATTACCGATAAAATTGTTTAAATCATTAGGTAAAACTGCTTTAGTTGACGAACCAACATCAGCACTACCACCAATAAAATTGGGAACTCTTTTAGCTATTTCTAACATTATTTTGCCATTAGTAGTTCTTAATTCTTCTTCTAAATCATGTGGAAAAGATAAATCGCTCAAATCTAAATCTTTACTGTCATTTTGGTAATTTATCTCTTTAGCTATTTTGTTATATAATTCATATTTTTTTAAACTTCTCTCTTTAATTTGTTTGGCAAAGTTTTCTTTTGCTGCCATATCGACATAAAATTCAGTCGGTTCGATTTTCATTTTTAGTTTTAATTTATTAATATCGTCTTTATCTAATGGCTTACCATGAACTTTGTTGCTGTTTTCGTAGATTGATCCTTCACCGATAATCGTCTTCACTTCTATAAGTGTTGGACGATCACTTGCCTTAGCTTCCATTATAGCCTTATCGATACTTGAAATGGTATTATTCTTAACTAAAATAGTGTTCCAATTTAAAGCTTTAAAGCGATCGATAACATTTTCCGTAAATGTATTTTCTGTATTGCCATCTAAACTAAAATTGTTTGAATCATATAATACGATTAGATTATTTAATTTTAAACTACCAGCTAAAGATGTCGCTTCATAGCTAATTCCTTCCATTAGGTCTCCATCACCACATAAAACATAAACATGATAATCAAATAAACTTTGCTCTTTACCTAATTTACTTTTTTTAGGTAACCGATATTTTTCGTGGGATATTTTACCAGCTAAAGCCATACCGACAGCTGAAGCTATTCCTTGGCCTAATGGTCCTGTTGACATGTCAACACCAGCAGTGACATTATATTCAGGGTGACCAGGTGTTTTAGAATGAATATGTCTAAATTGTTTTAAATCATCGATCGTCAAATCAAAACCTGCCATATATAATGTAGCATATAACAAAGCTGAGCCATGACCAGCCGATAAAACAAATCTATCTCGATTTTCCCAAGTAGGATCATCGACATTGATGTTCATGTGTTTTGCATAAAGTGTATAAATAATATTAGCTGCTCCTAATACGATACCAGGATGGCCATTGTTAGCACAATCGATCATATCTATCCCTAAAGATTTAATATTATTGACAATTTCTCTATCCATATCAATCTCACCTTCTTCATTATATCATAATTTATTAAAAAAAGTCCAAGAATGCGGGCCCTTAACGATAAAACCTAGTCTCTACCAGGTGGGCATCACATCGTCAACTTTAGGATTCTCAAAATTAATTGAGCTTTCAACACCGTCGACGAATTAGATTCCCAATATTCGTTAATTAGTCGGTTTTTCTAAATGAGCTTGTCGCTATTCCTAGACATTTATATTATATCATATTTTTTAAATAAGTATACTGTTTATAATCGAAGTTTCATACTTTCCCAAAATGTTAATTATTTGTTTTATTATTTTTTATATCCTAAAATAGTATTTAAATTAACATTTTTAGTACTTGTCATAATATTAACATCAGCTTTACTATATATTTTATTTAATTCTTTAACTAAATTTTTAATAACTATTCTTTGACCACTGTTTTTTTTCGTAACTTTACAAGCACAATCTAGAAATTCTAATTGGTTAGATTTGCTCCACTTGATTATATCTTCTTCTTTAACATAATAAAGTGGTCTAATCAAAGTCATTCCTTCAAAATTAGTACTTTTTACTTTAGGAACCATGCTACTAAAAGTGCCATTAAATATCATGTTTAGTAAAACTGTTTCAATGACATCGTTAAAATGATGACCTAAAGCTATTTTGTTGCATCCGATACTTTTGGCATAACTATAAAGATAACCCCTTCGCATTTTCGCGCACATATAACAAGGATTATCTGTTGTATCGGCTATATCAAAAATCGGCGTTTCAAATATATGCGCTTCAATATTGAGGTGATTTAAGTTCTCTTTTATTTTTTTTATATTTTTTTCACTATAACCCGGATTCATCACGATAAATTCTAATTCAAAATAAAATTTACCATGTTTTTTTATTTCTTGTAGACACTTAGCTAATAAAAATGAATCTTTACCACCACTGATGCAAACGGCAATTTTATCGTTTTCTTCAATTAAATTAAAGTCTTTAATCGCCTTAACAAATGGGACAAAAATTTTTTTTCGATATTTTTTAATAATACTTCTTTCAATTTCTTTTAATTCCATATATATCACGTTAATTATTATACCAAAAAAAGTTTAAATATTTAAACTTTTTAAGCTAATTGATGATCATTTTCTAAAGTTTCTTTGTCGACTTTTACTGTTTCATTAGTCACATGATTGATCTGAATTACTTCACCATCGACAATATTTTGACCATAAATACCAACATAATAACCTTTAACACCAGCTAGATAGTTATCATCCCCATAAGTACCATATGGCCAATTTTGAAGAAATGTCATAACATCTTTAAAGGAACTATACTGAGTTTGATCTAAGGAGTTAACAAATTTGACAGGATCTTCATGAGCAATTTTAACATACTTTAACCAGCCAGTATCTTCAAAATTTAAGACAACTTGCTCATAAGTGGAACCAATTTCATTAGCGTAAGCTGTAATGATTAAATCCATTAATCCTTGACCATAGTTATAAGATTGTAAAGCTAAATTCTCATTACCACAATATTTTTCTAAAACATTTTGATAACGCATGACACCTATTTTAATATTTGTTTTTTTATCTAAAGCATTCTCCATAGTTTCATATATTGTTTCCTCTTTACCACTACTATAATTAAAGGCGTTAATTTGTTGACCACTTGGTGTCTCTAATTGGCAAATACCAACACCAAAGCCATTATAGTTTTTACCACCAGGGATCGTCGCTTCGTGATCTAAACTAGATTCTTTAATCATCAACGATAGGAAAATATATGGATCTATTCCAAAATCATGAGCTACTTCTAAAAAATAGTTGCCATCAGTAGAGTTTAAAAACTGAACAATTTTATTTAGAGTATACTGATTTACTGCATTGCCAGTGGCCTGTTTAATTCGAACTTCTAAATCGAAATCTTCAGCTTGGGCAAGCTCGGTAAAGATATTGTTATCTTCTTTTTGTTCATCATCGATGGTTACAGATTCTATTAAGTCAGTAGCGATATCTTCTTTTTTCTTTAAAAGACTATCGCCGATAATCGCTGTGGATACTAAAGTAGCTAAAACAAATGTGACAACTCTTTTTTTATCTTCTTTTAGTTTTTTAACTATTTCTGCTAATTTGTTTTTATTATAATTAACTTTATTAACAATCGGAGTTGAAGCATCGATTTTATCTAAAATACTGCTATATAATTTAGAGTTAAGATGTTGTTTATAATCTTTAAGTATTACGACATTTTGTTTACCATAAATTATTTTTAAATAATTTTCTCTAGTTTCAATAAGAGTCGGTTTTGTAGGTAAACTTCTTACTAACAACTGTATTTTATCCATATTGTTAGTTCTTTTGATCGTTTTATTTTTATCGTTTTTAGCAACGATCGTTTGTCTAAAACATCCGTTAATGTGTTCTATAATTATTTCCATCATATCACCTTTTTGCTTATACTAATTCCATCGCCGACATCATAAAAATGTGTTTCATAATCAGAATTTTCCTTTAAAAATTGTCGATATTGGCGAATTTTATCAGTAAGACGCCTTAAATTTTTACTTTTTTTCTCACAACTGTCAACTAAACCATGAAAATTCAAATTGTCAGTTATAATGTATTTTTGATCGTTTAAATTTTCTGAAAATTTTTTAAAAAACTTAATATTTTGTGCTTTAGCAGCATCTAAAAAAATTAGGTCAAATTTTTCATTTAATTCAACATCAAAAGCATCGGCGTGAATTAATTTGATTCTATTTTCTAGTTTAAAATTTTTAACATTTTTAACTGCTTCTAAATATCTTTCCTCATCGCGTTCAACTGATATTATCTTGATGTTTACGTCGACTAAAGCCATTTTTATAGCGGAATAGCCAATAGCTGTTCCTATTTCTAAAATCGTTTTAATATTATTTTTACTAATGAAGTTAGTTAAAAAATCAATTCCATCTTTCTGCATAATTGGAATATTATATTTAAAAGCATATTCTTCGATTTGTTTTAACATGAATAACCTAAATACTCTAAACACTTCTGTTGATGTTCAGCATAACTTAAAGAATAATAAGTTTTAGTAGAATTACTGTCAAAAACATTTGCTAGAAAAAATAGATAGTTGTTTTCTTCAGGATAAATAACTGCTTTAATGCTTGCTTCTCCTGGTAATCCACCAGGACCGACTGGTAAACCATAGTATTTGTAAGTATTATATGGCGAATCAACCGCTAAATCTGCGCTAGTGTAAGTTAATTTCCACTCGTTTATAGCATAACCGATAGTAGCACAGCTTTCTAATTTTATTCCTCTATTAAGACGATTGTAAAACACTTGGGCAATCATTGGGCGATCTTCATCTAAAATCGCCTCATGTTCGACGATCGAAGCTAAGGTTAGAATTTCATGAACAGTATAGTCACTACTTTCGATTTCATTTTTGTACTTAGTTAAAATTTCATTCATTTTATCTAACATTTTATAAGTTATTTCTTCGATTGTGCTAGTAGGATAAATTTCATAAGTTGCGGGAAAGAAATATCCTTCTAAGTTATATCTTAAATTATCATTTTTAACTTCGTTGGTAATAAACCAATATTTATCGATTAATTTATCGATTACTTCCTCATTTTGCCAGTAGTCTAACAACTCGTCAGTAGTATGATCTGTGACTTCGCTTATATAAATAGCTACGTCAGTAATATGTTTACCTTCGGGAATTACGAAGGAAGTAGTTTCTGTTTTTCCACCTTTTTCTAATGTCTCAATTATTTTTTTGACCCCCATATTTTCGTTTAAAACATAAGTACCTTTTTCTAAATTTTCTGGATTAAATATTTTAACATAGATTTTGTAAAATAATTCTGATCTAATTAGATTATTTTCTTTTAACAAAGGAGCTAATGAAAGATATGTGGTATTTTCTTGGACTTCGAATACTACTTCTTTACTTTCTTTGCTAACTGCTCCTATTCCATAGTTATAAGATAAACAACCGACTATTATTATTACAGCTAAAATGACGATAGCAAACTTATAAATATTAACATACTTCTTCATAATGATAAGACGAGCTTTATTGCTCGTTATCCTCCATACTAGAATTAACTTCTTCTTGTAGTTCTTCTAAAATTGTTTCGATTATTTTCCATTCTTTTTCGGTTTCAATCGCAGTTAAATTTAGGTTTTCTGAATCTGGTGTATAAATAGAGGCATAGACTTTGGTATTGCCTTGTTCATCTGTTGTGTTATCGGTATATACTATATAATTTTTATTAGTTTCGTCAGATTCAAAAGTAAATAAGACTTCACATTCTATTTCATTTCCTTTATCATCTATTACTTTAAATTTCATTTGTTCTTCTTTCATATTTTAATTTCCTTTCTTATCTAAAAATGTTTGCAATATAATAGTGGCGGCTAAAGAATCAACTTTTTCTTTTCTTTTTTTACGCGATAAATCAGCTGCAATCATATAGTTGTGAGCTGAAACTGTCGATAATCGCTCATCTTGTAATATTACTTTGTAATTTTCGTTTTCAAGTTTTTCTTTGAAGGCTAATGTTTCTAAAGCTCTTGGACCTAATGTGTTATTCATGTTTTTTGGCAATCCTAATATGATCGTTTCGATCTTATATTCTTTGATTACCTCAGCTAGTTGTTTTAACAAAACCTGATCATTATCATAGGTTATTGTTTTTAAAGGTGTAGCAATTTGTCCTTTAGAAACAGCTAAACCTAATGTTTTAGTACCTAAATCTAGTCCTAAATAATTCATTTGATAAAATTAGTGACTAAAACTTCAAGAACTCTAGTTCGATCAAATTTTGTTATCTTGTTTCTTGCTTCTTTATGACTTGAAATATAACCAGGATCTCCGCTCATCAAATAACCGACTAACTGATTTTTAGCGTTGTATCCTCTTTCTTCAAGTATTTCGATTACATCTTTGATTGTCTTAGCAATCAATTCGTCTTCTATTTCATTGGCTGTAAAGATTTTCGTTTCATCCATTATGAACACCACCTTATCACAATTTAATTTTATCAGAATTTTAAATATTTTACAACATCTAAAACAATAAACATTATTAAATAGTTGTAAACAACTTAATTATTAGAAAAAAAGACCTAGAGTTGATTATCTAAATCATTTCTTTGACCATCTTTTATTATATATTCTTCTTTAGTTCTTGAATCATAGACATAGGTTACCTTTTGTGGTGTATTAACTTCTTCTTTTTTTATAAATATATTTTCTATCTTTTCTTTTACCTGTTCTTTGTTAAATGGTTTTGATATGTAATCTACAAATCCTTCTTTGATATATTTTTCTCTTGCTCCTGATACTGCATCAGCTGTTAATGCTATTACTGGTGTTTTAAATTCTTTATTTTCTTTTAATTTGGCTAAAGCTCTTTCACCACTCATATTAGGCATCATTATATCCATCAATATTAAATCATATTCTTTTTCTTTTACTTTTTCGATGCACTCTATTCCATCATAACATTCTTCTATTTCAAAGTTAAAATCTTGCAATGCTTTAATTGCTACTTTGATGTTTAATTTATTATCATCTACTATCAATATCTTTTTGCCTGATAAATCTTTTTTGTTTTCGTTAGATAACTCATTTATATCGATATTTTCTCTTTTTTGATTACTTATTTTCTGAGGTAAATAAACTACAAATATCGATCCTTTTCCGTATTGACTTTGAACATTTATCTTACCACCCATCATCTCTACTAATGACTTAGTTATAGCTAGTCCTAATCCGGTTCCTTCGGTTGTTGAATTCATCTCAACATCTAATCTTTCAAATTTAGTGAATAATTTGTTGATATTTTCTGCTTTTATTCCTTTCCCTGTGTCCTTAACACTTATGATTAATTTACATATATCTTTTTCATTGATACATTTTATTCCTAATGTTATCATACCTTTTTCTGTATATTTGATCGCATTAGACAATAAATTGTTGATTACTTGTTTTATATGAATCCTATCCCCGATTAATTCTTCCGGTAAATCTTCAGCTATATCTAATTTAAATTCGATTGGTTTTTCTTTTATTCTACTAGTCGTCACTTTACATAATGACACTATTTCTTTTTTTAAATTATATGGAGTATTGATAATTTCCATTTTTTCTGATTCGATCTTATTTATATCTAAGATATTACCTACTATTTCCAATAGCGTTTGTGAAGCATTTTGAATATCAGTAGCATCTAAAGCTACTTCGTTTGGTACTTGATCTTTATAGCTTACGATATCTTCACTTAATCCTACTATTGCATTTAATGGCGTTCTTATCTCATGAGACATACTACTTAAAAAGTCACTCTTAGCTCGATTAGCTTTCTCAGCTAAATCTTTTGCTAGAGTCATTTGTTGTAACATCTTAACATCTGGATTTTCGATTGTAAAATACATGATTACACAAATTAAAGTCTCTATATATGTCATAATCAAAAGTTGAGGATTACTTATTTGAATAGAAATCGCTATACCACCGATAATTAAAAATATAAAAACAGGTATATATTTTTTATTTTTAAGTTTATTAATATTTGTTACCAACATAAATAATATAACAATAATTGCTAAAGCCGAAATAAGATAAGTAAAATAAACACTCGCTCCAGTTGTATATCTTATTTTGAAATCATTCTCAATAATTATATTGATAGGTAAAATAGATAAAATAATACCTACAATTATATAATATATAATAAATATAACATATCTATTCTTCTTAATTTCTAAATCATTATTTATGATACTATAAATATAATAAGCAAATGTAGAAATCCATAGAATTATATAAAACAGATAAATTTTATAAATAATTACACTAATTAAAGGATGGTCAAAATAAATAAAAGAAGCATAAGTGCATAATAATTCTATTATCAATCCTACAAAATTAGAAATTATCAAAACACTGAATATTTGTGTCTCTTTACTATTTATATGTCCCTTAACATAAAACAAAATTATAACTAACAAACTAAAAGGTACTGCACATAAAGGAAAAAATATTCCACTTCCCATATCATAACCTCCATACATCTATTTTGATGTAATTATACCACACAAAAAAAAGAATAGCAATTATATACTATTCTTCAATTTTAATACTTTTGAGGCATTTATTTTTTCAACTGCATCATTTTCTAAATAGTCATAGTCAATTTTTTCTGTACCCTTTTTTCTAGGAATCTCTGAAACAAATTCAATATAAGTAGGTATTTCATAGCGTTTTAATTGTTCTACTTGTCCATTGGCAGTTATTATCGGTTTATTAAACTGTTCTTTAATTTCTTCTAAAACTTGATCTGATTGTTCTACTCCATCATTTAAAACAATATACGCCTTATTAACATATAAAGAATCTTTAGCTGGAACTTTAACAACAGCACATTCACTCACTTTATCAAAATAAGAAATAATGTTTTGAACACGATCACAATATACTTTATTTAATGTAGAAATTATATAAAATCTTGACTGTCTTCCTGTTAAGGTAAAATAACCTTGACGATCAATGAAACCTAAAGTACCAGTTTTAAAGTATATTTTTCCATCTTTTTCAAATTTAGCTTCTTTAGTTAATTCTGGCTGTTTATAATATTCCTTAAAAACATGTTTACCACAAACACATAATAATCCTTCTTCGTTGTATTTTTTTTCTTCCATTGTATCAGGATCAACTATAATTGCCTCGGTTCCAACAAGAATCTTGCCAGCTGTTTCCGGTCTTATTTCGATTCCTGTTGGATTAGTTCCACAACTTACCGTTTCAGCATTTCCTGAACCATTACCTATTTCTACGTTCTTAGCTCCATGATTTTCAAAAAAGTCTTTACCTCTCTTATAATGATTTGGAGTCAAAAAATCTCCTCCAGAAATAAATGTAGTAATAGATGATAGATCTTGATCTTTAGGTGTATAACGCATAATTAATTCTAATAATGCTGGACTTCCAAAGATAATATTAGGCTTTTTCTTCAAATAATAACAAATAGTATCTTTGGAAATATTAGGAGCAAGAATTGCTGTTTTTTTACTCAATAAAGTCATAATTGTTGATGTGGCAAAACCATAAGGATAAGAAAATGGTACGCATACGAGTGTTCTATCACCATTTAAAGATTTAATGTGACTAGAATTTTTTAAATATACTCCTGCCGCCAAAACATTTTCATTAGTTAAAACAACCGATTTTGGTTTACCTGTTGTACCACTGGTAAATAATATCAAAGCGTCATCTTTCCCAGAGTTATTTGCCAAACCTTTGCTCTGATATTTAGAAATACTTCCTAAACTATTAAAGTCGATCTTACTGTCATCACTAGTAATATGATAATCTTCATTTAATGATAATGTATTTGTTTTTTGTTTATCTAAAGTAATAATATATTTAACATTTGTTTTATTTTTTATATTAATATTTTCTTCTTTACTTTTATCATAGTTAATGAAAACAGGTGATTCGAATAAATTAAGATAATCACAAATTTCATCTACTTGTGCATTAATATCTAAAAATGTCATCACCGCACCAATTCGATTACAAGCTAAAAATGCTGCTACCGCCTGATAATAATTGGGCATACACACTGAAATAATATCGTTTTTTTTGACACCTAATTCTTTTAAAGCTTTGGAAATAGTTATAGCATCTTTAAATAGTTGATCATAACTTACTGTTAGATCAAGACAATCAATAGCATCTTTTCCTTTATAAAATGAATTTATTAATTTAATAGAATTGTAAATACTCATATTAGGTATAATTGGATTTTTAGCAAAAATTGAATAACCTTTATTCTGTGGTTTATCAAAACTAGGATAGTCTTTAAAGTTTTCTTCCTTCATTTATTAATCCCCCTTCCAAAATCAAATATATAATAACGCAAATAACATTTTATGTCAATTTTATTAAAATGACTAAATAAACGTTTTTCCGCTTATATAATTTATTATTTATAATTTTTTATTCCTTCTATATATTTTTTATAAATTATTCTTAAATTCCATAACCAATTTACTACATAATCAGAAAATTCACTTTCACTACCTAACTTATCATTACAGATATATTTTGTCTGAAGAATATCTGATTTTTCGTAAAGATTTATCAAAATTTCGTTATCAATCATGTCTAGTTTTCTAGTTTTTTCATATTGTGCTGCCCATTTTGATATTATTTCTAACATATTATTGTATATTTCAAAATCTTCTTTATAAGTATCAAATTGTAAAATCAAATTTAAATAACCCATAAGACTTATAAAGCATTTGCTAATATTTTTATAAGTCGGATTTGAATCTATATATTTATTTTTCATAAATTTTCCTTTTTTTAATACATATTATAATTTTTTATTATTTAGAAAATTATTACAAATCAAATTCGTAAATATTTTCTATGATTTTCAATCCACCAACATTTCCATCTTCACTATCGATTATTTTTCCACCTAATGCCGTGTAAAAATTTTCAGATGGACTTCCTTTTAAACATCTAACTATTATATTTTTATATCCCATATTTTTTAACAAATCAAAACATTCTGTAATTAATTTTTTACCAATTCCTTTTCTTTGATTTTCTTTTTCTATATATATTGAATAAACTTCACCCATATCTACATAATCATTTCCACGTCCTTTACCATAGCAAGCAAAACCCAATATGTCATTATCTTCTTCATAAACAATATAATGATATTCATTATCTTTTTTTATAGCTTCTTTTATATTATTATTTCTTTGTTCAAAATTTTTCTCTTGATTTATAAATATTTCTTCAGGAAAAAACTCACTATAAGTTGTCTTCCATGAATTTATATGTATTCTAGTTATTTTTTTTATGTGTTTATAGGTAATCTTTGAAATACTTTTACATTTTTTCCATAAATATCACTTAATTCTTTATCTATATTTGATTCAAGATGTGATTATGCCACACGAAAGAAAATGGATATTAAAAATAATCTTATGATTTAGGACTAATTCTATGATTTATTTATCAACTTTAATATCAATAATAAAACACATCATATATTTAGAATACTTTTAACTTCTTTTGCAGCTTGACAAATCAATTTAGTGCCATTTGACAAACATATTTTTCCATGACCAGATAAAACTATATCAGCTTTATATTTTGTTAACTTTATTATACTATTAACAATTGCTTCTTTATTAAAAGCTGGATCCCCTTCCCAACCAAATAAAAATTTATTTAAGAAGACGCCATCTGCTTCCAATGTGTCACCGGTAAACAAAACAAATTCACCATCAACTTTTGCCCTAATAGCCATTCCTCCATTTGTATGCCCTGGTATCATAATAAATTCAAATACAATACCATTGATAATCATTTCTTGATCTACAAATATTTCTACATCAGGAATAAACGCAGGAAATGATTGTTCTATGTCATCTGATGTTCCTTTTGGACCGCCTTGTTTACAATAATTTGTATCACCTGCCCCTACTATTATCTTTGCACCTGTCATTTGTAATTCTTTAGCACCGCCACAGTGATCATGGTGTCCATGAGTAAGAATAACATGCGTTATAGGCGAATTAATATTAAATTTTTTTAACGTTTTTCTTATTATAGCAGGACCGTTTAAAGCCTCTCCGCAATCTATTAATATTAATCCTTGATCTGTATTTATACCATATACTTCGCCTAATGTCCCTTTATTATTTTCAGCAGCAAAGCAGCTACCACTTAAATAAAATAAATTATTTGAAATTATCAATTAAATCATCCTCCTTAAGATAAATTATTTAATCAGCAATATCTACTGTTTCATCATCATTTGAAATAAGTTCAATATTTCCTTTACAAATTCTATAACATTTCCCATAAATTTTATTATTAAATACATATGATTTATCAGGAAGTCCATAAATAATTCTATTATTTGATTCTTTTATTATTGCATCCATTTGAATCTTGTTAGGATTATCACAATCAAAATGCGGCTCAACATTAATTGTAGTTAAATCAAGTCCTTCTAATATAGTAGGGTTAGTTAAATCTTTTTCATTTTCAGGACTACTAAATACAATTTTTGCACTATTTATTGAACCAGCACTTATGCCAACAATACACGCATCAGTTTTTTTTATATATTTTTTAAGATTTATGTTATTAAAAAACTTGTTTTGTTGAAATGCATTACCACCACTAAGAAAAATAAGTGAACTATTATTAAGTACATTATCAATATCTTCTTTATTACGATTATCAAGTACAACATTTTCCTTGAAGTGAAGCCCAGATAACGCTAGGACTTTCATATCTAATTTTAGATACTCATCATTTTGTTCATAATTATCAGGATCGCTCGCAATAATAACAAATTTATTATAATTATTTATATTTTCCTTCATATTTTTTAAAAAATTATTATCTTCAAAAAATTTTACTGGTATTTTTTTACCATTTTCTTTTTTTATCCCCCCAATATTACTAGCTAAAAATAATTTCATTTTATCCTCCTTATTTATTAATGTTATACAATAAACTATTTTCTATATTTTTTTGTAAAGTTAACACTTTGTAAAACTCATCTTTTTTTTGTTCAAAACTAGAATGATATTCCGCACCCAAATAATTTATAATTAAATTAACTACATCTTCATTAGGATATTGTAATTGCTCATTCCAATAATTTAATACACGTAAATATTGCCTAAATTTCATTCTTAAATGCTTGGATGAATGATTAGTAACATCTTCTTTTAATAAAATTGCTACAGCTACTAATGCATCAGCAAATTTTTCTTTCATAATAGAATCTATATCAAGAAAATCTGCTATTCTTGAGCTGGATACTGTTGAACTTGTACCAAATTTACACATTGATAAAGCTAAGTTACTGATTCCCATATCGACAGCTAACTTTCTTTCATTATTTTCCATAACAACAAAAGAAGCAAAATTCAAAAACTCGTTTGTACCTTTTTTTTTAAGTCCTATATTAAAATCCCTTCCAAAAATATTTTTTTCATCCATACCATATCGATGTCTATAATGTTCAATACTTGATTGATCAACTAAACGAGTTATTTTACTATCAACATTTTCAGTAGCCTTTATTAAATCCTCATCCGTAGAACTTACCCTTATACAAAGATTTTCAGGAGAGATATGCAAATATTTTTCATCAGTTAAATAATCAAAAGTATCTTTAACAATTCTTTCTAGTTCTGGTTTTGCTATTATTCCCATTCCTCTATAATAACAGCCAAATTTTTGCGGTACATTTGTTTGTAAATATTTAAATGATTTAAATTTCATACACTCTTGCACGATATATCTTCCAACATCACCGTAATTTTCAGTCTCTAAGTATTTTTTTAATGGTGAAATATTAGAACCAATAAAGTCAACCGTTGGATCAATTTTTGAAGTAACATTAACTGCAAGTTCTTCAATGTATCCTTTCTCATTAAAACAAACTTTAAATTTTTCTTCTATAAAATCTAAATATTCGCTTTTGCTAATTTTTTTATCACTCATTTATATCACTCTACTTCTTTTTTATCGTTAGACATTTTTAATAGTTCTCCTAAATAATAACTAATATTAGATTCAGTTACACTATTATTAATACTACCTTTATACGAATCAAGTTTTAAAAAACTATCAATTTCTTTTCCCAATTGTTTAACAGTTTCTTTATACATTTGTGTATTAAATCTAGGAGTACATATTAATATACTTTTTGTAAGATTTATTTTATGTTTTTTAATTAATTCAACTGTTTTAGCCACTGATTCATTAGTATCCCCCATCATACCAAGCATAAAGAAACCATTATAATTAATTCCTGCTTTTTTGATTGCATATAGGGCTTTTAATAATTGTTCATTAGAATAATTCTTGTTATTAATTTTACGAACATTTTCATCAAAACTTTCAATTCCTAACCAAATTAATTGGCAACCTGCTTTTTTCATAACAACAAGAGTATCATAATCTATTGAATTTATACAAATCTGACATTGCCATTTGATTTGAATATTAGCCTTTATCATTTCTTTACATAAATTTTTTGCGTAATTTTTATCAAGTATGAAATTCTGATCTAAGAAAAATATTTCTGTTATTCCACGTTTTTGTATTTCTTTTAATTCAGCTACTACTGATTCTATTTTTCTAAAACGAACACTTTTGGCAAAAAAGTTGTAACAAAAAGCACAATTAAATGGACACCCTCTACTTGCCTGAACAATACTCCAGTGCAATTTTCTTACTGGCATATTGTCATGATACCTATAACCAAAATAACAATCTAAATGAATCAAATCATAATTAGGTATATATTTACACCATTCAGTTGGATGTTGTTCATTCAAATCTTCTCTTGTTTTAATTAATTTTTTATTCTTTTTATAAATAATATTGGGAAGATTTTCAATTGGAAGATTTTGATCCATATCCCTAATTATATTAGCAAGCTGGATATCAAATTCGCCTTTTAATATATAATCTGGGTTACAATCTTTAAAGACGATATCTGGTCTCACAGTACCATGTCCTCCGCATACAATAATTGGTATATTATTAAACTTATTTTTGATAGTTTTTACATATTTTGTAAAAACTACATAACGATAATCAACAAAATAATTATGTACTTGATCAACTGTTGAAGAACAAATGACTATTCCTTTTTTGTAATCACGTATAATATTAAGTAAATCAGTTAATGAATAATTATAAATTCGATTATCAAGAATATCAACATCTATAAAAAAATTATTTTTTAAATAAGTTGCACAATTCATTAAAGCTAAAGGCGGTTGAACAAAAGTTGTTCCATTTAAAAATTCTGGTATTAAGAATATGTATTTCCCTTTTTTCTTGAATTTTTTACTCATATCATTATTTAAACTTGTAATTGCATCAGTTAAATAATCTGGGGCTTCTTTAGTAATTTCTTCTATTTTCTTTTTACTTATATCAAGTTGTTTTGGGCTATAAACACGATGCGTATTTTTTATAAAGTATAATATAGCAACAAGTTTTCTGGGTTTCATATCCTCGATAGCAAAAATTGCATCAAATATTTCATTCTGTAAAGATTTTGTAGTATACTTATAAATTATTGATGATAATTCAATGATCTGTGCTATAAAATTTGATTGTTTTTTAATGCTACTAACAACTTTTCTAACATATTCTCTTTTTTCCACTAAAGTTGCCTGTTTTAAAAAATATGTACGCATAATAAGCAATAAATTAATTTGTTCTGATTCACTAAATTTATCAATTTTTTTTATAGTTTCATCATAAATTTCTTTTTGTTTCTTATTATTATATGTATTTATTCTTTTTATTTTTAATAATAATGTTTCTTTATCCACAATTCATGTCTCCTATATTATTTTTTAAAATCAGTTTCACTAATTTTACTTTCAACTATTTTAAACTTTTTATTTTCATATACTATTTTACAATAATCAATATCAATATATTGTTCACCATCAATTGCTGACTTCAAATTACTCATTGTTGCTCCATGAGTAATGATTGCAAACTTCTTATAAGAACTATTAACTAAATATTTTTCTAAAAAATACATTAATCTTTCCCTAACATGATTAATACTTTCACCATCAGCTACAACTTTATTATAATTAACAATTGCCTCTTTACCTTCTTGACTATTTAAAAAATCAGAAAGTGGTTTACCTTGAAATTTTCCCACATTCCAAGCTCTTAACTCTTTATGAAAAGATACTGGTATTTTAAAACCATTATTAGCTAGTTCAACGGTTCTTCTAGTCCTAATAAGATCTGATGAATAAATATATTCAATTTCATTTTTCTTTAATTCTAAAGCAATTTTATTAATTTGCTCTAATCCTTTATCAGTAAATTTCAAAGATGCATCTTCAAATGTTCCTCTAATTTTATTTTCAACATTCCAATTAGTTTCACCATGTCTAAAAATATAAATTTCTTTTTTGTCATTTTTTTTACTATTCTTCTCTTCTAACTTTTTCATTGGAGATAATCTATCTCTTAATCTGAAATCCATATTTTTATTATCGTTAACAAAATCTTCTATTTTATTTATTTTTTTATCTGGAAAAAACATATTATAATATGCAATTGCTGTTTGAACATCTTGTTCTGACATTTCAAAGTGTCCTAGTTTAACTAACCCTAAGAAATCTTTATACTTATCCCTATCTAGTTGTTCACTTAATTCTTGATTTAATATTGAAGTATTAGAATTTAGATAATATTTTTTTATAACATTTTTAGGTGATTTTATTAATTTTTGCATACTAACAGGCATGTTTTCTATTAATTTTTCATTTACAAGCCCTTGCTTTATGTAATCTTGTAATATTCTAATATAAGCATAAAGCCTTATTTTTGCATCAGCAAAAAGGATTGCACTTGCATAATCTCTAATACCATTAGCTTTCATTAACGTAACTGTTTTAGGTGATATTTCTAATACAATTTTTTCTCTATATTTTGAACCATTATCAATATATGCTCTTGTAATTAAATTTGTCAATGTATGATTTAATGATGTTTCGTAATTATCTTCATAGATATTTAATTGATCATCTTGAATACTATTTTGCCATGTACTAATGTTGCCATTATATTCTACAAGCCAATCTAATCCAAATCCACCATCAGAATTATATACACGTGACGGAAAATAATTTTGTGATTCATCTAAATCTATGTCATACAGTTCTACCATTTTCATAAATGATTCATTATTATGTAGATTTGGTCTAAATGATGGATAAAATACCCTTGATATTCCAATTATTATTTCAAAACCAGAATCGAGTATTAATTTTGATTTCCAAGGCATTATCTTAATAATTTTATCATCATCAGATTTATTAGGTTGAAACTTTTCAATTTTATATTTTCTCCCAATTGTTTTTAGATTATTTTCTAATGTTGAATCTTCTTTAAATGTTTTTATTTGTAAAGTAAAGTTTTTATTATATCTATATTTAGATTCAAATATATTAATTAAGTTTTCTAACGGAAGATGTTTTAATTTAATACTATGATATTGACTAACACTTAATCTAATAGAGATACGTGCTTTCTTTTTTCTTTTTTTGATAGCTTGATATATTTCATCTAAATATTTTTCCGCTCTTTCTTTATTATATGCCCATAGACCACCAGTAACTAAAACTATCCTATCAGCGTTTATTTTTTCAATACTTTTTAATAGTGCTTCTTTTTCTAAAAAAGGCTCTCCGCCACCAGATATTTGTAAATAACCAACATTTGCTTTATTAGCAAAATCAATAAATTTATCAACACCTTCAGGAGTAAATTGATTCTTAATATTCTTTTTACTAGCTGACGATAAAGCTTTAAAACAGCAGAAAGGACAGCCAACATCACACACTGATGTAAACATAACCAATACCAATGATTTTCCTGCATATTTTTTCTTATCAATTTTTAATAAACCTTCTTGTTTATTAATTGAATCTATATACATTTCTGGATAATTAAATATATTTTCTATATTACAATCAATATTTTTTATTTCTTCTTTTTTCACCATTTTTCAACATCTACTTTCTTTGTTTTTTTTACAAGATTCCTATTATTAAACATACTATCTTTTATTAAATTCTTTTATCTTTCTTTTTGCATAAGTGGTCTGTGCTTTATTTATCCAATCTTCTCTTGGCCCAAATGATAAATCATCAGTAACTATTCTAACTCTATCTTTATTTTGTAATACATAATCTACTGGTACATATTCATCATTTACAAACACTCCAACCATTGTGTTTCCTATATCTGTATGAATTTTATAGGCAAAATCTATCGCTGTCGCCCCTTTGGGAAGCTCTATAATATCTCCTTTAGTTGTATAAACATATACTCTATCAGCAAATAATTCACTTTTTACTTGATTTATAAATTGTTGATTATCTCCAAACATAGAATTTATTTCTGTTAACGATTTAAAAAATTGAAATTTTTCTTTTAGATTCTCTTGCATCACATCTCTTGCTTTTCCTTTTTGTTCATCCCAATATGCCGTTAAACCAAACGATGCTACTTTGTCCATATCGAAAGTTCTAATTTGAGTTTGAACTAATCTATCATCAGGACCAAACACTGTCGTATGTAAACTTCTATACATATTTGTTTTTGGATTACATATATAATCTTTAAATTTATCATTTATTGGATGATATTCTTGATGAATCAAACCTAATGTTAAGTAACAATTTTCTATTTCATCAACCATTATTTTTAAAGCAAGCAAATCATGAATATCTGATAATTTATGACCTTCATTTAATCTTTTGTATATACCATATATATTTTTAGTTCTTACTTTTATTTCATTAGGTATATTCCTATTTTTTAATAATGTTTCTATTTTATATAGCATTTCCTTAAGACAGTTTTTACTTGTTTCTTCAATCTTTGTTTTTCTTTCTTCAATTTTTTTATACATGTCTGGTTTAAGATATTGTAAAGATAAATCTTCTAGTTCTGACTTTATTCTATATGCTCCGATATAATATGCAAGTGGTACAAATATTTCCATCGTTTCAAGGGCATTTTCTTTTTGCTTAAATTCTGATTTAAACTCTAATGTTCTCATATTATGAAGTCTATCGGCAAGTTTTATTATAATTATTCTTACATCTTCTGTTATTCCTGTTATTATCTTTCGAGTATTTGCTAAATTTTGATCTTGTTTCGAAGAAAAATTCATTTTAGATAGTTTTGTTACTCCATCTACTAAATTAGCAATATTTTGGTTAAAATCATGGGCAATATCTTCTTTAGTAATATTAGTATCTTCTAAAGTATCATGTAAAAGACCTGCACATACTGTATCTTTATCAGCATGCATGTCAGATAAAATATATGCAACATTCAAAGGATGACTTATATATGGTTCACCACTTTGTCTCATTTGTCCTTTATGCAAAGCATCTGCATATTCATAAGCCTTTTTTACAATTCCTATCTCATCTGGATTATATTCTTCTAGTTTATTTAATAAATCTTGTAACACAATATTATTCATCAAAACACCTCCGAATAGAAAAATAATCGGTGCTAAAAACACATAATGTTTAACTAGCACCGATATTATCATATTTGTTATTTAAAGCAGAATAGAAACATGAACAAATAATGTCAGTAAAATATTGATTTCTAACACTTAATTCTTTTACATAATCAATGATTAATTCATCAATTAGTTTTATCATACTAAATTCCCCCTCAAATAAATTTAAGCAATATTTTACTACTTTACAAAAAAATGTCAATAGTTTTATAAAAATAAATCACCGTTAAAACAATTAATATCTAAAATACATCTAAAGTTGATTATCTAAATCATTTCTTTGGCCATCTTTTATTATATATTCTTCTTTAGTTCTTGAATCATAGACATAGGTTACCTTTTGTGGTGTATTAACTTCTTCTTTTTTTATAAATATATTTTCTATCTTTTCTTTTACCTGTTCTTTGTTAAATGGTTTTGATATGTAATCTACAAATCCTTCTTTGATATATTTTTCTCTTGCTCCTGATACTGCATCAGCTGTTAATGCTATTACTGGTGTTTTAAATTCTTTATTTTCTTTTAATTTGGCTAAAGCTCTTTCACCACTCATATTAGGCATCATTATATCCATCAATATTAAATCATATTCTTTTTCTTTTACTTTTTCGATGCACTCTATTCCATCATAACATTCTTCTATTTCAAAGTTAAAATCTTGCAATGCTTTAATTGCTACTTTGATGTTTAATTTATTATCATCTACTATCAATATCTTTTTGCCTGATAAATCTTTTTTGTTTTCGTTAGATAACTCATTTATATCGATATTTTCTCTTTTTTGATTACTTATTTTCTGAGGTAAATAAACTACAAATATCGATCCTTTTCCGTATTGACTTTGAACATTTATCTTACCACCCATCATCTCTACTAATGACTTAGTTATAGCTAGTCCTAATCCGGTTCCTTCGGTTGTTGAATTCATCTCAACATCTAATCTTTCAAATTTAGTGAATAATTTGTTGATATTTTCTGCTTTTATTCCTTTCCCTGTGTCCTTAACACTTATGATTAATTTACATATATCTTTTTCATTGATACATTTTATTCCTAATGTTATCATACCTTTTTCTGTATATTTGATCGCATTAGACAATAAATTGTTGATTACTTGTTTTATATGAATCCTATCCCCGATTAATTCTTCCGGTAAATCTTCAGCTATATCTAATTTAAATTCGATTGGTTTTTCTTTTATTCTACTAGTCGTCACTTTACATAATGACACTATTTCTTTTTTTAAATTATATGGAGTATTGATAATTTCCATTTTTTCTGATTCGATCTTATTTATATCTAAGATATTACCTACTATTTCCAATAGCGTTTGTGAAGCATTTTGAATATCAGTAGCATCTAAAGCTACTTCGTTTGGTACTTGATCTTTATAGCTTACGATATCTTCACTTAATCCTACTATTGCATTTAATGGCGTTCTTATCTCATGAGACATACTACTTAAAAAGTCACTCTTAGCTCGATTAGCTTTCTCAGCTAAATCTTTTGCTAGAGTCATTTGTTGTAACATCTTAACATCTGGGTTTTCGATTGTAAAATACATGATAATAACAATTAGCGAAAAAACATATCCTATTAAAAATAATTGTGGATAAAAAACACCTAAAACAAAAACTAAACCACCTAAAAAAATTAAGGCATATAATGGTGTAAATTTAGATTTTACAATTTTCTTCATATATTTTATGCAAATAATTATATCAAACATTAAAAATAGCAAACACAAACCGTAAGTTAAATAAATTGATAATCCTTGCGGAATTATGGTATCGTCAACTCTAATAAAGTTGATTGGTAACAACAATATAATTAATACGATAAAAGCAACAATAAAATTAAATATTCTATTTCTATTTTCTTTATAGTTACATATATTTAACAAATAATTTAAAAACAATGCGCTCCAAACAGCATAATATGAAGATGTTAATTTAGAAAACAACTTATATATAGTTGTTTCAACAGATATTCCAGATTCATACCAAATACAAGTTAATATTTCTAAAAATAACCCCAATAATGTAACTATTAATAACTTACTATAAATAGTTGTTTCACTATTTTTTACTCTTTGTTTTGAAAAAAACATAAATGACAAAATTAACAATATTAGTAATGAACTAATTGAAAAATACACACCCATCATAACACCCACTTATTAATAAAATTTAACATCATTTACTTATCTCTAAAATTATTTTTTTAGTGCCAATACTTTAGCTCTTTCTTCTGTTATAGTTTCACTATCTATTTGAGATAAATCTTTAGACTGATAATAAGATATATCAACCTTTGAGTTACTCATTCTTTTTAACGGCTCATAAGAATATTCAATATATCCTGGTAACCAATTTTCACTTAAATTCTTTTTAACAAAAGATTTTAATTTCTTTTCGAATTGTTCTATATTTAAATTCTTATCATATAACGAAATGTGATAGCTAGGAATAAATTGTCTAATTTCATCAGGCACACCAGTTACTAGTACTTCTCTAACTTGAGGAAAAGACATAATCAAGTTTTCTAATTCCTCAGGATAAATATTTTCAATACCAGAGACAAAATTTCTTTTTTGTCTTCCTACATATTTGTATTCACCAGTTTCTGTATTTTGAATATAGTCCCCTAGATTACACCATTTTTTTCCATGTTCATCGTAAGAAATCACTTTTTTTGTTTCGTCAGGATTATTAAAGTAACCTAGCATTACAGATGGACCAGATACATAAAGCAATCCTTTTTCACCATTATTGACTTCTTTTTTTGTTTCTGGGTCAACTAATTTAATTTCTAAACACGATAAAGCTTGACCAATCGTTCCGGGCGTGTGTTTTTTACCATTATTAATCATAATAGATGACCAAGTTTCCGTAGCGCCTAATCCATCACCTAATACTGCATCACTTCCACATAACTTTAATGCTTCATTAATAGCTTTTTCGGTTGTCGCTTTTTTAGCTTCCCCACCTGATGTAGCATAATGCAAATGAGATAATGAATCTTGTTTCAATCTACTGCTTGGAACGAAGTCATCTCCTTTTTTTTCGATCAATGAAACCCAATGCGGTGGACCACCTACTGCTGCATTTGCTTTAGTCCTTACTAATTCATCATAAAAATCTTCTGGCTTAGCTTTCAATGTTAAAGCTAATTCCATGTTATTGCATAATGAATAATGCATAATCATTCTACCATAAACCATATGGCCGATTGGAATATTACCTAAATGGATCATGCCCGGCTCAGCATCAAAAATGCCGTTCATACTTGCTACAACATGATTTAAGCCTTTTCCAGATAATTCTACACCTTTGTGAATCCCAGTCGAACCACCAGTGAACATTACATCAGTAACCTCATCATCTATATAGATACCTTTTTTAAAGTCAGTACCATCATCCTTTTTAATAATCGAATTTAAATTTGAATTTCTTGACAATTTAAAATTACCTTTTTTTAATTGTAAAATTTTATATCCTAATTTTAATTTCATATCATTTACAGATTCTAATGGTGAATAAAGTATAGTCGAAAAATTTAAAGCCTTTTCATATTCCTTAAAATTACTATAACTCATATCGACAGAAATAATCATTTTCGGATGCGTTAATTCGATATCTTTTCCTACTTTTATTTTATTATCGATAGGGCTTATACCTACCACTTCTGCACCTAATAAATCTAAAGCATATAACAAAAACACAGATTCAGGAGTATTTAAAGCGCAGACACCTATCATATCTCCTTGTCTAATTCCTCTTTGATATAATATTTTTGCATATTTATTTATCCTATCATGTAATTCTTCATAAGATATTTTTCTATCAAAAAAAGTTAATGCTGTATAATTCATATACTTGTCGTTATTGTTCAACAAAAAATTATACTTTCTATCATTTGGATTTGCCACCATACAATTTTCCCCCTTTAATTAATATCAAAACTTCAATAGCGCTGCACGAAGTGATTATAACACAAAATTTTTTTTATGCTGGTTTTATGTTTGAAATAGGAAACCAAATGTTTTAACAAAAAAATAATTGTCTAAAACATATATTTTTATGTCTATTTTATTATAATCTTCAAAAGATTATCAAAAAAAAGACTATTCTAAAATAGCCTTAATTCTTCTAACTCCTGCACTACTTGCTTCCTCTTTAACGATCTTAAACTTACCTAATTCACTGGTATTTTTCACATGTGGACCGCCACATAACTCTTTAGAAATATCACCAATGCTATAAACAGTTACAATATCTGGATACTTCTCGATAAACATGCATTCAGCTCCAGATTTTATCGCTTCTTCCTTGCCCATTTCTACAACAGTGACATCTAATCCTTCATCGATCCAATCATTGACTAATTGTTCTGTTTTTTGCTTTTCTTCATCAGTTAATTTATGGTCACATGAAAAATCGAAACGCATTCTTTCACTAGTAATATTACTTCCTTTTTGATGAATATTTTTATCGACGACAATTTTTAAAGCTGCATTTAACAAATGAGTAGCTGTGTGATATTTTATTTCTTTATCTGAATCACCAGCTAAGCCACCTTTAAATTTACCACTTGAAGCAGTACGTGACAATTCCTGATGAGCTTTAAATTTCTCATTAAAACCTTCGATATCGACAACAATTCCTTTTTCATTAGCTAGTTCAACTGTCAATTCAATAGGAAAACCATAAGTATCGTATAGTTTAAACGCTAAATCTTTATTTAGTGATTTTTCTTTTAAATTGTCAGTTATTTTTTCAAACTCTTTTAATCCTTTAGCTAAAGTGCGGTTAAACTTATTTTTTTCATTAGTCAAACCTTCTAAAATGACTTCTTTATTTTTAGTTAATTCAGAATAGTATTGTGCATATTTATCGATAATCATATTAGCAATGATAACTTCCCAATTACTATTTTCATCAATCTCTAATTTTTTAGCATGTCGAATCGCACGTCTAATCAATCTTCTTAAAATATAACCTTGATCTGTATTAGAAGGTTTAATGCCAGCTTCATCACCTAATATAAAGACAGCCGTTCTGATATGGTCAGCAATTATTCTTATACTATTAGGATTTTCTTCATATGTATATTTTGCTAATTGTTCGATCTTTTTAACAATATCTATCCATACACTTGATAGATAGTTGTCAGTAACACCTTCTAAAACAGCAACAACTCTTTCATATCCCATCCCAGTATCGACATTTTTTTGTGGTAGTTCAGTAATGTGACCATCGTTATCTTTATAAAACTCCATAAATACATTATTCCATATTTCGACCCAACGTTCATCGTTTGGATCAAATTTAGCTGGTATTTCATCATTGCTTCGAAAATAAAATATTTCTGTATCTGGTCCGCAGGGCCCAGAATCGCCAGCAATCCAAAAATTATCTTCTTTTCCTAAATAGGCAATATGTTGATCACTTATTCCTAAACTTTTCCAAATGTCAGCAGAGACATCATCTTTAGGAATATTGCCTTCACCTTTAAAAACTGTTACCGCTAATCTTTCGACAGGTATTTTTAAAATCTTAGTTAAAAATTCAAAACTATATCCAATACTTTCTTTTTTAAAGTAATCTCCTAATGACCAATTACCCAACATCTCAAAAAAAGTATGGTGTGTCATATCGCCAACGCTGTCTAAATCGTTAGTTCGAATACATTTTTGATAGTCGACTAATCTTGTTCCATATGGATGTGGTCGTCCCATTAAATAAGGAATCAACGGTTGCATTCCCGCTGTATTAAATAAAACGGAAGGATCATTTTCAGGAACCACCGGAGCTGAAGGGATCTGTTTGTGCCCTTTACTTATAAAAAAATCAATATATAAATCTTTAAGATTCATCTTTACCACCCTCTATAACTTTAGAAAATTCTGATACAACTTCTTCGATCGATAAATTAGTAGAATCAATATAAACTTGCTCACTAGTTCGTTTTAAAGCTCCAACCTCTTTATGCATATCGTTATAATCTCTAAATTTTATGTTTTCTAACACATCATCATAACTAATATCGATGCCTTTTTCTTTGTTTTGCAACATTCTTCTCGCAACCCTTTGTTCTAACGATGCATCTAAATAAAACTTATATTGTGCGTCTGGAAAGACGACCGTAGTAATATCTCTGCCTTCCATGACAACATCGTAATTACTGGCCATTTTTCTTTGCAAATCAACCATATTTTTTCTTACTTCAACGATACTTGAAATCGGTGAGACAATTTCTGTCACTGCCTTACTTCTAATTTCATCAGTTACATCTTCACCATTTAAATAAACTTTATTATCCAAATCGATTCTAATATCGATCTTTCTAGATAATTTTATAATTGCTTCTTTATCATTTAAAGTTAAATTGTTTTTCAAACAAGCTAAAGCTACACAACGATAAGTTGCCCCTGTATCGATGTTTACTAAATTATACTTTTTCGATAATAGACTAGCTATGGTTCCTTTCCCACTGCCACAAGGACCATCGATTGCTACTTTCATTTAAGAAACCTCCTTTAAAATATTTATAATCTGTTTTTTTGTTTCGTTAATATCATTATTGTAAACGACATAATCAAAACCTTGATAATCATCTAAATTAGTTTCAGTTATATGATTTTTCTGTTCTAACGTTAAATTATTATCATCCTTATTAATTCTAATAGTTATACAATCAAATAAACTTTTAGGTATTTCTATTTCTTCGATCAATCGTGCATCAGTGATAATAATAATATCAAAGAAACAACTATAAACTTTAATGTCTTCAACTAACCTTCTAATCAATAACTTATCGTCAATTTTTTTAACTAAATCTATTCCTAATGATTGTAATAAATCACGTGGTTTATCTTGCTCACTACCATCCCAAGTAGTTATTTTTTTGATATATTGTTTTAAGTAATAAGCATAAGATAACTGAATGCATTTTTTATCATGATAGTATTCTTCGATAAAGTCAGCTATTAAATTTTTACCACTTTTAGCTTTGCCAGATAAAATAAATATTTTAGGATTTCTATTATTATATTGCATCATCGATCACCAAATATAGTATATCAAAAAATAAAACAAAATTAAAGAAAAAAGACTAGCTTTCGCTATCTTTTTGAAAATTTAAGAAATCATATTTTTCATCAAAATAATTTACCAATTCCTTAATTGCACCAATGATCGGTGTCGATAGAACCATACCGACGATCCCAAAGAAATAACCGAATACTAACAATCCCAAGATAATCGTCACTGGATTTAATTTAGTTGTTTTACTCATTATATATGGCTGTAACAAATTACCCTCGACAGCTTGAACGACAATTATGAAAATTAAAATAGCAATTCCAATCGTTGGTGATTGAGTAAGTCCTACTAATACAGCAGGAGCACCTCCAATATAAGGTCCTGCATAAGGAATAACATTAGTTATAGCACAAAATACAGCAAACAACAATGGTGCTTTTAAACCAATGATAGAAAAACCAATCGCTGTAACGACAAAAATCACAGTACAATCGATTAAAGCTCCGTTGACAAATCTTTTTAATGGTTTATTGATAGCATTTAAACATTTCTTAGTTTCCTCGCGATGTCTTTTAGGAATTAACGTATACAAAGTATCAACATGTTTATCAAAATCAAGCAATAGATAAAAACCAATAATCAAACCGATAGCAAATGTACCGATTCCAGAAAAAAGAGATTTTCCTAAATTAACGATAATTTCTGGTAATGAACTAGTTAAATTAGTGGCAATTAATTCTATTTTTTTAAATATTTCACTTTTAACAGCCATCGCATCAAAACTAGCTGTACCATCAAGTTTACTAAAAACATCATCGATCCATCCTGTAACAGATTCAAGTAATTTAGGAATTGTCGATGTAACAAAATCATTTATTTGTTCTGACAAAACAGGAATTAAAGCTATAATAACTAAAGAGATTATCCCTAAGAACAAAATATATGATAATGCTGCTGCTAGTCCACGTTTTAATCCTTTTTTATTTAAAAATTTTACAAATGGATCAAACAACCAAGCAATTACAATACCGATAAACAAAGGAGCCAATATTTTTAAAATTGTAAAAATAAACGGTAAAATTTGTACTTCTTTGATCAATTTTATAATATAGTAAGCTCCAATTACAATCAAAAGGATAACCAATATTTTTAAAATAATATGACCCAATGAAACAAGATCATTTAATTTATTATAGTTTAAACCTTTATCGTCTTTTTTTTTCAACATATAAATTCCCCCTATATGCTTAATAATTCTTTTTCTTTTAAAGCTAATTTTTCATCGATTATTTTATTATATTTGTTAATTAGTTCTTGAATTTCATCACAAGCATACTTTATGTCGTCTTCAGGGATCTCTAGCTTTTTGACATCGTTATTAGCTTCTTGGCGAATATTCCTTAAAGCTATTTTAGCGTCTTCAGCAATCGTTTTTGCCTGTTTAACATAATCCTTTCTTGTTTCTTCTGTCAAGGCCGGAATGTTTAAGATAATAATCTCACCATTATTATTTGGCGTAAGGCCAATATTAGCTTCATAGATCCCTTTTTCAATAGCATTTAAAGCACTTTTATCAAAAGGTTTAATCGCTAATTGTCTAGCTTCAGGAATCGAAATGTTCGCTAATTGTTTTAAAGGTGTATCGACACCATAATAATTAACGACGACGCTATCTAAAATAGCTGGATTAGCACGACCTGCTCTAATATTTAGCAATCTTTTATCTAAGCTATCGATAGTCCCTTCCATTCTACTTTCAGTTTCTAATAAAATATCATCCATAAATTTTCTCCTTTATATTTTTAATCCTTTCTTCGTAGTCACCATTAGTAATATAACTACCTACTACAATTATATCAGCATTTTTTACTAAATCAATAGTATCAATATTAATACCACCATCAACTTCGATTAAGAAATGGTCACCTATCTCCTTTAACTTGTTAATCTTATCTACTGCACTTAAAAGAAATGATTGTCCACCAGTTCCCGGTTCGACACTCATAACCAGTACTAAATCGATATAAGGTAAAAATGGCTTAATTTGTTCAACAGTCGTCTTTGGTTTGATCGATAATCCAACTTTAATACCATATTGTTTAATATATTCGATCACCTTCATTATATCATAATTTGTTTCATAATGAAATGTAATATAATCTGGTTTTAAAGTTTGAAATTGATCGATATATTTATAAACATCATCCACCATTAAATGAACATCTAAAGGTTTATTATGATTGATCAAGTTCTTAATTTGTTCAATATCCCAAGTTTTATTTACGACAAAACGACCATCCATTATATCTAAATGAAGATAATCGATATCTGTTTTAGTTAACTTAGCAATGTTTTCTTTTAAATTATCCTTGATCGATAAAAATGAAGCCGAAATTTTCATATTGTTTCCTTCCTTAAAAATTTAATGTAATTTTCATAACGTGAAGGCAAAATATCTTTACCTAATCTTCTTTTAATTTCACAATCTTCCTCTTTGTCATGAAAGCAATCTTTATATGCACAATATTGACGGTAATTATTAAACTCCACAAAATTATCTTTAATATCTTCTTTAGTTAATTCTTTTAGTGAAAGAGAAGAAAAACCGGGAGTATCGGCACATAGGCCACCTAAAACAGATAATAATTCGACATGTCTAGTCGTATGCTTTCCCCTACCTAAAGCTTGTGAAATAACATTGGTTTTTAAATTTAAAGTGTTATCTAAAATGTTTAATAAAGTCGATTTGCCTGCTCCTGATTGACCAGCAAAGACTGTTATTTTATCTTTAAATATTTCTTTTATTTTGGGATCTTGATTATCGAAAACTTGATAACCAATTTTTTGATAATAATCTTTTATTTTAGAAATTTGTTTACAATCATCTAGTAAATCTAATTTGGTAAAACAAATAAGCGGCCTGATGTTGTTTGCTTCGATTAAACAAAGTAACTTATCTAATAAATACAAATCTAAATCTGGTTCTTTTACACTAACCACGATTAAAGACTGATCGATATTAGCAATCGGTGGTCTAATTAAACTATTGCGTCTTGGTTTAACTTCTAAAATAATTTTTTTGTTCTCATCAAAAACCACATTGTCGCCAACTAGCAAGGTCGTTTTCATATTTCTAAACTTTCCCCTTGCCTGACACGTATATTCTTTGTCTGATAAAACGGTAAAAGAATTGCTGATAATTTTGATTATCTTGCCTTCCATCAATCAATATCCTCAAGTGAATCTGATGTACCAATCGGTGTTTTCTCAGTAACTGTAATTGTCAAAGTAGAACCACTGATAACTTCTCCGGTTCGGTTTTGACTAATAATAGTGCCTGCTTCATATTCATCTCTTACTACATACTCAATATTTAAAGTAATATCGTTCTTTGCACAGAAATCACTTACTTCATCGACACTATAACCTTCTTGAACAAAATCAGGATACTCGATTGTGAAAACAGCATAATATAGTACGATTGTATCACCTGGTTCTAGAACAGTTCCTTTCTTTGCACTTTGATCGATGACATCGAACTCTTTATATTTAAAGTTTTCTTGTTCTTCTTTTTCAACTTTTCTCTGTTCGACAATAACATTTAAGCCCGCATTTTTTAAATTAGCTTCGGCCGTTTTATAATTGATTCCAGAATAATCATCCATGGTTATATTATCGCTTTTTTTAGCAATGATGATCGTCACTTCAGTCCCTTCTTTAACTGTCCTTCCTACTTGTGGACTAGTTCCGATAACTTTACCAGCTTCGATATCGTCGGTTTCTCTTTCTTGAATTTCACTAGCTACTGATAGTCCATACTCTTTTAACTTAGCTTCGGCTTCAACTACTGTCAAATTATTAACATCCGGTATTGTGACATCGGGTACGGCAACTAAACGTGGATAAATAATGACAAATAAACAAATCAAAGCAACTAATCCAGCACAGATTCCTCCTGTTATCCATAAAGCTTTATCCTTGGTTCGTTTCTTTTCTTTTACTTTTGGCACTTCTAATTCCTCCTTCGCACTTTTATCTACCCGGTTTAAATTAGGCATCACTTTAGTTTCATCTAGATCGTTTTCAGCATATTTATAGACGAGTCTTTGTTGTTGTAAACCATCAGGAGTCAAAGCATTTTGAATATCGTCGTACATTTCTTTAGCTGAGTCATATCTATTTTTAGGATTCTTAGCACAAGCTTTCAAAACAATATTTTCAATCGATTGGGGAATATCAGGATTTTGTTTGCAGATTGAAGGAATTGGTTCTTTCATCTGTTTGATCGCAATTTCAACAGCATTATCGCCTTTAAAAGGCACCTTCCCAATTAATAACTCATACATTAAAATTCCTAAAGAATAAATATCTGATTTGATCGTCGAACCACTGCCATTAGCCTGTTCTGGCGGTAAGTAGTGAACTGAACCCATTACAGAGTTGGTTTGGGTTAGTTCATTACTATTTAAAGCCATCGCAATTCCAAAGTCCATGATCTTAACTTTACCATCTTCTAAAATCATGACATTCTGAGGTTTGATATCGCGATGAATAATATAACTATCGTGAGCACACATAACCGCACTTAACAACTGAGTCATTATATCCATGACTTCCGGAAGGGTTAAAGCTCCTCTTTTTTTAACTAAACTTTTAAGCGTTTTACCACTTACATATTCCATGACAATGTAATATTGCCCATTGTCTTCACCAACATCATACATCTCGACGATATTAGGGTGATTTAATTTACTAGCAGACAAAGCCTCTCTTTGAAAACGTCTAACAAACTTTTCATCGTCAGCCAAATCACCTCTTAAAATTTTTACGGCAACTTGTCTATTTAAGATCGTATCTAAAGCTAAGTAAACATTAGCCATACCACCTTCACCGATCGTCTTAATAATTTGATATCTATCGTTTATCTTATCTCCTTTTGTAATCATTTGTTCACACCATCCTTTAAATACGCTATCGATATATTGTCAGTTCCCCCGCGATTATTACATTTGACAACTAATTTTTTTAACCTTTCATCTAACGAAACATCTTCGTCTAATAAAACTTTTGCAATCTGTTCATCATCTAACATGTTAGTTAAACCATCGCTACATAATAAGATTCCATCGACATCTCTTTCGACATCAAAAATATCCATCTCGACAGTATTGGTAGCTCCTAAAGCTCTCATTAAAACATTCTTTCGTGGGTGTTCTTTCGCTTCGTCCAAAGTCAATTCACCAGATTTAACTAAAAGACTTACCAAAGTATGATCTGTTGTGATTTTGTGTAATTTATTTTTTCTTAAAACATAACCAGAAGAATCACCAATGTTGCCAAATAAAAGAAAATCTTTAGTTAAAATTGCCAAGACGATCGTTGTCCCCATACCTGAACTTTCTTTATGTTCACTAGTATATTTATATAATAAGACATTAGCCTCGCTAACTATTTCTTTAATAAAACTAATAGCATCCTCTTTGGTTCCAACTGAACTAATAGAACCGAAACGTTTACCGATATGCGAAATTGCAATCGAAGAAGCAATTTCACCACCACAATGGCCACCCATACCATCGGCAACCGCTAGTAAAATTTCACCCATTTGGTTTTCTTTGATAATAACACTATCTTCGTTATGATCTCTAACTTTACCAGGATCAGTCAAATATGCATATTCCATCGTTATTCCTCCCTATGATTAGCGCGCAGTTGTCCACATGCAGCGCTGACATTTTTACCAAATTCTTTTCTTATCGTCACATTGATTTTATTTTGCTTTAAAACATCAAAAAATTTTAAAATCGTTTTTTGAACACTTTTTTTTAAATTAATATAACTTGTTTCATTATACGGAATCAAATTAACATAACAATTCATTCCCTTTAAAAGATCAACTAATTCTAAAGCATTTTCTAATTTATCATTAACACCATCTAATAAAATATATTCAAACGTAACTCGTCTATTAGTCACTTTAATATATTCCTTTAAAACTTTAATTAATTGGTCTAATTTATATACTTTGTTAATTGGCATTATCTCGCTTCTTAATTTATCGTTAGAAGCATGAAGACTAATCGCTAAATTAACTTGTTTGCCATCTTTAATAAACTGTCTTATCTTAGGAACTAATCCACAAGTAGAAACAGTAATATGGCGACTTCCTAAAGCAATTCCTTTAGGATGATTGATAATATTGATAAATTTAATAACATTATCATAATTATCAAAAGGTTCACCGATACCCATTAAAACTAGATGTGTAATCCGACAGTTTAAATCTTTTTCGATTGCTAAAAGTTGCAAAACCATTTCGCTAGTTTCTAGATTACGAACTTTTTTTAGTCTTCCACTTTCACAAAATTTACAACCCATATTACAACCAACTTGAGTTGAAATACATAAACTAAGACCATAGTCATGTCTCATCAAAACGGCCTCTATTTTGTTGCCATCTTCTAGTTTAAATAAATACTTACAAACATCTACATCGTTTTGTTTGACGACAATTTTTAAATCACTAATAACAAAATCATTTTTTAAAGATGCAATTATATCTTTTCTAAGGTTAGTCATTTCTTCAAAAGATGTAACTCTTTTACGATATAACCATTCAAATACTTGAGTTGCCTTAAATTTTTTTTCGCCTTTTTCTAAAAAATATTGTTCTAATTGTTCTATTGAATAATCATATATATTCATAATCACACCCTAATAATATTATATCATAAATTGCTTTTTTTTTAAATTAATATACGATAAGAAAAAACTACTGTCAAGTAGTTGTAATAAGTATTTATCTTTTATTTTAAATTTTTAATTTCATCTAAAAAAATTTTATCTGGTTTGGTTTTAAATATTTTAGCAATTTTGAAAGCCATACTGTATTTTAAAGTTCTTTGTCCATTTTCTATTTGCCAATAATAACATTTACTAATATTTAACTTATCAGCCATCTTTTGATAAGTAAGCCCTTCTTTTTTTCGCAATTCCTGCAATTTTTTAAAACATGTTTCAGTCATAAATTAATCCCTTTCTTTTTTTATTTTAACATATTTTTAACACAAAGTACATATATTAAATGTAGTTGTTTTCTATTTGTTTATGAGAAGATTTATTTGAATGACAGGTGATTTTATGAAAATCGATAAAGATGATAACAAATACATATATGTAATTGTCGGTAAGAACATTAAAAGAATTAGAAAATCAAAAGGTTTAACGCAAGTACAACTAGCTGATTTAGTTAAATATAACGAAGGAACGATCGCTAATATTGAAAACGACAGTTATCAGACTTTTAGTCTTGAATTTGTCTATGTTGTATCTAAAGAACTTAAAGTTCCTATCGAAGAATTCTTTAAAGATATTGATTAACAATCTTTCTTAATTCTTACAGAACAAAAATATGCTTTCAAATTAGCATATTTTTTAATTGTTATAAAATATTGGTCTTATTTTTTATTTCTTCTTTTAGTTTATCGATAAACTCAAGTCTACTAATAGTGATAGTTTCCTCACTACCTATATGACGATAACTTATTAAATTATCATCAACTTCTTTTTGTCCTAACACCAAAGTATATGGATACTTGTTAATAACACTTTCTCTCATTCGATAACCGACCTTTTCTTCGCGATTATCTAGTTCTACTCTGACACCATTGCTAAACAATTCATCGTAAATTTCCCTAGCATATTTTAAATGATGTTCATTATTAACTGGAATAATGTTAACTTGAACTGGCGCTAACCAAGTTGGAAATGCTCCCGCATAATGTTCAGTAATGATACCAATGAATCTTTCGATCGAACCAAAGATAACGCGATGGAGCATGATCGGTCTTTTTTTACTTCCATCACTAGCAACATAGGTTAAATCAAATCGTTCAGGTAGATTCATATCTAATTGAATCGTACCACATTGCCAAACTCTTCCTAATGAATCTTTGACATGAAAATCTAATTTAGGGCCATAGAAAGCGCCATCTCCCTGATTGATTTTGCATTCTTTACCTGTTTTCTTGCAAGCTTCTAACAAAGTTTTTTCAGATTTGTCCCAAACCTCAATACTGCCGATATATTTACTAGGACGAGTCGATAATTCGATCGTATAAGATAAATTAAATATCGAATAGATGCGATCGATAAAATTGATTAATTTAATTATTTCTGATTCGATCTGTTCTTCCGTCATAAAAATATGGGCATCATCTTGCGTAAAAGTTCTTACGCGAAATAGTCCATTTAAAGCCCCGCTTGCTTCGTGGCGATGAACAAGTCCTAATTCACCCATTCTTAAAGGGAGCTCTTTATAGGAATGTAAACCATTTTTATAAACTAACATACCACCTGGACAATTCATCGGTTTAATCGCAAATTCTTTTTCATCGATTAAAGAAGTATACATATTTTCTTTGTAATTAGCCCAATGACCAGATACTTCCCATAGATCACGGTTCAACATAATTGGTGTTTTGATAAATAAATATCCTTCTTTAGTATGTTCTTGATACCAAAAGTCTTCTAACTCTTTTCTTAGAACCATTCCTTTAGGCAACCAAAAAGGAAATCCCGGACCATATTCACTAAACATAAATAATCCTAAATCTTTACCTAATTTTTTGTGATCACGTTTTTTAGCTTCTTCTAAATAGTTTAGATGTTCTTGTAAAGCTTCTTCTGTGTCAAAACAAACGCCATAGATTCTTTGAAGCATTTTATTTTTTGAGTCGCCTTTAAAATAAGCACCACTTACTTTAAGGAGTTTAAAGTTTTTAAGTAACTTAGTACTTTCGACATGTGGTCCTTTGCAAAGATCGGTAAAATCTCCTTGTGTATAACAAGAAATGACTGTATCATCACTCATATTGTTAATTAAGTCGATTTTATATGGATCATTTTTAAACAATTCCAAAGCTTCTTCTTTTTTTAATTCTTCACGATAAATTCGCTTGCCATCCTTAGCAAGTTTTTTCATCTCTTTTTCGATTTTTTCTAGGTCTTCTTCTTTAATTACTTCATCACCTAAATCGATATCATAGTAAAAACCTTCTTCGATAACCGGACCAACCCAGAATAGAGCTTTAGGATATAAATGTTTAACGGCTTGCGCTAAAAGATGTGCACAACTATGATTTAAAATATTTAATTTTTCATCTTCTTTGATATTTTTTAACATAATCTTTCCCTCCTAATTCATCTATTTTCGATGATTTGTTAATTTCATCTAAAAGATCGATTGTTAATTCAATTTGTCTTTTTTCATACAGTAAAACCTGCATTTTACTCCACAAACTGATCAACTTTGACAACTGATCTAAACGAACTTTTTTAAGTATTTTTATCTGTTCATCGATCGCTTCTAATTTTTCTAGTTTTCGTAATTCATCGGGATTAACGTAAGGAGCAATATTGTTGTAGCGATCGGTAACTAAAATGATTTTATTTGTCAATATTAGTTCCCGATTAGTCGAAGCAAACTCATAAGAAACAGTTACGACATAAGGATTGTTAAAACTTTTTAAATCACGATGCGTCAATTTTTGACAATTTATGGTAATACCGTCATTTAAATAAAAAGTCACAAAATCACTGATACTAATCGTATCTTTTTTTCTATCGAAAATATTTAAAGTTTTTTTGTTTTTCATATACTACTCCCTAAAAACAAAACACTCCTTTAAAACCAAGGAGTGTTTAAACACGGTACCATCCTAATTACGACTTAATTAAAATAACGGCTTTACCCGGAAATCTCTTTCGAGCTCTACTCATAGGTAGTAATTTTTAAACATCGTTTATTGGTCTTGCACTATCACCAACTCGCTAATAACTAATTTTAAAAACCATGTCCTAATCAACGTATTTAATTATATTCTAACACAAAGATGTGATTTGTCAATAAGTATTTACTTTTAAATTATAATTATTTACCACTTTATCAGCTTGGTCTTGTGGAACTGTTATAGTGTCTTTATCACCATCTGATATATAACGGTTACCTTCTAATATTTTAAAATTCATCTCGATATCAAATTCTACACCATTGTTATCATATGCTCTGATCCTTTTAAGGAAAGTTGGATCGAATTTTGAACTAAATGGCGAATAATCGGCTTCCCAACCAACTCTTAAAGTAGAGATGGTTTGATAGGTCTTATCATTATAGCTTCCATTTAAAATAGCACTGAAATTACTGTGATCTTTATCGTATGGTGAGCCAAAAGGAAGAGCGACAATATTGACATATTTATTAGGAATGTATTTATCTAAAAGGTTATAAACGCTACCGATTTCATAAACGGCTTTTTCTTTTGAAATGGTCGTAAAATCAGCATGAGAATAGCTATGATTACCAATATCATAACCATTGTCGACTAACCAATTTAATATTTTTTCATTATATTGACTCTGTTGGAACAAGCCACCGTTTACAAAAAACGTTGCCGTCACATTGAAATCTGGATATTTCTTCTTAAATTGTTCTAAAACGCCAACCGCAGAATTAGGATCGATAATAATATTACCTTCTTCGTCTAATCCTGTTACTTTAATGTTGTTTTCTAAGCCATCGTCAAAAGTTAAAATAATTGGACTATATCCTGCTTCGACATCGATAATGCCATTGACATAGTCTTCTAGCCTGATCATTCGATAGCCACTGTTATAATAAAACTCTAAATCTTTAGCAAATGCGTCTTTGGTTCTTTGATAACCATCTTTATCGACGTTACCTCCAGTATATTCATTGTTGTCAATATTGTGAATGCCATGGTACATCATGATTGGAACATTACCTAATTCGTTTACCTTTAATTCTTCATAATTGATACCTAAAGAAACATACACTGTTAAAGTATCATTTTCTTTTATTTCTGTGTTAACAGCAATACTCTGTTTAAAAATCTTATCCTTTTCGACAATATTGTTTTGTTCTTCTAAAACTAAATTTAATTTGTGTTTATCAGCAAATTCTTTAGCCTCTAAAGCGGTTTTACCGGTTAGATCGATCATAAGAGTAGCTTCGTGATGCGGAACCAAAAAATAAATTAAGGCAAATACTATTATTATTAGAATAATTACTGCTAATAAAACACGGTTAACATTTATTTTTCTTTTCATACTACCACCAATAGTTATTATACACCCAATCAATAATTTTATATATACATAAAATAAAATAGGTGATTAATATGTTCAGAAGATGGAACCGTGGTACATGGTCGATCTGTTTATGTATCCTCGTTATTATTTTTTGTTGGCAAGTATTTATAACCTTCTTTATAATCACAAGATTTAATTTGTTTTTATTGTTTCTTTTATGGTTATTTATACTATATATCTTGTTTCGCATAATATGGTGAAATTAAGCTTTCTGTTTTGAATAAAATATCCATTTCCCGACTAATTTCTCTTGTCATTTCATAGACACTTTTATTAAAATCAAGTTTGTCTGGTAAAGTAATTAAAATAAACAAAAGCTTTCTTTCATCTTTTTGTAATGGGTAACTTTGTTCATAATGTTTTAAGATTTCTGAAAAATCATAATCTAAAGCATGATGTTTATATAAAACATAAAGATCGAAGATCGGAATTCCAATTTTTGATTTATCCCAACTGATCAAATAACTACTATCATTTTTTAAAAAATGACTTAAATCTAAATTATTATGTAATACTACTACGCGCTGTTTGGTTTTTTCTTTAACTAATTCATACCAATTTTCGACTTCGTAAGAGCAAAAGTTCAAAGCATTGAAAACACGCGATATATTGCGAGCCAGAAGATATTCGCTTGGGCTCATATAGACATGGGTATCGATAAAGGTTATCATATCACTATAATAACTGTTTAAATATTCAATATTATTTTTAATATCTTCATATATTTGCTTATAATCAGCAAAATCAACTTCTTTATAATGTGTAGTCTTATTATGTAACAAACTAACTAAAGATATTAGATCTAACATTTTTTGTTCATTTGGATAGTCTAATTCTTCAATATATTCAATAATGTCATAATCTTCATTTTCCTCGTTGACAGTTTTAGGATAATAATCAAAACTCCGTGATTTTAAATAGTCGAAAATCTTTTTATCTTTGATATTTTTTTTTACTACAAAACGCCCCATCTGTGTATCAACGATAGTTGCTTTGCCAGTAGTCGTATAGCGATGGGGTTTTATTTGATATTTTTTTAAAATGTCATTAATTTGCTTCATAAACTGATGGAATAATTAGTTTATCGCCTATTTTAATATCACTGATATCATTATATTGTTCCAACATTTCTTTAGTTATATTGTATTTTAAAACAATACTTTCGATCGTATCGCTTTCTTTGACGATACACACTTTATAAGTTGCATAAGTTTCATTTGAATCGTCGAAACTCTCGAATAACGACTTGACATCTTCTGTATCTAATCTTGACATATCGGTCTGTTTAGCAACTTCTTGTGTCTGTTCGACTGGTTCAACTACTTTCTCAATTTTTTCTTCTTCATATTTAAAAGGTGGTAAGGCTTCTTCTTCTAAATTATCTAAACCAATTTCAATATTAACACTCAACAGATTATTATTTACTATCTCATAATAAAAATCATCAATATTGATCGTCATATCATCTAATTTGTAACGTCCACCAATTTCGATATTAACAGGAATAGTATAATTAAATTCTTCAGTATTGACACTAGTATCGTTTATTTTATAGCTACCACTTACCGTCAAATCACCTTTGATTGTTCTATCTTCTAAGTTTAATTCATGATCTAAAGCAATGCTGGTGATTTCGGCTACGTTAGTCTTAAAAGCTAGATCCTTCTTTAAAGGTACAATTTTTTTCATAACATCTCCTCCACTAAATTATATGAAAAAAAAGAATTTTTATTCTTTTCTTATTTTTTTAAAAGTTTATGGAAATTGTTAGTATTTCTTTGAATGAATTTCTTTTCAATTGATGTATGATTGGATTTTTTTATTTCATGTTTTTTATTTAAATCAATGATTTTTTTCACTCTTGTTCTGAATGTTTCATTTTCTAATATTTCAGGATATTCAGATAGTATAGCGTTTAAGCTATTAAAATAATACATATCTATTTTAAATAAATCGATTTCTTCTTCGAAGTCTTTTTCTTTTATAAGATCAGAATGATAAGTTAATATTATATAATCATTACCCATTGATTCTTCAACGATACCTTTATAATTTTCGTATTCATCTTCATCGATACTGATATCTTTTGTAATATTAAATCTTTTAACAATTTCGCAAAGATAATATTCCTCATCTTCGATTTCTTTAGCGACATTTAAGATGATGATAGCATCATTAAATATCTCGTTAATTCTACTTTTTTCTTCTAAAGTAAAATTATTGTTTTCCTTAATATATTCTATTATTCGATAAGCTTTATCTTTAACTTTTGGAGTTAAAAACTTAGCTTCAGCTACAAAAGTTTTTAAATAGCTGACAAATTCTATGGCAAAATTAATATTCAAGATACTATTATCATATACATGCTCTTTAATTATTTTTTCAAAAATATAATCATTATGAAGAACAAATTGAATAAATTTAACTTGAATATAGTCATCTAGATTATTATCGTTTGTCATTTATAAACACCTCATATACTTCCTTAAAATTTTTTACTTTAATAAATTTTATTTTATCTTTAACTTCGCTAGGTAATTCGATTACATCTTTTTCGTTATCGCTAGGAATAATCACTGTTTTAATGCCACTTCTTAACGCACCGATTGTTTTTTCTTTTAAACCACCGATCGCTAAAACCTTTCCTCTTAAAGTTATTTCACCGGTTAAAGCTAAATCGCTAGCAATTTTTTGATTTGTCAATGCACTTAAAATAGCTAAAGTTAAAGCGATACCTGCACTAGGACCATCCTTTTTAATCGCACCTTCAGGAACATGAATATGGATATCGTTATCGATCAACTTATCATAATTTATGTGATATTTTTTGTAATTAGATTTTAGATAACTAAGAGCGATCGAAGCACTTTCTTTCATCACTTCTCCTAAACTACCAGTTAAAATTAAATTACCTTTCCCCTTAAAGTAATTGACTTCGATTGGTAGAATATCACCGCCATAGACAGTATAAGCAAGACCGTTAACTACTCCAACTTGACTTTTATTTTTTAAATTGTATTTATATTTTTCTTTTCCCAAATACTTTTCTAAAACTTTCTCATCAATATTAACCTTATTGATTTTAATGTTATTAATTAATATTTGAGTCACTACTTTACGAATGATTTTATCTAATTGTCTTTCTAATTCTCTTACGCCTGCTTCTTTCGTATAATTTCTAATTATTTTTAAAACAACATCATCTTTAATCGTAATGAAATCAGCTTTCAAACCATTTTTAGCAATTATTTTAGGAATGAGATGATTAGTTGCTATATCTAATTTTTCAAATTCAGTATATCCTGAAATATCGATTATTTCTAAACGATCTTTTAAAGCTTCAGGAATATTTTCAATATAATTAGCGGTTAGAATAAATAAGACATTAGATAAATCAAATTCTTCTTCGATATAATTATCACTAAAGTATTTATTTTGTTCAGGATCTAAAACACTTAACAAACTGCTAGTTGGATCACCTTTATAGTCACTACTCATTTTGTCAATTTCATCGATCAAAAGTAACGGATTGGAACTTTTAGCCTTTTTCATTGAACTGATAATGCGTCCTGGACTAGCTCCGATATAAGTTTTACGATGACCAATTATCTCAGCTTCATCTCTAATTCCGCCGACTGTTATTTTGACAAAATTACGATTGATCGCACGAGCAATACTAAAAGCTAAGCTTGTCTTCCCAACACCAGGAGGACCAACTAAACAAATGATTGGGCTATTAGCGTCTTTACTCATTTGCTTAACAGCTAAGTATTCGATTATCCGTTGTTTAACTTCCTCTAAGCCATAATGGGACTCGTCCAAACTTTGTCTAACTTGTCTTAAGTTATTGTTATCAGTGGTGAAATTATTCCAAGGTAAAGCTAACAACCATTCAATATAATCTCTTATTATACTAGTTTCAGGTGATGTACTAATCGAAGTCTCATAACGTTTTAATTCAGCTGATAGTCGTTCTTTTACTTTTAAAGGACAATTTAAATCAGCTATTTTTTTTCTTAAGTCGTCGATTTCATTTTCCTTACTTAAGGTGTCACCTAATTCCTCTTTAATCATCTTCATCTTTTCGCGCAATAAAAATTCTTTTTGAGTTTCATCCATTTCTTTTTTTACACGCATATCAAGATTTCTTTCGATATTGAATATTTCCTTTTCGCGATAAATATCTTGCAATAACATCTCACTTCTTTTTAGCGGATCACTAGTATTTAAGTATTTTAAAATTCTATCTTTTGACGCAATCAAAGTAGGAACGACGATATCAGTAAAACTATCAAGTTTCTTTTCGTTTTCAATCAAAGAAATAATACTGTTACTAATATACGGAATATTTTTAATATAAGTTTTAATTTCTTTCATCAATTTATTGATTATTATTTCTTCGTTTTCAACAGGCTTTAATTCGATCTCACTAACAATAGATTCAAGCGGTTCTTTTGTTTTAGTCAAATTTAAAAATTCTAAAGTTTTGACTCGCCTTAAACCTTTTATATCGACACGCATATTACCGTTAGGTAACTTTATGCTGTTTTCAATTTTCGATAAAACACCAATTTCATTAGTATTAGCTGGATTATATTCACTAACTACTAATATATATCCATTATGAAGTAATAACGCCATATCGATAACATTATTATCGATATTTTTATTATCAAATTCTAATTTTAAAGTATTTTGTGGTAACAAAACTATCCCTTTTAAAAGAATAACTGGTAAGTTATATTTCTGCATTTCGGTCACTTCCTTTAAAATATGTTATTTATTATAGCATATTTTAAATTTTTGTCCACAAATTTTGATATATTACTGCTTTATTTATTCATCTAATAACTCAGCTAATGTGACAATATCTAAATCCTTAGAATGAATGTATTCGATAATAAGTGAAAGTTCATTGTTTAATTGATCGTTTATTTTTAACGATATGATACTGCCACTAGTCATATTTTTTTTAATTGTAATAAGTGGATACTTATCGACAATAAGGCTAGGTTTGATAGTATAGCTACGATTATTATTACAGATATTTAAAATATCAGCGTTATTTTCTTCGACATAACAGTAAGTTGCATTTTGATGGCCGACTTTGGTAACGATCGTATTCATCCAACTGATACCAGATGTATCGTATCGATAGTTATAACCTAAATTACCGATGACATGACCATCCTCGATCATACTAATTATTTTTTCGTTATTTTGTTCAAACCAATTACCATCGACATAAAAGGTAGCCTTTATATCATACTTTTTTAAAACAGCTATTATTTTATCAATATTAGTTCGATTCTCAACTAAAAATAGTAGACCAACTTCTTTTTTACTTTTATTGCCACTTATTATATATTTATCATATACACCACTGACACTCACATTTGGCTTTACATCTTCGTAAACTAATAAGTTACTATTAAAAGTGTTTACTTTCTTCATCTTTTTATAACTGCTGTTAACATCGATCTTACTACCTGAAACACCGGGAATGATAGTATCACCATCGATAACTGCATCGATGGCCTCTACTTTATATTGTTGTTTTATTTCTTCTATTTGTTTTAAAAGATCGTCGTTTCCTCTAATAACTGTACTAATTTTTTCAGTATAAAAAAAACTGAAACAAACTAAACTTATTAAACCGATCACTTCAAATATTTTTTTCAAAATATCACCTAATAAATTATATGACTTTCATACTATATTTTCACCTTTTTAGTCATTTTTCATAGTATAAAATGAAAGGAGTAATACTATGTATCAAAATGTACCTATAAATTATCAAAATATGCCAGCAAACTATCAAGTTAATCCAAAATACCCAAATGATGATAGATTAGTTGGGGGATTTGTCTTTCCATTTCTTTTAGGTGGCGTAACTGGAGCAGCTTTGGCTCCAAATTTCTGGCGACCTCCATACAATCGACCAGTATATCCATACCCACCTTATCCTTACTACCCGCCTTATGGCCCATATTACCGTTAAAACTAGAGCAATCTAGTTTTTATTTTAAAAAAAAATAGACCTTTGTGGTCTATTTTGCTTCTTCTTGAGCTCTCGTTTCTCTAATTACAATAACCTTAATGGTTCCTGGATACTGCAATGTTTCTTCAATTTTATTTTTAATATCACGCGCTACTTTATAGCTAGCTGCATCGTCGATTTTTTCAGGCTTAACAATAACTCGTAATTCACGACCAGCTTGCATTGCATAAGATTTTTCAACACCTGGAATTTCATTGCCAATTTTTTCTAATTCTTGTAATCTTTGAACATAGTTTTCTAATGAATCATTTCTAGCTCCTGGACGAGAAGCCGATAAGGCATCAGCGATTGCGACTAGAACTGATATGACATTGTTGGCGTCTTTATCACCATGATGGGACTCGATCGCATTGATAACGACATCGTTTTCTTTATATTTTTTAGCTAAAGAAGCACCCAATTCAACGTGAGAACCTTCAACTTCATGATCGATTGCTTTACCGATATCATGAAATAATCCAGCTCTTTTAGCAAGTCCAACATTCTCACCTAGTTCGCCAGCCATAATGCCAGCTAAATGAGCAACTTCGATGGAATGACGCAATGCGTTTTGGCCAAAACTTGTTCTAAAATGTAATTTACCTAATAATTCTTGTAATTCTGGATCGACTTTAGTAATACCTAATTCGAATAAAGCTTCTTCACCATATTCTAGTAGTTTAGCTTTCATTTCTTTAGCTGTTTTATCATAAATTTCCTCGATCCGTCCTGGATGAATTCGGCCATCTTTAATTAAAGCCTCGATTGCTACACGGGCAATTTCACGACGATATGGATCAAAGCTAGATAAAACTATTGCTTCTGGTGTATCATCGATAATTAAATCGACACCAGTCACTGCTTCGATCGATCTAATGTTTCGACCTTCACGACCAATTAACCGACCTTTCATATCATCACTTGGTAAGCTAACTACTGTTACAGTTTGGTCACTAGCAACATCGCCGGAATATTTCTGCATTGAAGATACTAATAAGCTTTTAGCTTTACGATCAACTTCTAGCTTAGCTTCTATTTCCCTATCCTTAATATAAGCAGCAATTTCTAAGTTCATCATTTCTTCAACTTTTTTCAACACTAATTCTCTAGCTTCATTCTTTGAATAACCAGCAATTTTTTCTAATAGATCGACTTGTTGCTTTTTTATTTCCTCCACTTTATCTTGTTCTTTTTGAATTTCTCTTTGTTTATTTACTAAATTATTTTCTTTTTCTTCTAAAATTTGTTCGCGATTTTGTAAAGTTTGATCTCTTTTATCAATATTATTTTCACGTAAAAGAAGGCGCTCCTCTGATTCTTTTATCTCCTGTTTTTTATCTTTGATTTCTTTTTCTACTTCTATTTTTAGTTTATGAGCTTCTTCCTTAGCATCTAATAAATAATTTCTTTTTATCTTATCTGCTTCTTTATTTGCTTTATCGATAATTGATTCTGCTTTTTTACCAGACATATTTATTTTTATATAATTTAGTATGATCATTCCGATGATCCCGACAAAAAGTCCCAATATTACAAATAAAATGGAGAGCATAATATTATCCATATATTACCTCCACTTTCTATATATTAGAGTATTAACTCTACTATTATTTTAATATTTATAGAATAATAAGTCAAGAAAAAAATAAATTGTTAATTATACCGATTGGTTTGAAAACCCAAAATATGATTCCAATTATATTTATAATGAAAGTGAATTATTTAAAATTTATAATATTAATAACAAATATTCATTATAGATTTGGACCATAATGGTATATCTATTTTAATTATTATCTAAATCTAATATTTCAATAATGTTTTTAAGTTGCTTTAAAATTTTATTTTTTTCTTCTTCTAAATATATATTTTTATAAATATTTGGTTCAAATAAGTCTTTCTTATTTTCTAATAAAATGCCTATTCTATTATCAACAAAACAAATAAATAACTTTAGTTTTAATTTTTTTTTGATTTTCTTAACCTTTTCAATAATATTAGGCGTTAAAATTTTTGAGACATCAATGTTGCTTTCCACAAAAACATTAAATTGATTGTCAAATTCCAAATCATCTGTTTTTATTTCTTTATATTTTTTTCCACGTAACAATCCCATTTTTTTATTACCCTTGAATGTCTTACAAAATATTTGAATACTATTTTCAAGTTTCTTATTTCTTTCCAATACTAACCATTGACCTTTAAATGAAGTATGAGCCCAACTATTGCTTGGTCTTCCTAATTGTTCTACCATTTCAATATCCGCAAATTCAAACCTTAAATTTTTATAATTAGCTGATATGTAATCATTAAAGATATTCCCTCCTGATATTTTTATATCTTCCACTATTTCAATAAATTTTTTAGGTAATAAACCATCGGGGAAGTCATCTTCTGACAACTTATATTCAACATTCATAAAATTTTCTTTTAAACAGTTTAATAAAATATTTTTTTTGTATATTTCTTTATAAAGTTGTTTATCTTTTTTAATAACAAACATTTTTATAATTGTATTTGTAAATAATAATCCTAAAGGTAACATAAAAATTAAAATTTGAAATACATCTGATAAATTATTACTATCGGATATAAGTAAAGTTAAAAATAAAATGAATATTAAAAGTATAAGTATAGTTTTTATATAAATTCGTCTTCTTATTTTTTTTAATTCATCTAAAAATTTCATTAAGAATCACATTTTTATTTTTTAAATGTTCTTTCAAATGTTTCATTGTAATTTATATTCTTTACTTTGAAAATGATAGTATTATTTTTAAACTCTATTGTTCCATTTGATTCTAATGTTTTAAATGTAGCTGTATTATTGCTTATATTTGCACTTATATTTTTTTCCCCACATAATCCAGATAATGTATAATCAAATATAATTATATTGTTTTCTATTGTTTTAATATTCAATATATCATTTCCTATCGATACATCTACATTATTCTCATCAGTATACCAAGTACCTTTATAATTTTCTAAATTTCCATTAGAATAATTTAATGGATTTAAAATAATATTTACTATAACAAACACTACCAATATTACTATTGCCATCCAAATATTTGTGCCACCTTTATTCTTACAAATATTAACTAATTCATTTTCATTAGCAACGGGATTATTTGTTTTAATTTTACCTATTTGTTTTTTTGCGTAAGCAATGTACCATTTATTAAAATTAATTCCTAATACTATAACAAATATTAAAGCTATTATTGAAAAGATCAAATTAGGTAGAAAACCTAAAATTGCAAATGCTATCATTCCTATTATTGAAGGGACATAAACTTTCCTATAAAGTGTATAAATCCAACTTAAAAATAAAGCAGAGAAAGAGAATTTTTGTTGCATTATTTGTTGATAGTTATTTCCTATATATGCGATAAGTAATTTTTCATCTAAAGATTTCGCATTATTAATCATATTATCTATTTGATAGTCATTTTGTATTTCTTCATATGGTCTTTTTCTTTTATATTTTGCTGTCACAATTATTAAAGATGGTATCACCATAAGCCAACATATAAATGCTAACCACCTAAAAGACATTATAATTGGATTTTTTAATAAAGTTGACTCCAATACTAAATCTTCTTGTGATTCAACTATTATAGAAACAACTATATTAATTATAAACATTAACAAACCACAAAAAAATAATACTACTGGTATCCACCATTTTAATTTTTCTTTTTTTTCAAAATTATTATCTTGATTAAATTGATTATTGTTATTTAAATTCATTTCTAATTCCTCCATTTCACATATCTTTTTTATATCATTTTAATATTCTAATAATATGTGATATTTTTGATGTGAGGAATTGGTTTTATTTTAGGCAGATAGCTATTTATTTTGTAAAGGGTTATGCCCCCCCCCATGTGTGCTATTTGCTAATTTAATCATCTTTCTTAACATCTAACTACACCTACTTTCTATATTCTAATTATAGCATATATTTACATTTTTGTAGCTAGTTATTTATAATAACGTTACTTTTTCAATCTTTACAATTTTCAAATAAAGCAGCACTAACATTAGTAATTATATTAAAAGAACTACTATCCTTACCTGTTTGTAATATTACTACATAAAAACCAATGCGCTCAAAATGATTGTTAATAAAACACACAATATTTTATAGATTTTTCTTAAAAAATATTATATAATTATTTATAGAATAAATGAGGGGTGATTTTATGTTAGGTAAAATCGTTTATATGAGCAACAATATCGCTCATGTTCAAATTCCACCTAATATTTCTATTTCAACCAATTTAATGAATATGCATGTAATATTTGAAGATGACAAGAAAAAGGTAATAGGTGAAATTGACGATATTGGTAAAGATCTAATTAAAATTAGATTTTTAGGCGAAATTGTCGATAATAAATTTGTCGGTGGCGTAATTAGAAAACCTAATATTTCATCTAATGTCCGCATCATAAATGGTGAGGAATTAAAGATTATCGTTGGCGAAAATGATCAAAATAGTTTTATGTTAGGTACTAGTGCTTTATATGATAACTATCCAATTATGGTTAATATCAACGAATTATTTTCTAACCACATGGCCATCTTTGGTAACAGTGGTTCTGGTAAATCTTGTGGCGTGGCTCGTCTTTTACAAAACTTATTTAGTAATCCTAATTTTAAACCATATCGAGCTAACATCTTTATTTTTGATGCTTATGGTGAATATCACAACGCCTTCTCTAACTTTAACCAAATAAACCCTAATTATCAATTTAAGTATTATACAACTAATAAAAACGATCTTAATGGTGAACCTTTAAGAATTCCTCTATGGCTACTTGATAATGATGATTTGGCTATCTTATTAAGCGCTACTGAACATGCGCAATTACCAATAATCGAAAGAACTACTAAATTAGTTAAGATATTTGCCTCAAATAGTGAAATGGCAATCAAATATAAAAACCATTTGATCGCTAAAGCAATTATGAGTATTTTATACAATAATCAAAATGCTAGTAGTAAAAGAAATGATGTTTTTGCTATATTTAATTCATGTACTACCGAACAGTTTAATCCTGAGGCAGTAGTTCAGGGAGTCGGTTACACAAGAAAGTTTAGAGAATGTTTTTTAATTAACAACGATGATAATTTTTCAGAAAGTGTCTTATTATCTGAGTATGTCTCTAGTTTTATCGATGAAAGTCTTGAGCAATATGAAGAAAATGAAATCAATTATTATACTTTAGAAGATTTAGAAAAAGCTTTAAATTTTACTTTAATTTCTGAAGGACTACTTAAAAATGAAAAAGCTTATAGTAGTGCGATCGCTTTAAAGGTTAGATTGCATTCGATTATCATTAGTCAATACTCTGAATATTTTAAAATGCCTAATTTTATGACTAAAGATCAGTATATTGCTTCACTTGTCAGTAAAAATAATAAAAAAGCTCAAATAATCAATTTTAATTTGGAAGATGTCGAAGATTGGTTTGCTAAGTTTGTAACTAAATCATATGTAAAACTATTGTTTAATTATGTTAAAAACATGAACAATAGAGCGACAATTCCTTTTCATATCTTTTTGGAAGAAGCACACCGTTATGTGCAGAAGGATAGTGATTCTTATCTTCTTGGTTATAACATCTTCGATCGTGTTGCTAAAGAAGGACGTAAATATGGATTGATATTAGATCTAATATCTCAAAGACCAGTTGAATTATCTGATACTGTTATATCACAGATGGCTAATTTTTTGATATTTAAAATAACCCATCCTTTAGATGTTGAGTATATACAAAAGATGTTGCCAAACATCAGCATCGATATTATTGAAAAACAAAAAAGTTTACAACCAGGTACATGTATGGCCTTTGGTAGAGCTTTTAAAATACCGATGATCGTTAGAATGCAAATGCCTAATCCAATGCCAGAAAGCAGTAATTGCAATATCATAGGGACTTGGAAATCATAACAACTTTATTACCTATTCTTATGAATAGGTTTTTTTCATCGATTTTACTAAACTATTTTCGCTTGATATAACAAAAAGAATAGAACTTTTAAATCTTCTATTCTTCAATTAATATTTATTTTTCTTCTTTTTTTATTTCTTTTGGTTTTAATCCATAATGTTCTCTTACTTTATTTTCTATTTCATCAGCTAACTTAGGATTTTTCTTTAACATCTCTTTAACAGTTTCTTTACCTTGACCAATTTTTTCGCCTTTATAAGAATACCATGCTCCACTTTTTTCGATGATATTAGCTTCACTAGCCAAATCAACTAACTCACCTTCATGAGAAACTCCTTCACCATACATGATATCTACTGTACAGCTTTTAAAAGGTGGCGCCATCTTATTTTTGACAACTTTAATTGTCGTTTTATTACCAATTATATCGTTACCTTGTTTTAATTGTTCAGCCCTTCTTATATCTAATCTGATCGACGCATAAAATTTTAATGCTCTACCACCAGGTGTTACTTCCGGATTGCCGAACATAACGCCAACTTTTTCTCTTAATTGGTTGATAAATATAGCGATAGTATTAGTTTTATTGATAACACCAGCTAATTTTCGTAGAGCTTGGCTCATAAGTCTAGCTTGTAATCCGACATGTGAATCGCCCATTTCACCCTCGATTTCCGCTTGTGGAACTAAAGCAGCAACGGAATCGATAACGATAACGCTAATTGCTCCACTTCTAACTAAAGCTTCACAGATTTCTAGTGCTTGTTCACCGTTATCTGGTTGTGATAATAATAACTCATCGATATTGACACCTAGTTTTTTAGCATATTGTGGATCTAATGAATTTTCAGCATCGATAAAAGCTACCCTGCCACCTAGTTTTTGCGCTTCAGCGATTGCATGCAAAGCAAATGTCGTTTTACCACTTGATTCAGGACCATATATTTCGATTATTCTTCCTTTAGGATAACCACCTATTCCTAAAATCATATCTAAAGCGATCGATCCACTTGGAATAACATCTATTTGTCTAACTTCGTTATTACCTAATTTCATGACTGAACCTTTTCCAAATTGTTTTTCGATATCTTGTAAAACCTGATCTAATGTTTTGTCGTTACTTTTTGTCATATTTCCTCCTATTTTTAACTCCTACGATATAATTATAAAACAAAAAAAAACGAAAGTCAATACAAAAACGAACTAAAGTTTGTGTTTTTGGGTAAAAAAATAAGACTGTTACGTCTTATTAACTTAGTAAAACTTTCTTGTTGATCTGATAATATTGAATAGCTGAGTAAACAGCTAATACTGTCGCAATAATAAGTAATACGTCAGATACTTTTATATTGATAAGTTCAAACGGCAAATTATTAAATAAAGTTAAAACTATACCAATCATTAGAAAAGCTGTCTTATATTTTCCTGATTTAATTGCCGCAACTACTTCTTTTTTACTGCCGACTATCATCTTGATTATATCGACAACAGTGTCACGAGTAACGATAATAACTGGAATAATCGGATGTATCAACCCTTGACTAGCTAAGATAATCAAAACAGAATTAACTAAAAACTTATCAGCGATAGCATCTAACATTTTACCCAAGTCAGTTATCAAATTATGCTTTCGTGCTAAATAGCCATCTAAAAAATCAGTTAACGATGCTATGATAAACAAAAATCCTGCGATAAAATATTTAATATCGACGACGATCGCTTCGTTGATAAATAACTTAGTTGAACTAAGTCCTACTGCATCAAAAGGAAAAATTAAAATAATGACAATTAAAATTGTTAAAAATATTCGTGCTAAAGTTATTTTATTCGGTAAATTCATAAGTACCTCCATATACTAAATTCTCAGTTTCTTCATCTTTATCAGCAACGATATTATAAAGAAGAACGATAATTGTGATCAACAAAACGACAATGGCCACATAGATAATATTTTGATATATCTTTTCACTTTTTCTTTCAACCGTATATGGCGATCTTATTTTGTTTTCATCTTTCTTATTTTTAGCCTCATTTTTTATATCGTCAAGTGATAATTTAGAAGTATAATCAAATAAATACTCATTAAAATCATCGACGACTTCTTCTTTATCTAGTCCTAAATATTTAGCATAATCTCTTATAAAAAACTTTAAACTAAAAACATCTTGAAAGGTCTCGATATTTCCTTCTTCTATATCTACGATCTGGGAGGGAGCAATTTTTAAATCTTCTGCTGCTTCTTCGATTGAAATACCGATATTTTCTCTTGTGGATTTTAGTTTCTCACCAATTTCTTTCATTTATTCACCTCAAAAGCTAAAAAAAATAATACTTATAAGCCATGTTCTGTCCTTGATACCAAGGGGCAAACATCTATCTACCATCACTGGTTCTAAAGCAAGTTTTATTCCCTACTTTAAACTCCCCTACCATAAATTTGGGTTTCTTGCTTGTGGGGTTTACCGCGTTTCACTCTCCTATCACTAGGAGATTCGTCACTGTGGCACTTTAAGTCTACTTTAATCTAAAGATAGATTAGTTCGACGCCGTTAGTTTAAAACTACCATAGGTTATTTTTTCCCTATGCACAATCACTACTACCATTTCAGGATAGTGCAAGCATGGACTTTCCTCTATATTAAATACAGCGTTTGCCAAGTATTATTCTTTACCATATATAATTTTTTCAAGATTAGACAATCTTCTTAAAACATCGACACTATTGGTACCAGATTCACTATCCGCGCTCTCTTTAAGAATGTCTAATTTGGTTTTTAAGTTTCTGATTTCTTGTTTTAGTTTTATATTGTCATTAGTCAATTCTCTAATCTCATTAGTTAGTTCTTTATTAATGGCAATAAATTCCTCATAATCACGCATGACAACATCTAAAAACTTATCAACCTCTTGAGGACGATAACCTCTTGTATCCAATTTAAAATCTTTGTCATAAATATCTTTGACAGTAAGCATTATTCGATCTTGATACATACTATACCACCCAGATAAATTATATAACAAAATCGAACCTCTTGTCAACCAAAATCACTTCCTTATATTTTTAAAATAAGTTGCCATTTTGATAAACTTTACATCTTCCAACATCGTATCAAAAATTTGTTCAACATGATCGTTCATGCTATCACCCAATAGTATTAAAACACACAACTAAAAAAGTTTCAGCAAATTCGACAAAAGTTGTCAAAATAATTTTTAATTATCTTCAAAAATAACAAAATGTATAGTATAATATTAATGGTGAAATTGATGAATTATCCAAATGGTTTAAAAAAAACATTTAAAATGACGACAAGTAACCGCGGTATGAGTTTAGAAAACGATATTAATGATTCTAATCTTTATTATCGTAACCACGATATAGCTGTTATATATAAAAAACCAGTCCCAATTACTATAAATAAAGTCGATTATAAATCAAGAAAAAATGCCGTTATTAAAGAAGCACACTTTATTGTTCCATCAACTACCGATTATAATGGAATTTATAAAGGATTATATATCGATTTTGAAGCTAAAGAAACAAGGCAAAATTATTTTCCTTTGGCAAATATCCACAAGCATCAAATCGAGCATTTAAAACAGATTAGAAAATGTGGAGGAATCGGTTTTATTATCGTGAGATTTGTCAAGGACAATAAAACTTATCTATTAGAAATTGACAAATTGGTTAATTTTTTAGATAATAATAAGAGAAAATCTATTCCGCAAAAATATTTTGCTTTGAATGGTTTTTTAATTAAACAAGGATATAACCCCTATTTAGATTATTTAAAAATAGTTGATGTTATTAAGGAGAGATAAAATGAAAAAAATACGTCCTAAAGAAAATAAAAAAGAAAATAAATTGATAAAAAAAATAAAAGAGAAATCGAAAATAATAATTTTTGCTTTAATCTGTTTGATAGCTTTAATTATTGGTTCATTTACAATCGGCTTTGTATCAACTTTAATCCTTTTGATTATAGCTAGTTTAATTTATTATTTTGTAACTAAACCTAAAAAGAAAACTAAAAAAAGTGGCAAAGAAATATTAAAAACGGTTCTTATATTTTGTTTTTCTTTCGCAATTTTCTTTTTGATTGTCGCTGTTGGCTTTGCTAGTTATATTATCTTAACTGCACCAGAATTTAATGTCGAAAACTTATACAATAAAGATGCTTCTATTTTATATGGTGCGGATGGTACGGAAATAGCTAAAATCGGTTCAGAAATCAGACAAAAAGTTACTTATGACGAATTATCACAAGATTTGATCGATGCGATTATTGCAACTGAAGATTCACGCTTTTTCCAGCATAGTGGAGTTGATTTACCAAGGTTTTTAAAAGCTTCATTTAGTCAACTTCTAGGTAAAGGTGGCGGGGGTGCTTCAACTTTAACTATGCAAGTATCAAAAAATGCCTTCACTTCGACTGAAGATGAAGGATTACAAGGTATCATCCGTAAATTTACTGATGTTTACTTATCAGTCTTTAAAATTGAAACCCATTATACTAAAGAACAGATTATCGAATTTTATGTTAATTCAAATAATCTAGGTAGTTCTAACCGTGGTGTCGAACAGGCTAGTCAAGACTATTTTGGAAAAAGTGCTAGTGAACTAAATTTAGCTGAATCAGCAATGATAGCCGGACTTTTTCAGGCTCCCGGTGCTTATAACCCATATTTATATCCTGAGGCTTGTGAGCAAAGAAGATTAACTGTTTTAAGCCTAATGTTAAGACATGGTTATATTACTGAAGAAGAATACAATATTGCAAAAGAGTTGACTGTCGAAGAACTCTTAACTCACGATAACGATGAAGTTTCTTCTGATGTTTATCAAGATTTTATCGATACTGTGGTCGAAGAAGTTATCGATCGAACTGGAAATGATCCTTACATTGTACCAATGCGAATATATACGACAATGGATAAGACAATGCAAGAAACCATGGCTGGAGTTATGAATGGAACACTATATGAATGGAAAGATGATGTCGTTCAAGGGGCAGCTATCGTTATCGACGTTGAAAACGGTGAAATTAAAGCTGTCGGTGGTGGTCGAGATCGTGTCGTAAGAGGAGAAAACTTTGCCACTAACTTAAATCGTCAAATTGGATCGACAGCTAAACCTCTTTACGATTATGGACCAGGAATTCAATATAATAATTGGTCGACTTATACTCCATTTACTGATGAACCTTATTCATATTCTGACGGTATTTCAATTAAAAACTGGGATAGTTCTTATTACTATTTCCAAACTTTACACGATGCTTTAAAACATTCACGTAATATTCCGGCAGTCAAAGCTTTTCAACAAATTAAAAATAGCAATATAAAAGAATTTGTAACCAATTTAGGTTTATCGCCAGAAATCAAAAATGGTTTACTTTATGAATCTCACGCTTTAGGTGGATATAATGGTGAATCCCCACTTACTATGGCTGCTGCTTATGCTGCTTTCTCAAATGGTGGCTATTATATCGAACCTCACAGCTTTACTAAGATTGAATATATCGACTCTGATGATACTTATGAAGTTAAACCGATTACAAGAAAAGCAATGAGTGAAGATACAGCCTACATGATCACTAAAGTTTTAGAAGATACATCTAGTTATGCAGTTGGATTAAGTGTCAATGGTGTTAACTATGCTGCTAAAACTGGTACTACTAATCTAGATTCTGATACAATTAGAGATTATGATTTACCTAGAAATGCAATTAGTGATAAATGGATAGCAAGCTTTAATGATTCATATTCTATTGCCGTTTGGTATGGATATCAATATCTCGATAAAGATTATTGCCTAACTACTTCAGATTATTCGATCAAAAGGGTTTTCCAAACTATCGCTAAATCGGTCTACACTAAAAATTCTACTTGGAAACAACCAGCAGGAGTTGTCAAAGCTATTGTTGAAGATGAATTACCTACTGCTATGTTAGCTAGTGAATTTACACCAAAAGATCAACAGATTACAGCTTACTTTAAAAAAGGTTTTGAACCAACTAGCACATCGACTAGATATAGTCAATTAGAAAATGTTACTAGTTTAAATTACGACAACAATACTAATACTTTATCATGGCAACCAATTGCTACTCCTGATTTTATTAATAATGAATATTTATCTAAACTGTTTGATCAATTATATACAGATGATAAAACTAAAGAAAGCCAATTAAACAAACGAATTGCTTATAATAACGAAAATATTGGTTCTATTGTATACGATATCTACATCAAAGATAGTGCTGGTAATTTAAGTTTACTTACAACTACTACTAATAACAATATCGTATATCCTGTTACCGAAACAACTACTTTTGTCGTTAAATCAGCTTACTCGATCTTTAAAGATAATGCTAGTAGCGGCGCTGAATTTACGATCGAAAAAGATAGTTCAACGATTATCACATCGGAACTTAACAGTGCTTATACTGTAACTGTGCCAGTTGGACAAAAATATATAGAACCAGATAAACCAGTCATTGTGTTACAAAATGGTATAACTGATGTTACTAGTTTAGCAACTATTACTTATACAGTTAGAAGAAATTCTGACAATCAAGTTTTTAACAGTGTTTCTTATATTAATACAAGTGTTGCTGATTCATATACAATTACATATTATATCAATTATGGTAGTTACCAAAATACTTTGACAAAAATAGTACAAATTCAATAAAAAGTGCAAGAAATTATCTTGCACTTTTATATTTACAAATCGATTTTAATTTACAATCTTCACAAAGCGGTTTAGTTGCCTTGCAATAATATCTACCAAATAAAACTAATTGATGATGAACTCGACATAAGTTATAATTTTTAAACTTTTTAGTTAATTTAATTTCTGTTTTGTAAACATCGTCGTTCTTATTTGCTAACCCTAGTCTAATACTGACACGATGAACATGGGTATCGACAGCAATACACTCTATATTATATATATTGCTTAAAACCACATTAGCTGTCTTTCTTCCAACTCCCGGTAAACTTTCTAAAAATTCACGATCATTTGGGACAATATCACCAACTTGTTGTAATCTTTTTGCTATTTCGATAATATTATTTGCTTTCTTATTAAAAGTTCCAATCGGTTTAATTATATCTATTAAATCATCTATTTTAGCATTGCGTAATTTTTCTAAACTATCATATTTTTTAAATAAGATACTAGTAACCATATTAACCCTTTTATCAGTGGTTTGAGCACTTAACATCGTCGCTAATAGCAGTTCATAGTCTTTATTATAATTTAACTCACATTTGGGATTAGGGATCAATTCATCTAAATAATCAATTATCTCGTTCATTTAACCAATCATAATCGAATAATTCCTTATTCGCTTTCTTGTTTTGAAACTTTTGTCGATCGTTAATAATGTCTTGCTCTGTTTTAATCCCTTTTTTGTGCCAATCGTGAATTATTTTATCTATGTATCTTAAGTTATTAACTCCATTAAAGACCGCTTCTTTTAAAGCTAGTAAAATTAATTCATCACTAAAATCTTTTTGCCATTCACTTATGATTTGATAATCCATTGGCGATAAAGTACGCCCAAATTCTTTTTCAAAAGCATCAAAAATATTAGTTGTTTGATTTTTAGTTTCATTGTTGATAATAATAAAAGCTAACTTTTTATATAATTCGTCTAAATTAATTATTTCTTCTCTTATTTTCTTGTTGACAACATCGATTTTTAAAACGTTCTTTTCTACTAAAGAATTAATAATATTCATTACTTCATCTAGTTTGAAATTTAAATCTTTAACTATTTGTTTGGGGTTAAAACAACTATCCGAATTTAATAGGTAAATTAAGACTATCAATTCTGAATCTGTTATATCTAATTTGCGATAGTTTTTAAGTAAGATATTAGGAACATAAAATGGTTCTTTTTTTAATATTTCAACAAATTTTTCTAACATATTTATCACCCACCTTGAATTTATTAGTTAGCTTTAAAATCAGCACACACGTCGTCTAATTCTTTTAACATTTGATCAACTTCTATAAAAGAGTTAGGTCTAGCTCCACTAGCGTAAATGTGTCCGCCACCTTCATAATGATTTGCTACTGTGTTTATAACTGGTCCCCTTGATCTAATTGAACATTTAATATAGTTATTACCTTTATCTTCGCTACAAAAAGCGATGACCTTAACTTGTTCAATATTGTTAAAGTTTTCGATCAAATTACCAGCGGTAGAAGGATCTACTTCATATTTTTTTAATGTTTCATCAGTTATTTTAATGTATGCTAAACCATTTTCAGTAATATTTAGATTTGATGCTATAAAACCAAAAAATACTATTTCTTTCAATGGTCTAAGATATAGATTGCTATATAGCTCAGTGAATTTAAGATTAGTTGTTTTTATCATCCAAGCTACTAATTCAAAGGTTTTATATGAAGTATACTCATATAAAAAACGGTTTGTATCAGCTACTAAACCGATATATAGTTTAGCGGCAGCTTGTTCGTTTATTTTTAATTTTGTTTCTTTGGCTAATTGGATCACAAGTTGACTTGCGCTACTAGCTTTATCGTCGATCAACTCGATATTGGCATACTTTTCAACAAATGGATGGTGATCTATTTTGATGACATAATTAAAGTCTTTAGGATTAACGCCATCGATTCTTTTTAAATCAGGAGTATCAGTTACAATTAATAATGATTTAGTAAAATCCATTTCCGGTAAACGATCTACTGTACCAATATAACGAAAGCGAGCGGCTGGAGCACCAACTACGTAAACTTTTTTATTAGGGAAATTGGCTATAATTAGTTCTTTTAATCCAAGCGTACTACCTAAAGCATCAGGATCAGCGCCAACATGTCTTGCAATTACAATCGTATCATATTTTTTAATTTTATTGTATATTTTTTTAAACATAAACTCACACTTTCTACTTATTTAGTATACTATATTTATTTTTAATAGTCTATATTTTTTTATTTAAAAAGAAAATGTGTCTATCTTTAGATCACATTTCAATTAAGTTATAAGTATCTCTTGCAATCATTACTTCTTCATCAGTTGGAATGATATAAACTGGAATGCTAGAATCAGATGTTGTAATTAATTGTTCTTTACCACGAACATTGTTTTTTTCTTCGTCTAGTTTTATTCCTAAAACTTTAAGTTTATCGACAACGCCTTTTCTAACGTTAACTGAATTTTCGCCAATTCCAGCTGTAAAAGCTATTGCATCAACGCCTTCTAACAATACATAGTATTTAGCTATATAGTCGACAATTTTTTGAATAAACATCTGTTGCGCTAAAATGCATCTTTCATTTCCTTCTTGAATTCCAGCTTCGATATCACGAGAATCACTACTAACTCCACTGATACCTAATAAGCCACTTTGTTTATTGATAACATTATCAATATCTTGATAGTTGATTCCTGTTTGTTTAATCATATAAGGAATAATACTAACATCGATATCACCACATCTAGTTCCCATAATGATTCCAGCATTAGGCGTAAATCCCATCGATGTATCGACACATTTGCCATTTTTTACAGCTGTAATACTACCGCCATTGCCAATATGACATACGATAACTTTACAATCTTTTTTGTTTAAGATTTCACTTAATCTATTAGCCACATATTTATGACTAGTTCCATGAGCCCCATATTTTCTAACTTTATATTTTGTATACCATTCATATGGTAAAGCATACAAGTAAGTTTTTAATTCCATTGTCTGATGAAAAGATGTATCAAACACAGCGACTGCTTGAGCATGTGAGACAATTTCTTTAAATGCTTTAATACCAGTTACAGCAGCAGGATTATGAAGTGGAGCTAAAGGGCTTAAATCTTGAATTGTTTGAATTACTTGATCATCAATTATAACAGATTGGTTAAATTGATCAGCACCTTGAACTATTCTATGACCAATTCCTTTGATTTCATCTAAAGAATTAATTATTTTATTTTCAAATAATTCATCTACTAATATTTTTACTGCTTGTTTATGATCAGTTAAGACTGCCTCTTTTACTATTTTCTCTCCATTTATTTTTATTGTATAAAAACTATTTTCAATACCAATTCTTTCAAATACTCCTGAAATCAAAACTTTTTCTTCTGGCATTTCATACATTTGAAATTTTAATGATGAACTACCTGCATTAACTGCTAATATTTTCATTTTTCCTCCTCTTAAATTTCATATTCAAAAACTTCACAGTTTTTGATCGTGATTTCACTTAATATACCATCTTTAGGTATTCCTTTAAAATAATAGTATAGTACTCGCATAATTCCACTATGCGTTACTACTATGATATTTTTGTCTTGATATGTTTCTTTTAATTCTTCAATTAATTTAGCAACTCTATCGTAAAGTTGTCGGACACTTTCAGCTTTTTTATATTGAATATTTTTATTGTAATTCCAATATTCATCAAAATCAATGGATTCTTTAGGTTTTCCTGTAAATTCACCGTGATCACGGCCTAATAAACTATCAGAATAAATAATTGGAATTCTATTATCACTGATTATTTCTGCTGTTTTTTTGCATCTGTCTAACGGTGAACTAACGATTAGATCAATATTTTTATTTTTAAAATATTCACTAACTTGTTTAGCTTGGTTAATTCCTTTTTCTGTTAATGAGGTATTTATTCTACCTACTAAACAGTCATTGGCATTTTCGATTGTTTCGCCATGTCTTACTACATATAGTTTCATTATTCACTCCAATCTACAATATCACAGAATGGATTATCAGAGTCATAACCACTTTGATTACCTAAAAAGGTATCCATCAAAAATGCTAGTATCACTGGTACTAGAAATAACAACACTGCTGCTATTAGTCTCGTTCCGAATCTTTTAAATGCACTTTTCATTTCTTTATCTGCATCGCCACTGGCTACTACTTTAACAAAGTCTAATGTTCCTAAACCAACTGCTAAAATTGGTCCTGCAATTTTAATAATATCTAATACCCATACTAATTTGTCACGTATATCTTTTGATAATATTCCACAACTATTAGAATAATCTTCAATAACATTATTTTTTACTATATCTTTATAGAACTCCGTAAAAGAAATGCATTCATCTATACGTTTATTACTGATAGTGCTCGACTCACTATAATTTTTATACATTCCTTGACAATAATAAGCAACATCTGAAAGTTTTTGCTTAACTTCATATGGTAAGTTATTTGCACATTGATCACCATTGCAACTATAAGTATAACTATATCCCCAAGTACCACATGGTATTTCTTCAATAGTGTAATTAACTGATAAATTACTATTCAAATCATAAAATTCTAATTCTGAATTTAAGTCTTGATTAGTTAGCTCTAATATGTATGGTTTTAAAGCACAAACTTTATCTTTAAAATCAAAACCAAGATATTTTTTACTATCAGTGCTACTGATAGCATTATCCCACAAGGAATCACTCTTTGTCTTCGATATATAATATTTTCCTGCTGTATATTCATTGTAATAAATCGGGCTAGGATCAATTAAAGTACTATAATCATTTGGATCATCATATTGAAAAATCTCATCGATGTCTTCTTTTCTAATCTCAAAATGATAATACTTACCATTAATACCACCATTACCCTGATATATAATAATTGTATCTTGATTATCATTCATTTGTGTACAATTTTCGCCACCATTTATAATGGAACATATCTTCTCGCTATTGTCACTATAAGTCTTAATATAAAATGCAATTTCAACATTATCATCTGTAAAATATATTGGATAACTTTTTAATTCTTGGATTGGTTTTACATCATCATTATATTCAGAAGAAACCAATCCAAATGTTGCACCTGTTTCACCATAAGAAGAGCCTCCAACTGCTCTAAACCATATTTTTACTGTTCCAACAGTATCTACATGAGAATCAACGCTATCGATAACTGGGCACCCCTGCGTTTGATCATAAAAATATTTAATAAAATTATCATAAAAATCATTATGCATTACATAGTCAGTTTTGTTTTTATCCACAATATTTCCCATCGTTAACTCCGTAGTCATAGCTAAGTTTAAATCATCATTGTAATAAGTAAAAACAGAATTTTCATCTATTAAAACAGTAAAGGTCATATTATAGCTTTTAGTCCAATCTTTATATACACATTTTGAAGCTTGTTGTTCAAAATTATAATTTGTTAATAAAAGATCATTATTTTCTAAAGAAGGAGTTTCATCATAAAATTCAATATGATTTGATCCTCTTTCAACTGTATATTTCATATATGGTTTACATGATGAACCGTTTAAAGCATTACCTGTATCCCAGGTTGCCATATATGATTGGCTTTCTTTATAGCCTTGATGATTTCCAAAATCAGCTTCTGTATAAGGTTTCATCAATATGGTATCAGAAGTTCCATTATCATATGCCTTCACAGCAAAAGTAAAATTTGAGTCAGATGTTTTATAATAACAAACCTGTTGTAATGATTTTGCCGAAGCATCATTTGCGTTTATTAAAAATGAAACCACTAAAAAGAACATTAATCCAAATATTTTCTTCATTTTATCTCCTCAATTCTTTTATTTTAAATTAATCATTTACTACCTATATATCATTAACAAAATTTTTATTAATTTTGTCAATATGATTATTTATTTTTCATATGTGGAAACAAAATGACTTCTCTTATATTTTCTTGGTTAGTAATCATCATTACTAATCGATCTATTCCCATACCCATACCGCCAGCTGGTGGCATGCCATATTCTAATGCTTCAATATAATCAATATCCATATCATTAGCTTCTTCATTACCTAATTCTTTTTCTTTTAACTGATTTTCAAATCTTTCATATTGGTCAAGTGGATCATTAAGTTCAGTAAACGCATTGGCATATTCTCCACCACAAATAAACAATTCAAATCTTTGTGTAAATCTAGGATCATTAGGTTCTTTTTTAGCTAAAGGGCTAATTTCGATTGGATAACTATATACAAAAGTTGGATCGATAATAGTCTCTTCAACATATTTTTCAAAGAAAGCATTGACAATATGACCATAACTAAAATGATCTTCTAACTCGATATCATGCTCTAAAGCTAATTTTTGAGCAGTTTCTAACGACATATCTTGTGAAAAATCGATACCTACTTGTTCTTTAATTAAATCAACCATGCGTGCTCGTCTAAATTTTGGTTTTAATGAAATATCATGACCTTTCCAATTAATATCATAGGTTCCTAAAACATCATAGGCAACATTACCAATGATACCCTCAGTTAAATCCATCATTCCCTCTAAATCACTATAAGCTTTATAAACTTCAATAGTCGTAAATTCTGGATTATGATTACGGTCCATACCTTCATTTCTGAATAATCTACCTATCTCATAAACAGCATCCATTCCACCAACTAACAATCTTTTTAAAGGTAACTCAGTAGCTATTCTTAAATAAAACTCCATATCTAAAGTGTTGTGATGTGTTATAAAAGGTCTAGCAGCAGCACCACCTAATGTAGCTTGTAAAACAGGAGTTTCTACTTCTGTATAGCCTAAATTATCTAGATAATGTTGAATTGATCTAATAATTTTAGGACGCATAAAAGCTACACGCCTTGCTTCTTCATTAGTAATCAAATCGACATATCTTCTTCTAAATCTTTCTTCGACATCGACTAAACCATGGAATTTATCAGGTAATGGTTTTAAAGCTTTAACTAAATGGATATATTTATTAGCTTTAACTGATAATTCACCCATGTTTGTTCTCATAACAGTTCCTTCAATACCGACAATATCGCCTAAATCAGCTTTTTCAAATAATTCATATTGTTCTTCACCAACATTATCTAATTTGACATAAATCTGAATTTGACCAAATTTATCTTGAATATGCATAAAACCGGCTTTACCTTTACCTCTTTTAGTCATTATTCTTCCTGCAACAATTACAGGAATATCGACTTCATGTAATTCTTCTTTTGTTTTATCTGCATATTTTTCTTTAATATCTTTAGAATTTGAAGTGACATTTAATTTTGATCCAAATGGATCTATTCCCTTATTTTCTAATTCTTTTAATTTTTCTCTTCGAACTAATTCTTGTTCTGTAAATTCTCTCATTATTGTTCCTCCTGCCTGAATTTATTCATTAAACTCTACGATATCACAGAATGGATTATCAGAGTCATAACCACTTTGATTACCTAAAAAGGTATCCATCAAAAATGCTAGTATCACTGGTACTAGAAATAACAACACTGCTGCTATTAGTCTCGTTCCGAATCTTTTAAATGCACTTTTCATTTCTTTATCTGCATCGCCACTGGCTACTACTTTAACAAAGTCTAATGTTCCTAAACCAACTGCTAAAATTGGTCCTGCAATTTTAATAATATCTAATACCCATACTAATTTATCAACTAAATCATCAGATAATATTTTACAACTATTAGATAAATCTCTTACTATTCCATTAGCTACTAAACTAGAATAAAAACTTTGAAATGAAATACATTCTTCCATACGACCTTTATAAGCACTGTTTTTTAGATCAAGAGCATCAAAATTACTATACTTAACTTGGCAATAAGAAGTTATTTCTCTTATCTTCTTTTCCGTCAAGTAATCTATTTGTTTTTTGCATTCTCCATCACAACTAAAATTAGTTTCTACTAACCAACCGTCACAATTAATTTTATCTATTGAAATAGTATCAAATTTTGTACCATCAAAACTATAAAACTTCAAAGGTTCTATTTTACTTAATAAATTTTTATTAGGTAATTCATCTAATCTATCTTTTAATTCACAAATTAATGTTTTATATTGATAACCTGTATATGATCCTAGACCTTTTAAAGCATCTTTAACATCTTGAGAATTGCTGTATTCATCTTCAACTAATTGTTCAACCAACTCTTTACCAGAATTATCCTTTCTAGAAAATTGAGTCTGAGATATACTACAATTTGCACCATCAGGAACATTTAAGCAATCTGTATAAATAACTGGTAAGTCTTTACAAGACTCTAAAATAACATTTTCGGGAATATCGTTAAAATAAATATAACGATCATCATTATTAAATCCTAATCTTTCATTAAGAAAAGCAACATAATAAGGAGACATATTAGTTGGTGTATATTGAGCTAAAGATATATATACATTGCCATTACTACCACCTTCTCCTTTACGAGTATAATTACATATTTGCCCCTGGTTAGCATCAGAAGCTTGATAATCTATATAGCTAGCACCTTCACTTAAATAATAAACTAAATTATAATCTGTGTCATTTCCCCACCAACTTGTATTAAGATATTCTTCTAAATTAGAATTACCTTTATTATATCCTAATACTACTGACTTATTTTGAAATATAAAACCTTCATTCTTCCCAGAAACAAATATAGCTGGAGGACACATATATGTGCCAGTATTTTCCTCCCAAAAATTCCTAATACTAAATTGATCTTCGATTTCTGTGGTTACAAGCCCCAGCGTATAATCTTTGTAGTTGTTTTCATATAATTTCGTATAATCACCATACAATTCATAACTTCCGCTACCGTTACCATTATCTTTTATCTTAAAAGTATAGTTAAAATATGGAAGTCTAGTATCAGCTAGTGTTGGATAACCAGAAATATTATTCAAATAACTATATGTACAAACCATCTCATTTAATATTGCATTTTCGCTTGAATCTTTATATGGTCCTACCAATTCTAATTTGATATCAAAACTTTTGTTTATAGAATCAGAATCAGAAAAATATATGGTGTCACTAAGCACAGCAACGGCATCAAAATACATATACTTATAACATTTATTACTATCTACGGCATCAATAATTTCTATCTTAGTGTGGTCCCAAGTTTCATAAATATCGTAATTTTTTCCAAAACCTAAATCTAGTTTGTCTAAATTTTTAACAGTTGTAAGATACATATACCTATCATTAATATCTGCTGCTTGAGTATAATAAGCAAATTCTACGTCATGCGATTCACTTCGATACAAACAAGATACTGCCTCTACTTTGTCAACGACACAAAAGCATAACATTAAAAAAATCATGCCAAATATTTTTTTCATTTTATCTCCTCAATTCTTGTATCAGTAAAACGATCTGCTATACCCCTTTTTTCTTTACTATATATTACCATAAAACCATTGATAATTACCATTAAAATTTGAAAAAAACCTAACAAATTTATCAAAATAAAATAAACATTATCACTAGTTAAATATAAAATTAGAAACATAAAGATCATATATCCCAAGCCATTGATAATAACTGCTCGTCCCACTAAATCATCCATTTTAAGTGGTTTATCTTTACTTATCTTTATTTTCAACAATTTCTGACCAAGTGTTTGACCATTATTATAATTTGGAACAATCACAAAAATAACAATAATAAACAAAGTAGCGACAATATTTATTACAATATCTTCCTTGTCAATATTATGAGTAATTATCTTTAATTGACTTATATATTCATTACTTTCAACATTTTTTTCTAAATAAGCTTCATTTAAATTAGCTAATTCATTTTCATATTTGTTGACTGGCATAACTGATTTCAATAAAAACACAACAACAAAAACTAAAAACATATCAACTAGATAAGCTAAAAATCTTTTACTTACAATACTCATTTCTTACCTCATTTACTAAATTTACAAATTCTTCTTTAGTAGTAATTTTCATAAATTGTTGCTTAAATTCTTTCGATATACCTTTCAAATAATAACTAATATGAGTTCGCATCTTCAATATAGCTGTTTTTTCTTTTTGGAAATCCAACAAATAATTAAGATGCTTTAAAACCATATCCAATCTTTCATCGAGCGTTATTTCCTTTAATTCTTTACCGTTTAAATAATCTAAACACTGTTTTATTAACCAGGGATTACCCAATAACCCCCTTCCAATCATAACAGCATCACAACCAGTTTCATCCAACATCTTTTTAGCATCGTAACATGTCTTAATGTCACCATTACCTATAACTGATATTTTAACATTTTCTTTAACCTGTTTAATAATATCCCAATTAGCTTTACCAGAATAGCCTTGACTTCTTGTTCTTGGATGGACTGTAATCGCACTAGCCCCAGCTTTTTCAACTACTTTTGCAATTTCCACAGCATTGATACTTTTCTCATCCCAACCGCTTCGGATCTTAACCGTAACCGGAACTGTAACACTATCAACAACTGCTTTAACTATTTCATATACTTTCGAAGGATTTTTAAGTAAAGCACTACCCGCTTGTGCCTTAGTTGCCACTTTAGGAACAGGACACCCCATATTGATATCGATAATATCAGGATGCATGGTTTCCTCAATATATTTAGCCGCATAGACAAACGATTCTTTATCACTACCAAAAATTTGTTGACTAATCGGTCTTTCACTATCTTGCATATATAACATATCGATCGTTTTTTGGCTTCCATAAAAAATAGCCTTATCGCTAACCATCTCTGCCACTACTAAACCACAACCCATTTCCTTAGCAATTCTTCTAAATGCACTATCAGAAATGCTGGCCATAGGCGCTAAAACTATTTTGTTGGAAATTTCAACATTGCCAATTTTCCACATCTTAGCTTCCTAATTGCGAAAGAATATTTAAAAATTCTGTATCACTACAATCATAATGGTTACCTTTAGCATAACAATATGTCTTATTTTCCGTATTTTCTACTTTACAACTATTTAATACCACATTATATTCTGCACTAAAATTAACACTAGTACAATTAACTTCACCACCACCAGTGTTGATACCAGATAAAAAAGTACTGTCGATAACAGGAATTCCGTCACTTAAATCTTCATAATACTTTTGTTCAACAGCTCTTGCATAACCTTCGATACTTCTTAAATTAGCACTTTCTTTAGAATCTTCGATCGCATTATTGATGATCGGTACAGCAAAAATTGCGATAACACCTAATATTATGATAACAGCTAACAACTCAATTAACGTAAATGCTCTTTTCATTTCTAACTCCTTTTAAAAAAACTATATAATTATTTATATAATAATTATATAGTAAAAACAGACAAATTACAATAGTTTCCTAAAAAAGACCACGCTCTAATAGTTCTGTTTGACATATTCACATAACTGATCATAATCATTTTTTAAAACATTGTCTAAAATTTTATTTTCTAAATCATCATATATTTCTTTGATAAACGGTCCTGGTTGTCTATTTAGTAAATCACATATTTCAAAAACACTAATCTTAATATCCTTAACGCTGTAAATAGGTAGTTCATTATATCTTTTAACAATTAAAAAACGGTCGATTTTTTTTATCTCTCCAACTAAAGTACACGTATAAAGTCCATATTTATATAAAGTATGGTTATTAAATTCTTCCTTTAATGCTTTTTTAATATTAGTGATTATTTCCTTTTCATGACTAGAAAAATTATAGATATCTAAAACATCCAACTGAGCCCACATTCCTAAAGAAGAAGTAGTAATGACTAAATCCTTTAAATTAGATAATTCTAACTTATCATCTAACTTTAGTTCTAATAGAAGATCTAGGCCATAACGACAATTAGGTGACGAAAATATTTTTTCTAATTCCTCTTTCTTACGATAATAAGATAACTTTTTCAAAAGATAGCCATTCTTTTTAATTACTTTTTTTAGTTCATCATCTAATTTAAAATCTAAAATAGTAGCAAATCTAATAGCTCTTAAGCTTCGCAAAATATCTTCTTTAATCTTTTTTTTAGTGTTTCCTACACATCTAATTATCTTATTATCGATATCGTTTTTAGCGTTTAATAAATCGATTGTATAACCATTACTATCGATGCATAAAGTATTTATCGTGAAGTCTCTTCTTTCCAAATCGTCGATTAGAGAATCAATATATTTAATTTTGACAGGAAAACGATTATCTTGATATTTAATTTCTTTTCTAAAAGTCGTTATCTCAAAAGTAACTTTCTCATAAATAAGAGTAACACTACCATATTCCTGTTTACTTAAAATACTATCTTTAAATATTTCTTTTAGTTGCTTAGGTGTCGCACTGGTACAAATATCGATATCGATACTATTACGACCAAGATAAATATCCCTAGGGTAACCTCCAACGATATAGGCCTTATAACCAAACGAATTAATTTTATTTAATACCTTAAGCGCTGTTTCATTCATCTAAAACCACCTATAAAAATTATTTTTTCATAATCTTTTGATAAGAATTTAAAGTATATTGGTTTATGTAAGCTAATTTTTCTTTTATATCCGACAATAATTTAAATTGATTGCGAGCTCTAATTAAATTATGTTTATCGTAATTAATTTTAAAATACGTATCGCCATTGATATAATCATTTAAAAATCTAAGCCCTAATTCAAAAGTAATAACTTCGATTGCAGAACCCATGTTATAAACTTCGTCCATAGTTAAAAATGGCGCCATTTCACTTAAATAACCATCAGTATAACTTTCAAAAAGATCACAATTTATAAATACTTTATCTAAATCTTGCTCATCTTCTTTTGAATTAGAAGCAGCACTTCTAACACCATCGCCATAATCATATAAAGAACTTCCCTTCATAACAGTATCTAAATCGATGACCGCTAAGAATTGCCCGGTTTTTTCATCCATCATGACATTGTTTACTTTAGTATCGTTATGAGTGACTCTAATTGGTATTTTTCCTTTATCGATCAAATCCGTTATAATCGATGTACAACTAGAATTTTTTAAAATAAATGAAATTTCTTTTGATACCTCATATACGCGATCACAAACATCCAAATCGATATCGTTTAAAAAAATTTGAAATCTTTTAGGCGTGTTGTGGAAATCAGCTATCGTTTCCTCTAATTCACAAATAGGATAATCAGCAAGCATCTTCTGAAAATAGCCAAAAGCTTTGCCTGTATTATAGACGACATTTTTATCTTTAGAAACTTCATAAGAGATCGAATTTTCTATACAATTATACGCTCTAAAATATTGTTTTTCGCCATTTTCATTTAAAATGACTGCTAAATTCTTATGTTCTTTTGTAGGGATCACTTTTAAACAAGGATGCATATCATTATAAAGCTTTGATTTTTTTTCGATCCAATTAGTAATATTCTCGATATTTTTCATTACTTTATATGGTTCTTTAAAAACCGTTGTATTTATCTTTTGAAAAATAAATTTCTTTTCTTCACCATTTTTCATTTTATAAGTAGCTATATATGTTTTATTAATATTCCCATTATTTTTATTTCCAATATCAAGTAAAACACCATCAATGTTAAATTGCTGAATTATTTTTTCTATTTCTTGCATTTTCTCACCATTTCAATTATAACAGATATTTAATTTTAAATAAAGAAAAAAGCATTAATTTAATGCTTCTTTTAATTTAGAACCAGCTTTAATTGTAGCAGCAACTCTTGCAGGGATTTTAACTGTTTCACCAGTTTTAGGATTTCTACCAGTTTTAGCAGGTTTTTGTTTTGCTGTAAAAGTAGCGAAACCTGTTAATGTTACTTTACCTTCCTTTTTTAATCCCTCAGTAATTCCTTTCATCATTGCATCTAATGCACGAGTAGCATCAGCTTTTGTTAATCCAGCTTCTTCTGCTATGTAATTAACTAAATCTTGTTTTGACATTTGTATACCTCCTATTGTTTTTCTATAAGCGTTTCTCGCCTACAATTAAAGAATACCATTTTTTTCAATGAATTGCAATATTTTTTAACTATTTTTTTCAAAAAAACAGCCGAAACTGTTTTAAATAACAATCGTAAATAGATTACCAGAACCTTTATTAACTAATTTAGTCAAAGTTTGTTGTAATTTATAACGCGCATTTTCTGGAGTTAAAGATAACTTGGCCTGAATGCCCTCTTTGACAATTACATCTAAACTACGGCCAAAAATTTCACTTTTCCAAATATTAGATGGATTAATATCGTAATCTTTCATCAGATAATTGATCAATTCTTTACTTTGTAATTCGCTACCGATAATTGGTTCAAAAGTTGATTCGACATCGACTCTAATCATATGAATGGAAGGTGCAACAGCTTTTAATTTGATACCGTATCGACTACCTTGTTTGATAATTTCTGGCGTTTCTAATTTCATGTCATCCAAAGTGGGACTAGCTACTCCATAACCAGTAGTTTTAACCATTTTTAAAGCGTTTTTAATTTGGTCATATTCTATTTTAGCCTCATTATAGCTTTGAAATAACATCAATAGATCAGCACGATTAGCCACATCTACACCGATAATATCTTTAAGGATTTGATTGTATAATGTGTTAGGAGCTTGTAAAGTTACTGTAATTTCACCAGTTGAAGTGTCAACATTTGACAAATAAGATTTACTAATGTATTCACAATCGTTAAAATGAGCTGTTATATGTTCAATATCTCTTATTTTTTCTACTTCAATAACACTTTCTTTAATTTTACTCATATAAACTTGTTTTAACCAATGATCATGATTTAAACAAGCGATCCATTCGGGCATTTCAACTTGAACTTCGACGACTGGAAATTCATAAAGTGCCTCTTTTAAAATGTTATATATATCTCTTTCGCTCATGTTTTCAACACTGATAGGTAAAACTGGTACACCATAACTATCTCTTAAATCATCAGCTAAATTTTCTGTTTCTGGCAACATCGGATGAACAGAATTTAAAATAACGATAAATGGTTTACCAATCTCTTTTAATTCGCTTACGACACGTTGTTCAGCTTCTATATAGCTATTACGGCTAATTTCACCGATCGAACCATCAGTAGTAACTACTATTCCGATACTAGAATGATCTTTAATAACTTTTTCTGTACCTATCTCAGCAGCTTCAATAAAAGGTATTTCTTCATCGTACCAAGGGGTTCTTACTTTTCTTGGACCATTTTCATCTTCATATCCTTTAGCTTCTGGAATAACATAACCGACACAGTCGATCAATTTAACGCTAGCTGTAAAATCCTCTATTTTAATTTTAGCGGCATTACTAGGAACAAATTTAGGTTCAGTGGTCATAATTGTCTTACCTTGAGCTGATTGTGGAATTTCATCTAAACATCTTTTACGTTCATATTCGTCTTCAATATTTGGAACAACCAAATTCTCAATTACTTTTTTTATAAAAGTTGATTTACCTGTTCTAACAGCTCCAACTACTCCTAAATAAATTTCCCCACCTGTTCTACTGGTAATGCTCTTTATAATGTCTATTTTTTCCATATATTCCCTACTTTCCATATTTTTAGTAAAATATATGTAATTCATTTTAACTTTATACCATTATAAAAACTTGTTTTCACAAGTTTAAAACATTTTATCGATATCTTTAGGTACGTTGTCATTTTTAACAGCATTTATTATTTTTTCTTCTTTTTCTTTAGAAATATCTTTGCCAGTCATTTTACCTAATTCCTGAATTACCTCTCTTAAGGTACCTTCATCTTTTAGATTTCCTGCCTGCAATTTTTTAGCTAATCCTAAAATAGCATCTTTGCCAACGTTTGTTTTGTTCTCTATCTTCTTAAAAAAGTTATCTGTAAAATTAAACATATTATCAACCTCAAAATATTATATGTATATTTTGAAAATCGGTTATTCAATATGTTTAGTCGATAATTTTAGCAATTTCACTTAATTGATCATTAGGTATTTTCGTTTCTACTCCCGTTTGCATATTTTTTATCTTAATGATATTTTCTTTGATTTCATCTTCACCTAAAACGATAACATATGGTATTTTTTCTTTATTAGCAAAATCAAAGCTTTTCTTTAATTTTCTACTGTTCATTTCTAAATCGACTCTATAATTAAGTTTTCTTAATTTGTCAGCTAATAAAAGACTTTCTTTTTCTGTATTAAGAGGGATTATATAAATATCGACAAATGATCGATCGCTAAATTCTGATCTTTTCTTTAAAATTTCATAAATAGTCGATAATCCAAAGCTGATTCCTACTGCTGGGTATAGATTGCCATCCTGCATAAAGTCAGTAATCATATTGTCATATCGACCACCTGCACCTAAACTACAATTTAGTTCGCCGTTTTTAGCATATACTTCAAAAACATTGCCAGTATAATAATCTTGTCCTCTAGCTAAAGCAGCGACAAATTTAGTTTCAGTTTGAAGGTTTAAAGCATCTATATAATTTCGTAATTCTTGAACTTCGTTTAATCCTTTTTGAATTAATTGGTTATCTATATTGCGATATTTATTTAAAATGGTTTCAAAATCTAAACTAAAATTAGTTAAGATAGCCTCGGCTTTAGTTTGATCGATACCTAAATTAGCAAATTCTTTAATAAGCTCAACTCGAGAAATCTTTTCTATTTTATCGATTATAGTAATAACTGGTGAGATTAAATCTTCAGGAATACCTTCCTCTAAAATAAGACCGGCCATTAAATTACGGCTATTATATTTTACAAAAACATCGATCCCTAATTTGTTATACCCTTCGATAAACAAAGATAATAATTCAGCTTCGATCATTTGACCGCCAATTCCAACAACGTCGACATCGCACTGAATAAATTCACGATCCCTTCCGGTTTTGACTGGTCCATCGCGAAAAACTTTACCAATTTCATATCTTTTAAATGGCATTTTTAAATCTTTATTAAGGGCAATACACTTAGCAAAAGGAGCTGTTAAATCATATCGCAATCCCAATTTTCTTTGACCACGATCACTTAATTTATAAATTTCATTTAAAAGATCATTATTTTCATCATATTTACCAGCTAAAAAATCGTAGTAACATAAAATTGGTGTTTCAAGTGGTTTGAATCCATATTTTTCAAATATTTCTTTTAAAGTATCATTAATATAATTTCTAATTCTTTGTTCTTCAGGTAAATAATCATATGTTCCTTTAACATTCTGTAAACCGATTTCCCTTTTCATAATATCCTTCTTTCTAAAAAACTACACAGTCACCTGTATAGTTCAAGTGACAAAACTGCAAAAAGCACTTGTCACCTACAAAGTTTAATTTGCATTAACAAGCGCTGATTATTGATGAATTTTATTATTAATTTTATTCATAATAATCGTCCCTTCAGATGAGATTAGTATATCATTTATCAATGGTTTTTGTCAAACTATATATTCGCGGTACTCTTTTGCCAATGCTACATAAGATTTCATATTCGATTGTGTTTAGATGTTTAGCTATTTCTTTGATGTGTTCGATATCTTTTATAATAATAACTTTATCTTTTACTTTAACAGTTCGATCGACTTTAACAAATAACATATCCATGCAAATATTGCCGATTATTTTATACTTTTTATTATTAATATAAACAAATCGTCCTTTGTTAGCTCTTATGATTCCATCAGCATAACCGATAGGAACGACAGCGATGGTCTCATTTTCTTTTGCACTATAAGCCCCTTCGTAACCGACAGTATCACCCTTTTTTAAATGTTTCAACTGAATTATTTCACTAGTTAACCTAAACGTTGGCAATAAATTTAAATTGGCTTTTGTAAAACCATACATTGCTATTCCCAGCCGGCAACCATTAGCAAAACTAGGTTTAGGATACAACAAGGTAGCCTCACTTGCAGTCAAGTGAATAATAGGTATATTTTCTAAAGGAATATTTTTAGTCAAGGTTAAAAATTGGGCCAACTGATTTTCTGTTTTTATTTTATCGTTTGCTTTATAGATGTGAGTATAAAGTCCCTCTAATTTTATATTAGATTTAGAAATTTTATAGCAAATTGTCTCTAAATCTTTAGCCTTATTTATTCCTAAACGATTCATTCCTGTATCTATTTTAATATGAACTTTTAAACTAGCAAGATTATTTAAATCAAGGCTATTAAAGTATTCTAAGCTAGGTATAGTTATGGTAATATTGTTTTCCTTACAAATAGATAAATATTGATTATCGATTACTTCTAAACACAAAATAGGAATATCACAGATCTCTTTTCTGATTGCTAACGCTTCTTCTAAACTAGAAACCGCTAGGTAATTACACCCACCAGCTATTATTTTCTTGACTACTTCATTGCCATAATGACCATAACAATCAGCTTTAACTACACCAAAGTAGTATTTATATCCTTGGCAATAATCTATTATTTTTTTTACGTTATTTTTGATATTGTCTAAATAAATCTCAACATATGTATTTCTATAATTCATTACTACCACCACTTCATTATATTTAATGTCTAAATATAATTATAACACCTTTTATATATAATTTTTATTTGTTGTTAATTAAAAACTTAACATATTTATTATTTTAACGAAAATCCAGTTTTTTTATTGCTTTATTAATTTGCTTTGCAAAAAAATAGTTGTATAATAAATATTGAAAAAAGTTCACATAAATATATCTTATAACAATTTTGGTTTATTAATAAAGAATAATGAACAACAATTATAAAAATAAAAATTATTACAATATAAAATCAATAACTTTAAATTATAATCTACTCGACATTGTTAATATATTATAAGAAATAAAACAAGTAATCAAAAAAAATACTAAGCTTATTTTAATATGCTTGAAATACCTAATTAAAAACAAAGGAGCAATTATATGTATAGATTTAAATATTATTACAAAGATGGAACTGTGGAAATAAGTGGAGGACGTGGTGTTAGACCAACTACTCTTTATAATGATTTTGACGGACTGATGGATTGGGACGAATTTGACAATTTGAAAGAAGAAAATATGACAACAAGTGAAATTTTGAAAATGGCAATGAAAGTATACAAAGGATTTCTTCCAGATTATTATCGTATTGAAATAATTAACGATGAAAGTGGTGAAATCGTTGATTATATAGATGAAAGAGAGGTAAAAAAAAATAACTAAATTTGGTTCAATTTTGATTTAAAACAAAAAAAAGGTTATTAAAACCTTAAATTCTCTAAGACTCAATTAAAAACTTTTTAAAATTGATAACATCCCAAACATCGATTTAAATAAAAGTTTAAATGAAAGTCCTTATATTATAATCATACTTTATCTATCTATACTTTTAATTACCAATAAGTCATTTTCTCTAAGAATGTTTTTAAGGGTCGTATATTGTTTTCTATCAAAGTCTTTACCACTTTGTTTATCAACATAAATATCTCTTTTCGCAATACCTAATTCTTTAAATGCTAATAATTGTCTTTCTTCGTTTTGCTCTTTACTGCTAACTCTAACATATCCAAATATTTTATTATTCATAAACTACCTCGCCAAATAATTAGTTGTTTCTCGATTAACCATATCAATTATGAATTCATCAAATAATTGAAAATAGTCAATAATTATATTTTTTTCCATTAACTCTGTCATAAAATTGATTACTGCTATTGTATATGGAAAATCTTTGGGACATTCTTCAATACCTGTTAACAAAGTATCTGATAAATTTTCTGATAAAACACTTATTATCTTTTGTAATACCTTTTCTTTCATTATGGCACCTCCTTACCATGAATATTTTATAAACAACAAAAAACACTTAAATCATATTAAATTTAAGTGGTTGTAAATGTGTACTTTTTTAAATCAATTATTTGTACATTTTACACTATATAATCGAGTACGTGTTTCATCCGTAAAACAAATAACATATTTACTATATAAAAATGCTGTTGAAATAATTGCTCTTGAAAGAACAAAAATATATTGTAATGATTTTTCACCTAGCTCTAACAAATCATATTCTATATTTTTAATAATAATTTTAGGTGTTTTCACAGATAATTCATTTCTTTTAAAGAAAGTGGTTTTTAAATTTTGGGGATGTTCTATTTCGTTACGAATTGAATATATAAACTTCCAATCATCTAATATATTTTTATCTACAATTATTTTTCCTTGTTGCCAATTTATGAATTTATCATAACTATCAATATCATCATTTAATAATTTTGCAATATTCCATACATATTTATACACTCTATCCATATTAACAATAATATCACATAATTTTTTAACATATTTGCTTGTATTATTTACATTATCATTATTACTAATGTATTTATTTTTTATTTCATAGCATTTATTCAAATCTTTTTCAGATTCAATATATTCAGTTAATATCTTTTGCATATAATCAGATACGTTTGTTATTATTTCATCCTTACAATTTAAACAAATCATTTGCCCATTATCTAATATTATATTTTTAGTTGAGTATTGCATCCACATTTGTTGTATTTCATAAGAAAAAGGTGTTTCTAGTTTATTTGTAGTTAAATCTTCTGCTTTTTCAATAATAATTTTTCCAATAAAAATCATCTCCCACTAACTATAATTTAAATATGTCATTAAATAACTTTCATCTTAGGAGATACACCAAGTTCATTACTATTTCCTATCATTAAGCCATACCTTAAACCACTATATAAATCTTTATGCGTTTTTGCTTTATTACTATAAGTGATTGTATCATGAGTTGTTATTTTTCCATATTTACTTTCTATAATTAACTTAGGGATAGAGTAGGTATCTCTTTTTTCTTTTATTAACAAATCTACTTCATATCTTTTCACATTTGTATTTGTATTATCTTTTGAATAACTATTGATAAAAACTGAATAAGGTATTTTTTCAAAACAAACTACTTCATACTTATTATTATCTAATTCTTTTTTAATAAATCACATATTTTTATTGTCCATAAATCTTCTTTATTATTTCTCATAGTATAATACCATATTTATTAAAATATTTCATCAATCAATAAAAAAATTTTTGTTGTTTTTGTGCTATGGTATATAATTCTTTCATATTATTATTAATTATTTTTTTTAGTAATTTAACATTTTCAACAATATTTTCTTGTTGTAAAATTGGTCTAATCATAGCATAACCATCTATTTTAATATTTTTAAGTAAGTGAATAGTATTTTTATTAATTCCTCCTATCACAACCACTGGTATTGGAGAATAATCAACTATTTTTTTTAATTCTTTTATACCAACAACTTTTGCATCTTTTTTTGTTGTAGATTTAAAAATAGCACCAACACCTAAATACGATGCACCACTTTCAATTGCTTCTTTTGCTTCAGTAATATTAGTGACAGTAACTCCTATTATTTTTTTATTGCCAAGAATTTTTCTTGCTTTTAAACACGATATATCATTTTGACCAATATGTATTCCATCTGCATTAATTTCTAACATAATTTCAATATTATCATTTATAATTAATGGTACATTATACTTATCTGTTATTTTTTTTATTTTATTTGCGATTTTTAAAAATTCATCGTATTGCTTTTCTTTTTCTCTAATTTGAACTATTGTAACGCCTCCAATAATTGCTTGTTCTACACAATATTCAAGCGGATAATTATTATTCATTTCACTATTCGTGCATAAATATAAACTATAATCTATCATCTTTCACTAAAACCTTCTCATGAATTTCATTTTTGAAAATAAAATTTGAATATTCATCACATTCTGCATTAACTATCCTATTAGGAATATTATATTTAAATGCCCCTTTCAGTTTTTTCAGTTTATCGGCATCTATAATATGACTAAAGATTGTACAATCGTATATATCTTTAGGTCTGTTATCAGCTTTACACAAAAATAAAGCTTCAGGTGTAATTGAATAGTAATGAATGTTATTATGAATTTTAGGCGAATCCGAAAAACTTAATTTACTAATTAGTGGAGTATTATAAATATATTCAACAAAGTTTTCATTTTCTTCATCAACAAAATAATCTTTTTGTATAATAGTTCCATTTTCTTGTTTAACATACATAAAAACAGTTATAGGTATATCTATTGCGTTTTGATAATACATTTTTAGCATTACTCTTCTTGTTCCATCACCACGGTCACCCATTTTTCGTTCAAATAAAAAGCCATAATTACCACAAATTTTTTCTAATTTTTCTAAGCACTCCATATTTATAAAAATATCTAGATCATGATGATATCTTTCTAAATTTTTATCAGCTAATAAATATGCAAGAATACCACTGGTATAATAATATTCAATATTGCTTTCATTAAGCATTTTATTATATTCATCAAATATTTTATATATCAATTTATGATTTTCTTCTAAATGGCAAAAATTCGGATTAATTTGCATTTTAGTTAACCATAAATATCTATTATATAAATATTCAATACTAACATTATAATCACTTGCAATTAATTGCAACTTATTTTTTTTGCTTTGTTCGTTATATTCATTGCAACATATATTATAGATTAATATATCTAATTTATCTTTTTCACTCATAATCAAGTCTCCTTTCTATGGAAACGGATGTGGCATATCCGTTAAATTATTACTATATTTTAAATTTAACTTTTTTGGAACTGAAAAATATCTAGTTGCACCAAGTCTAGGATATATATGACTTTTATTTAAATCAATCAAACCAGGTGCAATTACTTTAACAACTTTAATACCTGTTTTTTGTATATCATCTGTTGTTAATTCTTTATAATATACATTAATATCATATAATTTTAAATTTTCTATTAAATCACTAAAAGTTATAATTTCTTTTTTATAGTCAACTACTTTACTATCAAATAATAATTTATTAAAATTTTCCCCTTGATAATATAAAAAATGTTCATATAAAGTTTTAATTTTTTTAGAATCCGTTTGACGAACATCCATTATATTTAAAGAATAAAAGTATGTAAATAAACATTCTTTTAAAGATTTATTAATTGCATAATCTGAATCTAAACTAGCACAAGCACCTATACCATAGTGAATATGTTTTTTATCTTGTTTGTATATAATAGATAAATAAATTGGTACCTTAATATCTGAAAATAATTTATATATTTTTATATCATATTCTTTTTGAATTACTTTTACTAATTCATAATTTTTTTTATCTAAAGTTTTTAGATTTATTTCAGGTGGATTTAAGCGTTGCATAAAATTTATCATTAAAGCATCTCTTTCAATCAATTCTAACAAGCCACTTTTTATACATTCTTCTAATTTAAAATCAGCGGCCATACCCGTAGAAGTAGTTTCAGCTACGGTTTTATTTAAATCATATGGTAAATATATTAAACTCGCTGGCCAATATTTGAATTTTTGTTTATCATCAATATTATAAATTTTTGTCCATTCTATTTTATCTTTATTAGGATTTAAAAATAGATTCGTTTTTTCATATTGCTCATCACTATATGTAAAAAAATCATCAAATGTAGTTTTTTTTGGTAACTTTTCTTTAACACTTACTATAATTTCTTTTTTTGGAATGTAAGACATACAATATCGTTCTAATGCTTCAACTAAACAACTAGTCATAGCAATTTTTTTATTTTCATTTACACCTAAACCACCACTTGAAACTTCTCTACTTAGCCCAAATAAATCAGCAGTGTTTGCACTTAAACATTGATACATAAAAAGTTTATATTTATCTAACTCATGGCGTTCCAACATAGCATTTACTATTCCAAATTTATCGCTAAATATATCTGAAAATGATTCATATTCTTTTCCTAAAATATTTATTATCTTTTTTTTATTTAATATTAATTTATTTTTCATCAACATCACCTGGCACTTTTAGTATAGTATGATAAATTATTTCTCCATTTTTATATATCTCAATTATTTGATTATCTTCTAAAATATTTTTATACTCATTAATAAGCACATTAGTTTTTTTATTAAACATTTTTTTATATATTTTTGGTGTATATATACTATTTGATTTAATTCTTTTATAAAATGATATTTCATCAAACTTTGAATTTATTAGCGGACCAATTAAATATGATTTGCTTGTTTTAGCAATTAATATTGATTTGTTTTCAATATTTCTATTTTTTAAATAATCACTATAAAATAAATAATTATTTTTTATCATATTTTAAACTCCAATTTTTTTCTTTTGTCATTAATGTTTCAGCTTCTTCACTAAATTTATCTAAATTAGAAATTAAATTCTCTTTTTCTTTAGTTTTATCGTTAACACTTATTAACCATTTACCAATTTTGGTATTCATAAATTTTTCTATTTCTTCAAATGTTCTACTTTGTTTTGTTTTATATAATGGATCACACACTTTAAATCCATTTTCATCATAACCAGTAAGTAAAACAGCATGATATCCACCTGGCATTTCTCCAGCCAATATTACTAAATTACCATCTTGTAATTTTTGTTTTAATAGATCAACATTTATATCAATACCATTTATAACTTTAGCTCCTTTATTTTCTGCGTATCTCAAATATTCTTTATACTCGGTTATTGCATAGGTAAAATCATAATCATCTAAGGCGTTTTGATTATTCTCAAATAAATTTTGACTTTCGTGATAAATTGAAGTATCCAGCCCATTCTTTGCCATATAAAATGCTAATGCAGAAAACGGAGTTCCACTCATATATTTTGATCTATATGTGTTATATAATCTTTTTTCGTCATACCAATTTGCTTTTGGAATAATTTTATAATATTCCATTGCCATCATCATACAAACAATAGCACATGTGTCTCCTTTTTGTTTATATGGTCTTACATTTTTATCCATATTTTTTTCCCTCTCTTTTTTTAACTTTTCTAATGAACTGATAATTGTACCATTATTAAATTCATAAATATATCCATTGTTTTTTAAAATACCACTACTATTAAGATATTCTAAAATTTTTCTTCTAAATAAAAAACCTGAAATACCAATTAAATTAGATGCAATCAATTTTTCATCTAAATTATCATAAATAATTATATCTCTAATCGCTTTCCTATCCTCGTGTTCAAGTGTAAAATAAAAGTGTTGTGTCTTATAATTTTCAAGAATTTTATAGTGCTTTATATCTTCTAAAATTTTTCTTTCATCCATTAAAAGTGTATTTTTAAATCTTTTTTTAAGTCTAGTTGAAAATATTGTCTCATCACCAGCATGATATTTATTTAATAAATATTTCTTAAATCTTTGAATATCAGAATCTTCTGTTTTTAATAAATATATATAATATAAATGGTCCATTTGATATTGAGCAAAAAAAGTTTCAACAGGCGGCGTAATTAACATTATATTTGCCTTATCTAAAGAAATATTTTCATCAATAACGTTAACTTTTTTACAATTATAATCTAAATATTTTTTTATAGAACCTGACATAACAAGTGTTGCTTCATCAACTAAACATGAAGTACAATAAATTTTAATTATATTATCTAACTCCGTTGGTGATAATTCTTCAACAGCATCACGAATAATTTTTTCAAATGCAGGTTCTAATAAAGTTTCATAATAAATATTATGCCAATTCCACCGCGACTTCAATCGGGATAAAAATTCACTTGGCCTACGATATAACTCGCATTCCATTAGACTAGCTATTTCAGGATTTGATTCTGCATAATATCTATTAGCATTAAACAATTGTTCTTCCATTACGTCATCTATATTACTTTTTAAATTATCCGGTATTATTTTGCTCTTTATATTTTCCATTTATTAAACCTCCCATTTAAGGTCATAGCATTAACTATAACCGTTTAGCATAATTATGCAGTGCATAACATATCATATTTTCTATTAAATTTTCTCATTATTTTTTTCACTTTTATCACCTACCTTTCTTATTTAATAGTTTTTTTATGAGCTCACTATAAACTCAAAAAATTTAATATTATTTTTTATTGAATTCCTTAATTTTTCTTTTGGCATAACTTGTTTGTGCTTTTTCAAGCCAATCTTCCCTTGGACCATAAGACAAATCTTCTGTTACTATCCTTACTCTATCTTTATTTTTTAATATATAGTCTATTGGAACATATTCATCATTAACAAATACTCCAACCATAGTATTACCAATATCAGTATGAATTTTATATGCAAAATCTATTGGTGTTGCACCTTTAGGCAATTCTATAATATCCCCTCTCGTAGTATATACATATATTCTATCTGAAAATAACTCGCTTTTTACTTGTCTAACAAAATCTTGATTATCTCCAAACATTGAATTAATTTCTGTCAAAGATTTAAAGAATTGAAATCTTTCTTTCAAATCACCTTGCATAACATTTCTAGCATTTCCTTTTTCATTATCCCAATATGCAGTTAATCCAAATGATGCAACTTTATCCATATCAAATGTCCTTATTTGTGTTTGCACAAGTCTTTCATCTGGACCAAATACTGTTGTATGTAAACTTTGATACAAATTAGTTTTTGGATTACATATATAGTCCTTAAACTTGTTATTAATTGGATGATATTCCTGATGTATCATTCCAAGTGAATAATAACAATTAGCAACTTCATCAACTATAATTTTTAATGCCAACAAATCATGTATATCTGAAAGTTTATTTCCTTCATTTAATCTTTTGTATATGCCATATATATTTTTTGTTCTTACTTTTATTTCATTAGGAATATTTTTATCATTAAGCATAGTTTGAATTTTTAATAACATTTCTTCTAAACAATTTTTGCTATCTTCTTCTATTTTAAACTTTCTTTCTTCTATTTTTTTATACATATCTGGCTTTAAATATCTTAAAGATAAATCTTCTAATTCAGCTTTAATTCTATATGCTCCAATATAATAAGCTAGTGGAACAAATATTTCCATAGTTTCAAGAGCATTTTCTTTTTGTTTAAACTCACTTTTAAATTCTAATGTTCTCATATTATGAAGTCTATCAGCTAGTTTGATTATTATTATTCTTACATCTTCAGTAATTCCAGTTATAATTTTTCTTGTGTTTGCCATATTTTGGTCTTGTTTTGAAGAAAAATTCATTTTTGCAAGTTTGGTAACACCATCAACTAAGTTCGCAACATTTTGATTAAAATCATGAGCTATATCTTCTTTTGTAGTCTCTGTATCTTCTAATGTATCATGTAAAAGTCCTGCACATATTGTATCTTTATCAGCGTGCATTTCAGTTAGTATATACGCCACATTTAAAGGATGCGAAATGTATGGCTCTCCACTTTGCCTAAACTGACCTTTGTGCAAATTATCTGCATATTCATAAGCCTTTTTTACAATTTCAATTTCTTCAGGATTATATTCCTTAAGTTTTTCAATTAAATCATTCAATTTAACACTATTCATTAAAAACACCTCCATATAGAAAAAAAACGACAAAAAAATTTACTATTTTTTGTCACTGTATTACATTATTAACGGAATTAAGGCACAAATATTTTATATTAGTTTTACATATATTATTAACACATAAATCAAATAATCTAGAAATTATAATATAGTTTTTACACATAGCCTTCATCCCTTTCAAATAATTTTTTCAATATTCTATTACTTTTTTAGCTGTTTGTCAACCAATTTTTTAAAATTTTAATATTAGTTAAAACACCTAATTTAAAAACTTTTATCTACTGTTTTTAATTTTTCTCGTATTTGTTCTTTTGTAAATGGCTTAGCTATGTATGCTACAAATCCTTCACTTAAATATTTTTCTTCTGCATTTGCTACAGCATCTGCAGTTACTGCAACAACAGGTATATTGAAATTTGGATCTTCTTTTAATTTCTTTAATGTTGTTTCTCCACTCATCTCTGGCATCATTATGTCCATTAAAATAACATCATATTGTTCTCCGTTTTTTATTTTCTCTAAACACTCGTTCTCCGACATAACACTTTCTACTATTATATCAATTTCTTCTAGTGCTTTTTTTGCTACTTTTATATTTAAACCCACTCAACATTATACCACAAATATATAATAATACGCATATTTATATATTTAATATTGCTATAACTAATCTTTAATATCTTTAAAATGGTATATAGAGGAGGATAAACAATGGAGAATAATTTAAAAAACATACGTAACTCTAAAAATCTTCTACAAACCAAAGTAGCGATAGACTTAAATACAACTCAAGAAACTATATCTTCATACGAAACAAGGCTAATTTTCCCTAATGCCAATATGCTTATTGCTTTAGCAAATTATTACAATACTTCTATTGATTACTTATTATGTAGAACTAAATATGATTTACCAATTTATGTGGTCAAATAAAACTAATATTGGTATTTTCTATACTTAGAATTTTACCTTGAATAAACTCACATTTTAGATTATTAAAACTACAAATATTGATAATGGATTTATCCAATTTTTCAAATTTTACTAAATTTTCACTAAAAATATTCATTTTTTTACTCCTTATTTTTAGCAAAAACAAAAACCGTTAAATCCCTTTGATTATAACGGTTTCCTTTATATTTTCTTCCAACTTTTTGGAAGCTCTTTTACAATGGTCGGGAAAACAGGATTTGAACCTGCAACCCCCTGGTCCCAAACCAGGTGCTCTACCAAGTTGAGCCATTTCCCGATAAAATGGTGCGCTCGAAGGGATTCGAACCCCTGACCTCTTGGTTCGTAGCCAAACACTCTATCCAACTGAGCTACGAGCGCAGAACCGCTTGGAGTTCAACCTAATAAAATGGTGGCTTCAGGTGGAATCGAACCACCGACACAAGGATTTTCAGTCCTTTGCTCTACCGACTGAGCTATGAAGCCATGGCGGTTCCGACGGGACTTGAACCCGCGATCTTCTGCGTGACAGGCAGACGTGATAACCACTACACTACGGAACCAAATTGGTTGCGGGAGTAGGATTTGAACCTACGACCTTCGGGTTATGAGCCCGACGAGCTACCAGACTGCTCCATCCCGCGATATAACAAAATGGCGGAGAAAGAGGGATTCGAACCCCCGCGCCGTTTCCGACCTCCCGGTTT
>CATYVZ010000007.1 GCA_958413985.1 uncultured Bacilli bacterium
GGGCTACTGGAGCAACTGGAGCTACTGGAGCAACTGGGGCTACTGGAGCAACTGGAGCTACTGGGGCTACTGGAGCAACTGGAGCAACTGGAGCTACTGGAGCTACTGGGGCTACTGGAGCAACTGGAGCTACCGGGGCGACTGGAGCAACTGGGGCTACTGGAGCAACTGGGGCAACTGGAGCAACCGGACCTACTGGACCTGGTGTTGAAAGTTTAAGTAGTTACGCTATGGTACACGACGAAACAAATTCTACTGTACCAGCTCATAACCCTATTTTATTCCAAACCACTAATATTTCTAATAAAATTACATATAATTCAGCCACTGGTGATTTCTTAATCCCAGAAGCAGGAATTTACATAATTCATTGGTGGGTAAATGTTAGAAGTCGTAAAAATGAAACTTTCGATTGTGAAGAAAAAGCTTTGGGAATCGAATTGCACCAATATTGGCCTAGTGACGTACTAATTGCACATTCTTCTACCCATAACAAACTATCTTGCTGTGAAACTGGAACCATCAACGGAAACGCTATATTTGAAGCACTTCCAGGAGCAAGTTATAGATTTATAAATACATCTGGTGTCGATTTTGAATTAGTACCAAATGATTTATACTCAGCTAGTGTATCAATTACAAGAATACTTTAAAAATTTTAAAACCATACCGTAAGGTATGGTTTTATGAATTTTACTATATACTTTTATTTAAAACTTTGCATAAAACTACATTTATTTATCAGAAACATTCCTATATTTTAACATTGAAAATATCCCGAATAATATCTCTAAAAAATTGCCAAGCACTCCAACATAAGCCCCAACTTTTAAATTATAATAAATCCAGATAAATGCACACCCAACATAAATTATTCTAACCACCATTAAATTATTTTGCCACAATGAATATGCATACAATAAAGTTATAATAATTGGAATTATACTTAATAATCCAGTATATGTAAATATACCAAGCACAACAATTAAAAAACAGAAAATAACCAAAATAACTTTAGGTAAATCTTTATTCTTTTTCGCAAAAAGATAATAAACGAACAACCTAATAAATGATAAAAGATTCATGCTAGCAGCACTATAAGCTTTTAAAGATATGTATTCAACACTGTAAATAGCATTAGCCACCACTTGTGATAAAATGATATCTTTTTTTCTTTTTAAAACAATACTTATAACCCAAACAGCAATAGCAAAGGTGCCCATAACTTGTGCGAAAATATTCATAGTACCACCTTAATAATTATAACAAAATTTTGAAACTAAAAATAGTACTTATTTTTGATATCGTGAAATATTTAAAACAATTCCAATACTACATAAGGTAATTAACAAAGATGAACCTCCATAAGATAAAAATGGCAAAGTTACTCCCTAAATTAAGATAACGTAACTGATTTTATATAGGAAACTATTATTTTATAACTGAAAAATATATGTTACACTTCTTTATAACTGAAAAATAATAATAAATTTATTTCCTTTAAACTAATAATTCGGGAAATTTTAAGTAAACATATATTCTTCTATTTTTATCAATTTCAATTCTTTTTACAAGTCTTAATATTTGCTCTTTAGTAGGATTATTTAAAGACATATAATCTAGAGCTGTTTTTTTACATTTAGAAAATGATAATTTATCACTTTGCTTTTCATTAATATCTTTTTTTCTTTCTAATTCTGAAATAGCATTTTCTAGTTTTGATATTTTGATTTTTGTTTTATCATATATCCTTTTATACATATCACCATCAACTAATCCATGAATTTTATCAATATAAAGATTATCTATTATTTCTTTATGAGAATTTAATTCTCTTTTTGTTTTATCGATTTTATTGTTTATTTCTTTTAAATTTCTTATAATAACTTCTTCTGAATTGTCTTCGATTTTACTAAAATCATAATATTTACAAAAATTTTTACATATACCTTGTAAATAAGCAATAATATCTTCCTCTAACCAATCATAATTTATTCGATGTGAAGAACATGCACCAAACTTTCCTTTTCTTGTATATAAATTACACTGTGTATAATGCCTTACAGTACTTTTTAATATATCCTTGCTAATTCTTATGCTTCTACCACAATCTTTGCAATAAAGTAGACCTCCAAATAAATAATTTAATTGTTCATCTGTCTTTCTTTCTTTAAATTTATTATTCAATATTTCTTGTACGTGATTGAATTTATCTTTTTCAATTATGGCTTCATGAGTATTTTCAACAATTATATGCTCTGATTCATTTGTTTTTCTCAACTTTCTAGAATTATAACTAATTTTATTATGAGTATTTTGTACCATATTGCCAATATACATTTGATTAGTTAAAATATCTTTAACAGTTTGTCTTCTCCATATACCATATCCATCATTATCTGTTATATTTTTAGCTCTTGGTTCCTGTTTATAAACAACTGGTATAGGAATTCTTTTAATAGTTAATATCTCTGCTATTTTCCTTGGACTCATGCCTTCAAGTGCAAGATCATAAATAAGAGTTATGTTTTCTTTAACATCTTCATCTACTATTAAATGATGTTTATCAGCTGGATCCTTTTTGTAACCATATAAAGCAAATGAGCCAATATAATCACCACGATTTTGTTTAGCTCGAAGCGAAGTTTTAACTTTTTTAGAAACATCCCGCAAGTACAAATCATTAACACTTAATCTTATTCCTAACATAGAATCACCAACATTCGAATCATAAGAATCATTAATAGCAATATATCTAACATTATGTTCTAAAAAGTATTCTTCAATATATTTTCCGGTTTTATACATTTCACGACCAAGTCTTGATAAATCTTTAGTAATGACACAATTTATTTTACCATCCTCTATATCTTTTATCATTTCTTTAAAAGCTGGTCTATCAAAATTACCACCAGAAAAGCCATCATCTACATAATGCTTAATAATTGTTAAATTATTAAATTTAGCAAAAGAATCTATAATCATCTTTTGACTTTGAATTGAAGAACTTTCATCGTTTTTGTTATCAGCATCGGATAATCTATCATAACCACCACATAAGTATTGCACTATTTTGATTCCCCCAATTCTAATTTTCGTAACGCCTCGGCCTTATGATTCCACATTACTGTTAAAATATCTAAAGAATAAATTATTTTGCTTTTAAATTCCTTAAATAGCATAGATATCCCTCCTTTAATATTTCCTCAAGTTTAGTGCCTTCTTTTTGATATATAAACTCAATATTAAGTTCTACTTTTTTACCATCTTTATTTATTCTTTTCATAGGGAACACCTCTTTATAAAAACTATTCTAAAAAAAAGAAATAATGAATATCTTTAATCAACATTTTTATTTTCTTTCTTAAAGATAAATTGTTTTCTAAATGAAAGTTTTTAACAAAATAAAAACACCAATTAGGTGTTATAAGATTAATTCCAAATATTTTCAACAAATAGCCAGTTATATTAATTATTGGATTTGCAAGAATTTTATCACTGTAAATTATCTTTAATTAAATATTTGTTAATTTTTCTTTTATAAAGTCATCAAGATAATCTGAATTTTTTTCTACCCATTTATAATCACAATGTTCTTCACTTAACTTCACATCAAAACTAGAACTATCTACATTTACTAAAAAATCTATTTCTAAATCATGAATAAGCTCTCCATTTTTTTCTTTAACTTCATCAAAATAGTGAGTAATAATTGGATTAAAATCTTTAGTAAATCCAATTTCTTCTTTTAATTCTCTTTTTAATCCTTCCTTTAAAACTTCGCCATCTTCTAAATGCCCTCCCGGGAATTCCCATGCACCTGGATATAATTCATCATTTTCATTTCTTTTAACTACTAAAAATAAATCTTTATCTTTTAAAATACCAGTTAAAACAATTCTTGTTTTCATTCTCTATTCCTCCTATCTTTAATTATATCATGAATATTTAATAAATCATTAATTATTAAGTAATTATCATTTAAATTACCATAACTATCAACATTATTTAGATTTTTATTAAAAAAAATAGATTTCCCTCCATGTTCAGACCAATCATCTAAATTTTTAATATCATCATCTATTAAAATATTTTCTTTGGAAACTGCATATCGACTTTTTGGATGATCATATGGAACAAAACACATATTAACAATTCCATTATTTAATAAAAATTTTCTTTTGATTTGTTCTTCTATACTTGAATTTATTTTGGATAAAACGCAGATATAATATTTTTTTGAAAGTAGTTTTAATTTTTTTATATTATCATTAATTTCATTACTATTTTTTATTATTTTATCCCAACCAATATCGATCATTAATTTTCTTAAATTACTATCTATTATTTCTTTTGTATTATATATATCATAATATTTTTTTAAAATGTATTCCCATGTATCTAATAATACGCCATCAAAATCTATATAAATTTTATTCATCTTTTACCTTTTTTATAGAAGATGCTAAATACATAAATGGTGTATCAAGTAACGCAACTATAAACTTAAAAATATACATAGAAATCATAATCTCTAAAATTGTACTAAATTGCATTGTTCCTAGATATGTTATTATACAAAATATTATTGTATCTATTATTTGACAAATCATAGTGCTACCATTATTACTTAACCATAATTTATTATATTTTTTTTGTAATTTATCAAATAAAAATGTATCAATAAATTGACTAACCGCAAAACCAACCAAACTAGCTATTGTTATTCTTGCATTAAAAGAGAAAATTAGTGACAAACTATCTTGTGAAAAATCATTTACACTTGGTTTATATAATAAACAGATTAACATAAATAAAGCCATTACAATCATTGCTAAAAAACCATATGTAATTGTTTTTCTACTTTCTTTAACACCATATTTATAATTTAAAATATCCGTTGCCAAAAAAGTACTACCATATAATATAGTTCCTAAAGATGTTTCTAAGCCAAATAATTCTACTATTTTTATTGTTTGAATATTAGAAACTAATGTAGCAACTACTATCCATATAAAAAGACCTGTTTTTCCTAAATATTTATAACATAAAACAATAAAAGAAAAACATAAAATTAAAGTTAAAATCCATAACATTTCGTTCATAAAATTATTTCCTCCTCATTAAATAAAAACCATCAAAATAACTTATTTCTTCATCGTAAACTTTTTCATCAAAAATTTCATTTTGTGATTTGTAAGTTTTTATAACATATTTAAAAGCCATCACAATTTTTCTAACATCTTCAACAGAAAGAGATTCATATAACGGTAAAAATACGCTGTTATCTCTAATGTATTGTGAGTTTAATAACTTATCATCTTTGTTTACAATAAAATTTCTAAAATAATCATTTTTAATAATTGTGTTATAATTAAATGATCCAATAGGTATTCCCATATTCATTGATCCTAAAATAATTTTGTTTCTATCATAATAGTTATTATCTAATACAACCCACATTGCAATTGGAGCATAAGTATCAAGTTTTGAATAATCAAAATTTCCTATAAAATTTATTCCTTTAATAGCTTTTAATTCATTATAATAAACTTCTAACTTTTTTCTTCGATCATTTATATAGTTATCAATTATTTCTAATCTTTTGATTCCAGTAGAGAATGAAATAGGAGAAGGTCTTAAATTTAATCCTTTACCTAAATTGGACAGCCCATTAAAAAGTAAATCTCTATATGTTGTATTAGAACTTACAGAAGATTTTTTTGTAGAATTAAAAACTTCACCTACATGTCTAAATTGTTCTACATTTTCAAATAATTTTTTATCATTAGTTATTATAGCTCCACCTTCACCAATTCTTAACATTTTTGTATCATTAAAACTTAAACACCCCATATCTCCATAAGTTCCAGCATATTGATTATCTATTTTTGTTCCAAATGCTTGGGCAACATCTTCAATTAAAATTATATTATGTTTTTTACATAATTCTTTTATTTCTTTTATGTTTAACGGCATACCATATAAATAACATGCTAATAAATATCTAGTTTTTGGGGTTATTAATTTTTCAATGTTTCTTATATCATAATAATATGAATTTGGAATAAAATCACATACTTTTATTTTTGCTCCACTCATAATTATAGGATATATTGAAGAAGCATGTGTTAAGTTTGGAACAATAACTTCATCTTCTGGTTTAATTCCTAATACTTGTAAAGCAGTATATATTGATAAAGTACAATTGGGTAATGCCAATGCATATTTTACTTTTAAATATTTGTGCAATTTTTTTTCAAAAGTTGAAATAGTATTTCCTACAAAAATGCTTGAATCGCTTTTATTTAAACACATTAAAGCACTTGAAATTTCCTCATCTGTAAAAGTCAAATAGTCATGACTAACATTAATTCTTTCCATAACCAATCTCCTTATATATTTTTGAAACATTATATTCTGGTTTATCACGACCATCCAATTTTAAAACTCTAATTTTGTTACTTTCTAATTCTGGAATAAGTTCTTGCTCTAATGAACTTTTTAATGACAACAAAAAACTTTTTTGTTTTTCTAAAAATTGAATATTATCTCTACTCTTAATTCTTGATACACTTAATTCTAATGGTGCATATATATATACCAATAAATCAATAGGTTTTAAATTAAATAAAACTATTTCTTTAAAAGGCTTAAAGAAATCCATATAATTGCTATAATCGCCTTTTAATATTTCTCTTTGATATGATAGAATAGAGAGAAAATCTCGATCATATAAATTATAACCATCATTATATTTATATTTTTCTTGTCTATAATGCATATCAGCTGCCAACAATAAACTTTCAAATATGGATGTAGGAAAAGACTTATCCAACATAAAAAACGGATCATCACTTAACATTTTACCTAAAATATCACTTATTGGTGAGTCTTGTGTAATTTCATCAACATATCTAACTATTTCTTTTTTACTTTCTAAATCTTTTTTTAGAACATCAATAACTGTTGTTTTTCCAACACCATCTATTCCTTCAAATACAATATTCATAACATCACCTCTTATACATCATTTCCCATTCATTAGCGCATTCTTTTGAAAAACATTTTTTCCAATCATCTCTTTTGCCTAGTTTTTTACAATTACCCGGACATATTAAATATTTATTATTACAATCTAAATAATAATATTCTTTATCTGCTAAGCAAGGAAATTTATCATTTATCTTATGATTTATATATAAATCATAAAGCATATCAATATAATTGATATTAAAATATTTTTTATATTGATATATAATATCAAATACTTTTTTTAATTGTGTTAATTCTTTTAATTCGTGTTTAAGATTAGAATTGTTAATATCAAATACAAAATTAACGGATAAATATTTAACGCCTAATAATATCAAATCATTAAATGTTTTCTCAACATCATTTATATTGTATAAATTAACACATATTTTAACTTCCACTTTTTCACTATCTATATTTAATATTTTTTTTATTGAATTTATTGTTTGATCTAATTTTTTTCTACACACATAATTTTCAAAATCAAATGAATCAAAACTAATAATAAATCTATCTACATGATTGACAATATTTTTTAACTTACCAAGTTCATAACTATTTAAAATTATGCCATTAGTAAACACTATTACTTTTCCTTTTGTCGATAATTTTTCTATTATTAGTTCTATCACTGGCGAAGTAAAGCATTCACCACCAGTTAAATAGTATTCCTCTACATTAGGACAAATTAACAACATTTCATCTATATTATTTATACTTATATTATTTTTTGTCCTTCCATAATCTCTATAAAAGCAATAAGAACAATTTAAATTACAAGTTTGATTAACTTCTATTAATAATTTCTTACATTTTTTTAGTTCTTGCATATTCATTATCTCTTTTTGGCTTTATAGTATCAATTATATCTTCAATAAATTCATCTACATATTCAGAATTTCTAGTAACCCAAACAAAATCTGTATGTTCATTACTTAAAGTGATTGGTAAATTTTTTGTAGGGACTTCTATTACATAGTTTAATTGAACACTATATTTAATTCCTTCTGGTTTGTGAGAAGAATATTCAGATATTCCAATAATTTTCTTTTCAAAAGGATCAACATCAATTCCAACTTCTTCAAAAATTTCTCTTCTTAATCCTTGTAAAACACTTTCACCAAAGTTTAGTTTACCACTTGGCATCTCCCAAAATCCTGCACAATCTTCATCTTCTAAACTTCTTTTTACCATTAAATATTCATCATTACACTTAATAACACCACAAATACATACTTGCCATTTTTTATTCATTTTCAAAACCTTCCTTCATTTGTTTATCTTCCCACGGGAAGATAATCCATTTATATTTTTCTACTTCTTCACCGCTATAAATATCATTAAATGTATTTTTATTAAAATTATATAGTATAGCAACATTTATATTTTTAGGATTATATTTTTTTAACAGCTCAATAGTATAATCAAGTGTAATTTTAGAATCCAAAGTATCATCTACAATTAATATATTTGCACCATTTATCTTATCTAAATTAGTGATACCTTTATTAACTGGTTGTTTAAATTCGGTATTAGGATTATCATCAACACTTCTCCTAATGTGAATACAAGCCATTTCTTCAACACCTAACATAGAAGAAAGCAATAATGCGAATGGCATTCCCCCTCGTAAAATTGGAACAATTAAATCTATTTTTTTATTATCAAGCAATATTTTTTCTGCAACTTTAAAAGATAGACTTTCTATTTCTTCCCAATCGACTTTTACTAATGGATAATTAGTTTTATTCATATAAATCGCCTCTAATTACATATAAATATTCTCTAAAAAATGTTTCTTTTCCCAAATTATCTTCATATTCTGCATCAGTTAACATCGTGTGTCTGGTTTCATAATTTAACCCATTTTTTAATAATGCAACTTCTAATATTTCTGGTGTAGGATAATTAGAACTTTGATTTGATAATAAAACATATTTTGAAACTTTTTTTGCTTCTTTAACTGCTTTAATAACATTATCAATGACATTATTTTTATCCCATATTTCTATATTATCTATTTTAGATTTTTCAAATACATTACTATAAATATTTGCAGTAGTATTATACTCTTCAGTTTTACTTCCATCTCTCCAAGGCCATGCAAAATCCATAAACATAACATCCACTTTTATATCATTGTCTTTTAAGTCTTTTAAATAACAAAATAAATCGTTATTATATGATTTATATGCTCTTATATTATTTCGATTGATTTTTGTAAAATAAGAAATATAATAATCTATTTTGTTTTTTAAACTTTCATCAAGTTGACTTGGTATTTCCGCATTATATCCATATATATCTACAACACTGGCGAAAACTGATGCTCTTTTAATATATGAATCACTATAATCGTTTAACCATTCATACTTACAAAATGAATCATTTGGTTTATTTTCACTCATAATTGCATTTGCTACTGAAAAACTATATTCACTTGCATCGTTAGTAATAACATTATATCCTTTTTTTGCATACATATAAGCATTAACATTAGATCCAGAATTTGTTTCTGCGTAAACACCTTCTCCACCTAATAAGTCATCTATTATTTTTTCAAAGAAACAATAGAATCTTGATTGTTGCCCAAAATATTCAATATTTATTTCTGGATTTTTAGAATTCATAATTATATCCACAATAAAACACCTCCTAACGATAATATATCACTAAAAGGTGCAGTATATTGGACTATTTTATTTTTATTTCGCTCAAATTATAAGTTCTTAAATCGTTATCTTTTATAGAATAACCAGTTATATACACATTTTTTTTATAAAAACTAAAACTATGTGGTTTTAACTTAGTTGTTTTATTTTTATATTCAATTTCTATTTCCAAACCATCTTTAATAGCTCTAGAAACAATATTGTATTTTTGCTTAACTTCATCTTCATTATGAGTATATATTATAGAAGAATCTGAATATATTACAATAGTTTTAATTTTTTCTAGCAGTTTTTCTGTTTCTATTTTATTTTTATTGTCTAGTAAAGGCAAAATTTTTTCTAAACAATTAACATCATTAATACTAAAGGATACATCATAATTATTTTTATTATTATATACATATCCTCCATAAATTCCATTTATTGTATCAATATAAATTCCGGCTTTTTCTAATTCTGATTTATAAGTTTTAATTTGTCTTGGTGAAACTTCTATTTTTTCAGCTAATTGTTTTACAGTGTATTTTCTTCCAGTTTCAAGAATTTTTAGCATTGCCAAAGTATTACCTAACTTTCCCATAAATTCACTATTCCTTTATTATAAATAGTATATCATTTTTTAAGATTTTTTCAAAATTTTTTAGTCTTTTACCTTAATAGTTGTTACAAAAATACTTCTCAAATAAACTTTTTTGCAGTAATGGCAAAGTTACCCTCATTTTTTATCTAATTTTTTCGTGTTTTTCATATTTTTGTTATTTTTATTTCATGATTAAAAAATCACAAAACTTTAATATCCTTTTAAAACAAAAGAAAAACTTATTTGCCATAATCAGTTATCTAAAAGTGTCTACCCTGTTACTGGTATTAATCCAACTACGACCATCAAATTTAAACAAGCCTGAAAAGCTATTTGAAAAATAATGCCAAACGATAAATACTTGCCAAATTTATCGTCACAATTTCGCGATATTTTAAAGCCAGTATAACAAATAGCTATGAATAAACCAACCACGATCACACAACCTAAGAAACCTAATTCCTCACTGATAATCGAAAAAATAAAATCAGTTTGGGGTTCTGGCAAAAAGAAATGTTTCTGCCTAGAATTGCCGATCCCATAACCAAACAAACCTCCCGGACCAATAGCATATAAACTTTGAATTATTTGAAATCCGCTACCCAAAGGATCACTCCATGGATTTAAAAAAGATAAAATTCGACTTAACCGATAAGGAGCAGCTAGAATAAGCCCCACTATTCCGACAACTCCCACGATCCCTAATCTAATAAAATATTTAAAATTGACGCCACCGACAAATAATATACCGATAATCGACATTACGATAATAGTTCCAGTTCCAAAATCTGGTTGTAACATAATTAAACCAAAAATTAAAACTAGTAGACATAAAATAGGCAATATTCCTTTAAAATTTTTAGTTGATTTCTCATTACAAGCTAAATATTTCGAGACAAAAATAATAAGTCCTAGTTTAGTAAATTCACTCGGTTGTATACCAAACGAACCAATGCCAAACCAACTTCGACTACCATTTCTAACTGTTCCTATTCCTGGAATCAACACCAAAATTAAAAGAGCAAGGCATACTAATAGTATTAAATTAGACTTTTTTAAATAGATCTTATAATCAATTTTACTAATTATTATCATTAATATTAAGCCAACAATAAAAAATAAACCTTGATTTTTAACATATTTTAAAGCATCACCATATTTATATTCAGCCCAAATATAAGAAGCCGAATAAATCATTAAAATACCAAAAACACTTATTATTACAACACTTATCAATAAAGTCCAATCGATTTTTTTCATGCCTATCCCCCATGATAAGTTTATGCAAAAAGGACTAATTTTAGAAATTATGTTAAAGTTTAACGCAAATTACAATTTTGATTAAACTGCTTGCTAATATTCACTAACTGAATTGCCACATCTTTTCTTTTTCTTTTAACAAAAAAGCCTTTTTTATTTTGTAATTGTAACATCTGATACAATAAATCGACTAATGTTTGATACCCATCATCAGTTCCATATATACCATTAAACCAAGTTTCAATATCGTCGATATTCCCCTCGATTCTTAAGTTTTCTAATGTCAACAAAAATGTTTTGTTATTTAATAGTTCTTGACAATAATACTTACTTGGAAAATAAGACATCGAAACATATTTATGATCGATACTATTTTTAACTGCTTCTAATGTATTTTGTATTTTAATATCTTTAATTTTTAAATCTTTTAACTGCATAATAATATTCATAATTAACTCAGTCTGTTTAGAATTAATTATTTCTTCTAAAGCATAAGTCTTTTCTTTTTTGATTATTTCCAAATTATCTTTATTAAAGACCGTTTTAGCTAGACCAGTTCTTATATAAAAAGTATTATCTTGAACCGTAATTTCATTTTTAAAAGAATTAACAGCATGATTAAGCTCGTGAATTAAATTATCAATTAATTGTAAAAAAGGAATATTGTCATAACGGTTTAAATAAATTTTCTTTTTAGTTTTTATCGTGTTTTCTTTATAGGGAAAACTGACATATAAAGCCTGGTATCTAGGATCCTCTTTACCAGTTATAATAATCGGTATTGAATCGATACATTCTATAATAAAATGTTCTCTTTTTAAACCATACTTAACAACAAAAGCTGGTACGATAACATATAATAAATGTTTGATATTATCAGGATATTGATATTTCAAACTTACTGCATCGACAACCGAAACATACTTATCTAGTAGATGTTCTATATCATTTAAATTCATATTCTCACCGATTATATTTTATAATAAAATATTTAAAAAGACAACTTTTCAGTTGTCATAGTATAATACCAAAAGTTAAAGCTAACAAAGAAGCTATTAATCCAATAATCCAAAATAACTTGACGATATCTACTTCATCCCAACCTTTTTTTTCAAAAGAATGATGTATTGGAGTCATCAAAAATAATCTTTTCTTTGTAAATTTATAATATATTCTTTGAATAATACAAGTCAATGTTTCTATTACAAAAACAATTCCAATTAAAACTAACAGTAATTCATGCCTTGTAATTATGGCAATACTCCCTAAAGTAGCTCCTAAAGTTAAAGAGCCGGTATCGCCCATAAATATTTTGGCCGGATTAACATTGAAAACTAAAAACCCTAAAATACTTCCAACTAAAGCAAAGCAAAATAAAGCGATACTTTCATATCCTTCTAACCACCCAGTGTTATAGGAAATGATGCCGAAAGTTAAAAAAGCAATCAACGATAAACCACCGGCTAAACCATCTAGCCCATCAGTCAAATTGACAGCATTGCTAGAAGCTACTAAGACAAATAAAATAAACAAGCCATATAGCCAACCAATATCTAATCGTAAATTAAGAGAATGGATCCATAATAACGGTTCATTGCCTGCTTTCATAAACAAATAGAAGAAAATGATCGCAATAAATAATTGTAATAAAAATTTAGTACTTTCACTCAAACCATTATTATTGTGTTTTTTTATAATTAAATAATCATCGACAAAACCAATTAAACCATAACTAATAAAGGTAAATAAAACTATCAGTAAACTATAATTAAAGTCTATTTTATCAAACAATAACAACAATACAATTAAAACTAATGGCGGAATAATAAAAATAATTCCTCCCATAGTTGGCGTGCCACTTTTTTTGCGATGTTTTTCTTCTAAAAAGCGATTTATTATCTGATCTAATTTTTTCTTACGTAAAATCGGAATAATAAAATAACCCAACAACAAAGACAAAATGAAACTGGTCATCATCACAAAAGCTGCTTTTGTAAGTATCAACATTTATTCATCTCCTAACATTAATCTTACTACTGAACCTTCTTGAATATAACTTCCAACACTTGGTGATTGATATATTACTTTACTTCCACTGCCACTAAATTCAACTTTAAATGGTTTTAAATTGCTAATTGCTTCTTTAGTTTCCATACCGACAACATTGCTAACCGTATAGTATCGTTTATCGCCATAATTATATTCCTTAGTCATGCCATCATATCTTTCTTCTATACCTAAAGCAGAAATAGCTGAATTTAAAACATTTTTAGCAATCGGTGCGGCTATGGTTCCTCCATACTGAGTTACACCTTTAGCATTATCTATTGCAACATAAACTACTACTTCAGGATCATCAGCTGGTAAAAATCCCATAAATGAAGTTATATAATTACCGACTAAATACTTGCCATCCTCGACTTTTTGAGCAGTACCAGTTTTCCCGCCTACTCGATAGTTAGAGATATAAGCATTTCTTCCCGTACCATTAGCTACGACACTTTCTAATGCATATCTTACTTTAGCACTTGTATTTTCACTTATGACTTTTCTAACTACTTCAGGTTCATTGTTGACAATTACACTGTTTGTTTCTGGTTCATTTAAACTTTTAACTATATATGGAGTATATAAAGTTCCACCGTTAATCGCAGCACTAACAGCAGTCACTTGTTGGATCGGCGTTACTGAAACACCTTGACCAAAAGCAGTTGTAGCAAGTTCTAGATCACCGATTTTATCTACATCAAAAATAATACCATTAGCTTCACCATTTAAATCAATACCCGTTATCTTTCCAAAACCGAATTTATCAATATAATCAAAAAGGGTTTCTTTACCAATTCTTAATCCAAGTTCAACAAATCCGGGGTTGCATGAATTTTCTACAACCTGTAAAAAAGTTTGATCGCCATGACCACCATGTTTCCAACAGTGGATCGTTGCACCACCAACTGTAACTGCTCCCCCATCGTAAAAATGCTCATTTTCTAAATCGACTAAATTTTCCTCTAAAGCTGTGGCCAAAGTTATTATTTTAAAAGTACTTCCCGGTTCATACGTCATCCAAATTGGCAAATTACGATTGATAATTTCAGTACTGTAATCCTCATAGCTACTAGGATCGAAAGCTGGTCGTGAAGCAATAGCTAAAATCTCACCTGTTTTTGGATTCATAACGATACCTAAAGCTTGATCAGGATTATATTTACTAATTGCGTTATCCAATTCTCTTTCTAACGCTATTTGAATGTTATAGTCGATGGTCAAATATATGTTTATTCCATCTTGTGGTTGTTCATATACTTCTGATAATTGTAATCTATTTCCTTTGGCATCACTAAAATATTTAATTGCCCCATAACTGCCAGTTAAATATTCATCATATATCAGTTCTAATCCTGATAAACCTTGATTATCGATACCGACAAATCCTAAAGTATGAGATAATAACTGTCCATATGGATAACTTCTTTTACTTTCCTTTAACAAATAAACGCCAGGTAACTCTAATTCACTTATTTTATCAGCTGTTTCATAATCTAATCTTCTTCCTTCTGGATGTACTCTTTCGATCGATGTTTTTTTACTGACATGTTCGTACATATCATCATAACTAATATCTAAAATTGGCGCAATTAATTCGGCAGTTTTTTCTTTATCGACAATTTGATTAGGAATCAAAACTAAAGAGGTGGTGGTGACATTATCAGCTAAAATAACACCATTACGATCATATATCTTACCACGATTAGCTTCGATAGGAAGATTTCTACTCCATAGGCTAGTAGCATAATTATTTAATTTCTCATAAGAAAATACTTGAATATAAAAAACTTTACCAATTATTAAAATAAATAGAAAAAAAACTATACCCATTACTATTTTCATTCTTACATGAATATTTTTAAAAAACATATACTCACCCACTTAAGTATATGTTTTTAATCTCAATTTAATTAATTGTTTATCGAATCTAATTTATTAATTGTCGTTTTAAAATTGCTGATAATACTTTGATATTTATCTTTAAGGTCATTAGATACAAAGGCATTTTTAATAGCATTGACATTCATCTTTTTAAAATCTTCGATATTAAATGAAAAGTATTTTATCAATTTAGCGTATTCTTCTGTTAAAGTGATATTAGAAACTGTTCGATTATCGGTATTGACAGTTACCATTAATCCGCTATCATATAATTTCTTTATTGGATGATCTTGATAATTTTTAAAGGTATTAGTTTGAATATTACTAGTTGGACAAACCTCTAAAGTGATATTGTTTTGGTAAATTAAATCTAATATTTCTTCATCTTCAATACACCTTACACCATGTCCGATTCTTTTAGCACCAAATTCGATAGCTGATAACAAGCTATTTTTTCCATCAGCTTCACCAGCATGGATCGTAAAAGGAAGGCCTTTTTTATTAATTATTTTGAATAACTCTTTGAAATCAGCAGTTTTATAACTAGCTTCATCACCAGCCAAATCAAGAGCAACCACACCTTTATTTAAATACTTACTAGCTAACTCAATCGTTTTTAGATTATCTTCGAAACTAAATTGACGCATCATGCATAAGATTAAATTAACTTGTAAATCTTCATCTTTTAAACCTAATAAAACAGCTTCAACTACTTCTTCTTCTGTTAAACCTTTTTTCATATGTAATAAAGGAGCAAATCTCACTTCAGCGTAAATGACATTATCTTTTTTTAAATCTTCGACTAATTCTTTAGCTATTCTAGTTAGATTTTCTTGTGATTGCATTAATTGATTAGGTAAATCAAATTTTTGCAAATAATCAGCTAAATTTTGACACTTTTGTTTAGCTACCAACATTTTTTTTACTTTACTTTTATTTAAGCCACTTAATTCACAGGCAGTATCAATTCGAATAGAACCATCCAAATGAAGATGCAACTCGACTTTAGGAAAAGATTTTATATCCATTATTTATCACCACTTTAATTATACCATAAAAAAAGAAACAATTAGTTGTCTCTTTTTGGTATTGAATTTAATAAATCTTCGCTAGTTGATGCAGGAGAATTTTCTACTGATTGAACTTGTGGATTAACACTATTTTGCGTTTCATTAGGTGTATTATTCATATTTACTGGTTGAACTTGAGTTGGTTCAACTGGTTGTTCTAAAGGTTGAACATTTACTTCTTGCTCTAAATTAATTGGTTTTACTTCATTAATTTCGTTTGTCATTTGATTATTTTCAACAGGTGGTGTTACTTGATTTGTTTGTTCTAAATTAGTTGATGTTGAAACAGTTTCTGTTTTTAATTCGTTTGTTTGCGTTTCAAAATTTTTAGGTCCTTTTTTACCTTTTGTAACAACAACTATAATAATTATAATTATTACTAATAAAACAGCTACTCCAATAATTACCGGAATTAATGGAAAACTTGAAAAGTTAAACTCAAAATCAATATTTTTTTGTGAATCAGCAACTAAATTCCAAGTTAAAGTTTTTCCGTCTTCTGATACATTATCAGCATTATGACTAATTGGTTTAGTTGGTAATGTTACTGTAAAAGTAAAACTACTATCAATTTGATATGTATCAGTTTCTTCAACTGGAACAAAAGTTATCTTAGATACATAATTATCACCGTTTTTAGTAAAGAACTTAGCTGAAGCCAGATCTTGAGAATCATCTGTTAAATTAAAGCTAGCATTTTCAGCAGTAACACTTTCGATATCACCAAGATTTTTAGAGTAAGTATATCCTTTGAAATCACCTTCTTGATATCTTTCACTGGTAAATCCTGCTGATTCATATGAATTATCTTCTTCATCATCAAACATAGAATCGATAAATTCCCATTTTTGTTCTTCTGTATATTCGACTTCTTCAGATGCTTCTTCTGAATTTGTCATTAACACTTCGATTAATTCGTCATCATAAGCAATAGTTACACCAAAATCAACAGTTTTATCACTATTAATTCCTAGTTTAAAATCACCTTTAACAGCACAACCTGATAAAATTAAAGCAACACTGCATAATAATAGTAGTTTTTTCATTAAAACACGCTCCCTTTTTACTCCACTATTTTAATATAATTATATCATATTAGTTACGAGAAAAAACCTTTTTTATTTTTAAAGTTATATTATTGACAAATTCTTTACCAAACACTTCATTAAAGATATTATTTTTTAATGATAAAACAAAATATATGATAATACCAATTAAAGCATAAATAACTATTTCTAATAATGACCACCATCTAGTTGTTGGAAACTGTCCTAAAAATAATCTTACGATCATCAAACTTAACAACATTATCCCGTTAATTAATAATATTTTTATCCCCGGTTTGATGCTACTACGATAGCTAACTTTATAATTTTTCTTTAATTTATAAAGTAAATAGATAACCGCTAATCCTTGAACAAGCATCGTCGTTACGATCGTTCCGTAATATGCTTCAAAACCTAAAATATGAACTAGGTGCATCATCGGAACATTCAAAATCGCTTTTAAAATAAAACTACCTAATAAAGTTCCTAAAGCAACTTTAGGATTATCTAATGCATTAGTAGTATCGACTAAAACATAAAAGAATGAATTGATTAAAGACTGCAAAATATAAAAGCTAAAGACTTCGACACTTAAAGCATCATAACCATAGAAAACAGTCCAAACACTACTAGATAAAAACCATACTCCGATAGTCATCGGCAAGGCTGTAAACCAAATAATTTTTAAAGCTTGATTTATTTTGTGTGATACTCCTTGATGATCTTTTAAAGTGGCGCTACTGACAATATTAGGAATAATACTTATGGTAATACCAAAAGTTATCGATAAAATAATCATATTCAATTTTGAGCCCCATGTTGTTATGATACTTAACACATTTTCAGAAAGAGTAACATCGTACCCTAAACCAACTAAACCTTTTACAATAGTAAACACATCGACTGTATTGTAAATAGATCTGATAAATTCAATTAAAATGAATGGTAAAGAATAGATAACTATTCTTTTTAAAATTACTTTGTTAGATAATTTTGCCTCAGCTTTAGTTGGTCTTTCATCACGTTTTAACGCTTCACGGTTTTTATTTATTTTATTAATTATATATAAATAAGCAGCTATTGCTCCAGCAGTTGCACCAAAAGTGGCAACGCCAACAGCTGTCGTAATCGATAGATTAAACACTTTCAAAGTTAAGTAACTACCACCGACGATAACGATTACTCTTACTAATTGTTCAATTACATTAGCAATCGCTGGTACTGCCATCATTCGATGTCCTTGCACATAACCTTTACTGACACTTAAAATAGGAATAAATAGTAATGCTGTTGAAATAACTCTAATTACGAATGTTATATCAGCTATTGTATTACCACCCTCGATATCGCCAATTATCAAATAAGCGATATTAGGGGCAAAAGCAAATAAAACAACAAAACAAATAAGACCGATACCAACGATAATATACTTACCTATTTTATAAGCTCTTTCCTGTGCATCATAATAACCAAGCGTATTATATTCACTGACTGCTTTAGCCATCGCACTTGGAATTCCAGTCGAAGAAAGTGAGGCAAAAACTGCATATATAGTATAAGCATAACTATATAAAATAGCCCCTTTAGTTCCAATGATCGCTCTAAAAGGAATAACATATATTATTCCTAATATTTTGCACAATATAATACCGATAGTCGATATCATTGCACCTTCTACAAAAGTATTTTTTTTCAAATATCATCACTTCCCGTACACTATCATAGCCGAGAAACAGTATAATTGTTCTTCTCCAACAATACTAATGGCTACTTGGTATTTTATATCGATAACATCACCATGTTCTTCGAGAAATTTATTGACGCTATCTTCTAAATCTTTTTCATGACCCTCATCAAATATTTTTACCTTCATCATTATCACCAAAATTATGATAACAGATAAACAAAGTAATAATTGTCAATAATTGTATTTATAAATATATTTATCAGTTTCTGTTTCGATCAACAGTTTAAAGTTTATGTCTTCTACTTTATTAGCATATCCAATTAAAATAATTCCTTTTTCGGCATTTAAATCGATTGGATCATCGACTAATCCAACACTAGGAAATATGTCGTTAGTTTTTACATCGTGAATAACTAACGCTTTAACACTAGTAGCCAAAACTTGGGGATTGTCGATTATAACTTGATAAATTATTCTTTCTTCGTTTACTTTATCAATATAAAATTCGATATCAAAAGGAATTGTCTCTGATACATCATCAGTTTTTTTTAATTCACTAACATACATATCATAGACACTTGGTTTACTGCAACCAACTAATAGGACTAATAAGATTAATAATTTTTTCATATTTAACCTTCTTTTAAAGTTTTTCTTATCATTTTATAATCTGGGCAATATTTAGAAACTTGTGACCAAAAATTTTTAGAATGATCAAAGTGGATAAAATGTGATAGTTCATGAATAATGACATAATCGATTTGACTATACCCATATTTTATTAACTCACTATTTAAAGTTACTATATTATCTTTACGGTTACAGACACCCCATCTAGTCTTCATTTTTCTAATTCGCAATTTAGGATATGGAATTTCTTCTTTAAATAGATTATAAATATAATCTAATCTTTGTTTATATATTAATGCAGTCTGTTTTTTCAACCATTTATTTAAATACTCGATATTTTCAACAAATATCTTATCAGAACTTATGTCGATTTTTATAGTTGGTACAATAATAATGTCGTACTTTTTTCCCAAAAAATAAAAATAGTTGTTTTTTTCTTGTTTTATTTTATTTTTATCGATCATTTTTTTTAAAGCTACATAATTATTATCTAAAAGTTGTTTTAAATATTTTTTACTGGCAAAATAATTGGTCGTAATGAATATTTTCCCATCTTCTTTAACTCTAATATATGTATTTTTATTATTTTTCTTTTCGATTATAACTTCATAATCTATACCATCAATTTCATATCTCATATAAAAATTATATCAAAATATGTAATTATTTTCAATGCTTTTATTAATGAGAAAACGATTTGATATATCTGTCAAATCGTTTTTATGTTGTTTTCTTTTTGTTTTAATATTAGATTTTTTACTACTTTCTTTTTAAAATTATCTTCTTCCTGGCATATTGTTTATCTGGTTATGACCATTTCCAACAGTTGTAGTAATAGAATTAACGGTAAAAGTTGTATAAGTTTCATTGTCAATTTTTACTTTATAAGTGCTACCTTTTTTTAATTGGCTAGAAGAAAATGCTATGGCGCTACTATTTTTAATCGTGGTATGTAAAATAATTTCTGTTTCATTTTCATCAGTAATACTGATAGTACTACCACTAGAAATAATCGAATTAAAATAAATAGATACATTATATTGACTAGAATTAGAACTAATACCTTGAAACATTCCATTAGTACTAATAGCTAATAAAGTTCCTCCATTTACTTCAAAAGTAGAATCATAATCTAAAGCGCTATTGCCACTATCACTTGGACCATCGACGATTATTTCACCACCGTAAACATAGCCACAACCGTTGATATCAATTCCATCTCCATTTGCGTTTACGTAAATTTCTCCTCCATTAATTGTTAAAATATATTTAGAAGAATTAGTAAAAGAATTTTGTCCTGGACGATTCAGACTAGAAGCATCATTTCCGCCAGCAATATTGATACCATCATCGCTAGATACAATACTAATTTTACCACTATTAATCGTTATTTTACCTGATTCTATTCCTTCGTAACTTTTACTGATGTCGATTGTTCCTCCATCAATGATAAGTTCTGTATCTGCGTGAATTCCATCATCTCCTGATGAAATTAAAAAGGTGCCATTTTCTATTCCTATGCTATTATTAGAATGAATAGAATCATCAGAAGTATCCAATGTAAAGGTGCCATCTTCTATCACTAAATTATTACTAGCTTTTAATCCTTTAGCGCTAGCAGTTTGACTAACCGAGTCTATTCTTCCCCAGTTGCCCCAATTACTACTAGTAGAAACATTACTACTACCTCCACCTGTTTTTATATTAAATGTGCCATTTTGAATAAGTAATTTAGTTTCCGCTTGAATCCCATCTAACTCACTAGTGATATTAAATGTGCCATCTTCTATTTTAATGAATCCTTTATCACTATCTGTATCGTTTGTCGATTTTATTCCATCGCCCTTGGCTGTAATGGTAAAAGTACCATTTTGAATATAAACTGAATCTTTTCCTCTAATCGCATCATCTTGACTATTAATAATATAATTTCCTGAAATAAATTTTAAATCATCTTTCGATACAATTCCATCTAAATAATTAGCAGTTATTTTTAGTACACCTGTTCCTTCAAAAGTAAGATCACTTTTACTATAAATAACTCCATCGACTTCTTCGTAATCTAAATAGGTATTTCCATCTATTAAAGTATTTACCGTTTCTTCTTTTAATTCGATGACTACATCGCTAGCTTGTTTAATATAAATGGCTGGACCATTGGTATTATTAATTGTTACATTGTCTAAAATTAATTTCACATTATCATCTGTATCGATAATAACGCAACCATTAATCGTATCAGTTAATGTATAAATTCCGCCAGAAGTAATCGTTAAATTGTCAGCTATTTCTTTGATATTATAATTATCCCAATCAATCTTTTGATCGCCATCATCTGTATTGATATCCATGTTGATATCTTTTGTAGTTGAATTATATTGCTCGGTTTGTTTTGTTAATTTTATATAGATAATTATTCCTAATAATAAAATAAATATGACAGCAATAATTAAAATTATCTTTTTCTTCATTAGTTTTCTCCTATAAGTCATTATCTTCTAGAGGTTGACTTAATAATATTTTTAAATTTCCGTTTTTTAAACGTAAAGCATCGATAAATTCTTTTTCGTTGATCCCTTTTGACAAAATAACTCTATAACTTAAATCAAATAGACTTCCCATATTTGTCGTTTTTACCTGTTCTAAAATGACCTTTTTTGTGTATTTTTCAAATTCTTCTTGAAATATTTCTGTATAGTTTAAATTTTCAGGTATTGTAATCTTTAAAATTTTCTCACTTCCACTTTTTTCAAATAACGAAAAATGTGTAAATAAGAAAAGAAAGAAACACCCAAAAATAGTAATAAACATTCCTAGAAAGACACTGCCCATTCCACAAGCTAAACCAACTGTCATAGAAAATACAACACTTAATATTTCTTTACTGGTTCCAGGAAGACTTCTAAATCTAACTAAACTAAAAGCACCCAATATAGCAACTGATGTACCTAAATTTCCATTTACCATTATCATTAACATAGAAACCAAAAATGGCAATAAAGTAATGGTAATTAAAAAGTTTTTACTATATTTTGATGTATAGCGATGAGTAAGTGCAATAACTACTCCAAAAATAAGAGAACATAAGGAACATATCATAATTTGTAATATGGTAACTTCACTAGAAAAAATACTATTAAACATAAACATCATCCTTTCTTTCTTTTTGATAAATTCTTCCATATTTAGAAAATGTCGCCGGATAAATTTGTAATTCAGATAAAATATGAATAAGCCATAAAGGAATAGAAGATAAACTTTTTATTTCCATAATCACTTGATTGTCATCAAAATAAAGTTTTCCAGCATCTCCTTTATCTAATTGCAGATTATCCCTTCTACTTCTTAAGTTAAAATCAAATGTTATTCTAAATGATTTATCTTCCTTTAAACGATAACTTAAACGATCATATCCTATAAAAATAGTTGGTTTTAAATGATAATATTTTATTAAATAATCAATCTCTTTCATAATCTGATTTGATGAATCATATACTCCTTCATTTATATAGTTGTAATATTCTTTTAAAGTCATTTTGACTCGCCTTTTTCCGACTATCCCACGATATTTACTTTTTATTTCTAAAAAGACAAAATCGTTTATTTGTGGCGTTATATAACTTCTTAATCTTATTTTATCTTTATAAATTGGTTTATCAATAGAATAAATAATTAAATCATTTTGTTCATTATCAAAATAAATATTGCTAATCTTACTTTCAAAAAACACATCTTCGATAATATATTTTTTTATCTTATTAAAAAGTGCTTGATAATCTTCGTTGGATAATAAATACTTTTGCTCTACTCGATTAAAAGTGTTTTCATTCATTTTTTTCACTTCCCATTCGATTAAATCTATGAAAAATTATAAAGAATTATTGTGAAAAAAAAGTAAAAGAAAAGTGAAATTTTATAAAAATATTTTACTTAAAGTATATATTTTATTAATGATAAATAATTAATATGTGAATTATCTAGATTAACTGAACTTTTTATCATATCCAAAAACCATAAGTACGGTTAGAATTACAAAAAGAAAACGATTTAATATATATCAAATCGTTTTTAAATTGTTTTTTTAAACTAACTTACTACAAATGGATCACCAACTGTACCTGTTCCACTAGTAAAACTAGTACTACTAAGTACAATCGATGGTCTAACACCATATGATGTAGTTACTGAAGATGAAGATGAACTTGTATAATTATATGTTGTACTACCAGATACACTAGCTTGATAATTTCTTGGCGTCATAGTCCACCATGTTGATCCAGAGTTTAAATATCCAACTGTTCTACCAGCTAAAATCCATTCATCATAAGTTAATAAACCGACTGGATAAGTTAATGCGCCATTACCATTGCTAGTAGATACTGTAAATCTATCGTTTGCATTAGTACAAGTAAGACTTGGACTACTACTACGATTATATGCCGCATAATATGTAGACCAATTTCCGTAACCTAAATACGATGATGATTTACTACGATCATTACACCAAATGGCATCTTTTAATTTGCTAGTATAACTTGTCATATTGGATGCATACCATGAATCAATAGTAGACTTAATAGTCGAATTAGTTCTATTTTTATGTGTCGCATTATATCGAGCTGTATCAGTATTTTGATCTATGATGCTAGTAATACTCCCTAAAACATAATTTTTAACAATTGCAGAATCTTCATCGGTAAGTGATCCATCTAAGTTAACATCAGCTAATATTTTTTGTTCTTCAGTTGGCGTAGTTGTACCATTAACGTATCTTTGTATCAATAAATAATCGGTTTGAGTTACTGAACCATCACCATTCACATCACCATAGATTGTGCTAGTTTCTGGAGCACCATACATATATCCAACATAAGCATTATCTGTTTGAACTGAATTAAATGCACTAGTTCCGATTTGTGATGAAGTACCAGTATTACCACAAATACCATTAGGATTTGCAATACTTGATGTACCATTATAAATTAATTTGACACCAGAACCATCAGTTCTAACCATTTTCCAACAAGCGTTAGCAAATAAAACATTATTATTAGTAACACTTCCTCTAGCATAGTATACACCATGTGTTGGTGAGTAATAATATCCTAGACCATTAGTACTACTAGCTGCACTACTAAAGTTAATTCCTGTACTTGAACTAACATATGTACTAGATGTATTATCATATACAGAATTTGCCATAAAAAATGCATAAAGATTTTTAACGATAACACGAACACTTATTGATGCTGAAGCAGTTTTACCATTTCCTCCCGTTACTGTACATGTCGCTGTAAATGTTTCATAAGCATCACCTGTGGTAAATTGTGATGTGTTTGTTGGTGTACAACTAACACTTCCACTACTGGTTGAATAACCGATATTAAAGTAATTACTTACTACATTAGAATCGCCATAGTAAGCATCAACACTATCATATTTAGCGCTAATAGTAGGTGAATTTTTATCAACTTTGATTGTATAATCTCTACTTGCTGTATTTCCTGCTAAATCTGTCGTCGTTATTCTTACTGTTGTTCCAGTTGTATTAGATGTTATGCTAGTTACATTACTTACTGTACTAGAATGACCAGATAAACTATCACTTCCATTTACTACATTGACACCAACATTAGTTGTATACCAACTGTTGCTTCCTTGAGTACCTGTAAATGTCGCCGTTCCAGCAGTTGGCGCGGTTTTGTCTAAATTATAAACATCGCTACATGCCGTAGTTGTTCTATCATTATTATCAGTTACTGTAACACAAGCCATATTATTACCTTCAGTTGTTATATAAAAACTCTTAGTGGTATCTGTAAATGATGCATTAGGTGTACAGGCTGTGCCGTTACTACTTGTACAACTGCTAGCTGATTTAATACCTTTACTACTGTTATCAGTTACTGTTGCTTGTAAGTAGAAATTCTCTTTTGCCCAACCATTGCTATTTATAACTGAACTGTCTACTAAATTAAATACAATCGTTGGAGGATAAGAAATATATTTTACTACTACATTATTAGTTACATTTGAAACATATAAATTATATTGGTCAAATGTATAACTATCTTGATCAAGGATCAAATTACCAACTTTAACTTCGATGTCAGGAACTAATTCTGTAAAGTTTAAAGCTAAATCCCCACCACTTATGATTTCTTTAGGATAACTAATAGTCGATGAAAAATCTTCATAAGTGACTGTATAAAATGATCGAAAATCAAAATCTAAATTTAAGGCATAAGTCGTATTGCTGGCATTATAGCCACCATCTTTATATTTTATCGTTATATAAAATTCTTTTTTTATTCCTAAACTACATTGATTGTTATTGCATAGTTTATCTTGTAAAGTGTAACCACTAAGCTCATATTCGAGGTTACTTGGTAAATTATTTATAGCAAAAATTCCCATTTCGACATTGCCAAAATTTGTTACATCTACTTTATAGGTAATTGTAGAGTCACTATTAGGCAAGTTAACTCCCATCGAAATATTAGAAACATTATATTCTTCATATGAAGATATAGCAGAATTAGTATAAGAATCAACCGAGATACCCGTAACTCTTATATCGGCTTCTATTCTTACATCAGCCGCAATTCCACCAATATTTAAATTTGTACCAAAAGCAGAATAAGCAATACTAAGTAAGATAACAAAAAGAGCAGCTATTATAGGTATATTGCGGACATTAAATAGCTTTTTCATCTTTCTTACCTTCTAAATTAACTGCTTTTATTGTGACCAAATATAAATTTTTGCCATCGATAATATAAAAGTGAGACTTAACATGTTTTGCCACAATATAATACATAATTGGCACCTTTAAGTTATCTCTAACATCCAACAATTCTCCAAAACTAGATACCTCAATAAGATTATACTTAGAAAAGTCTGGTAAATGTCTCGTTTCTGCTATTAAACGATCATATTCCTTAAGGATCTTATTAATATATTTATCGTAAGGACTCTTTTTATTTACAAACAATAAAGTTATCAATCTCATAGCATTTGCTAAAGACACGATCGAACCAACAGTACATAAAGCAATCAAAGCAATATAAGGAGCATTATCAACCATATTTTCAGCTTTCTTTACAATGCTTTGTTGATTATTAAGATTGTTGGAATTAATTGCCATATTGATAGATCTTTCTGACAATGGAATATCAAGATATAACTCACTGGTAGAACTGTCTAATAAAACATCGACATCGTTACTTACCTTTCTAATAGTTAAATAAACTCTTAATTTACTAGTTGTTTCTACACCAAAATCCATCTTAAATTTATTAGCTATATCATTATAATAATCATAATCGATCTTGATATTTTGCTTTAAATTATAACTATCTTGATCAGCTACCTTGTCAGTTCTATAAGATAAAAGATTGTAGCTCTTTTCAAAATAAACATTTTGACCTTTTTCATCTAAAATGGTTAAATTACCTATAATACTGTAAATGAAATGGACATCTGAATTTTCACTTATATTGAAATTATATTCAAAATCCACATCGATATAATCGATTAAACTAGATACATAAATCATATCTTTATCTAAATAATCAGTTTGATAAAAATCATTTTCTTTTAAATATACTTTATAATCTAAATTACCATTTTCATTATAACTAATTACTTGTTCTTCAGTATGAAGTATCTTTAAAAGTAATAACACTGTTAAACTAATTAGTATCAAAAACAAAATAGCATTCAATACCAATCTAGCGTTATAAGACATATATAACTTTTTATTCGATTTTGTTTTCTTTACTTCTTTATTCGAATCTAGTTTTTCTTTATCGATTCTCCCCTTATTTTTCATTTTAACCTCCTATAATTCATTTAACCATACTGTCGGAAGACCAAGATATGGTATTCTTAAATTAACAGTACCAATAATCATATTTTCATGTATTACATAATTATCTGGTTCGCTGTTAGCATCACCCTTAGTATAAAAATAATATTGTCCATTTTCTTCGATAATATTTATTAGCCGATGGACAACTATAACTTCGTTATACTTAAAAGCGATAACTTGTCCTTCTTCTAATTGATCATATTGATTATCGATCTTTTTAACAATGACTACATCACCTTTATTGATGCTTGGCACCATACTACCACTAGCAATCGCCACCGCATAATAACTAAAATAACCTGAAGTAAAATAAACAGCGATCATGGCAATTAAAACAGCTGGTATCAAAGAACTGATTCTTCTTTTTTTATAATCTCTTTTTAGTTCTTCATCTTTATCTTTTTGGAAAAAGCGATAAAGATTATAAGCCAATAAAAGTGGTAACATTAAGTTAATAATAGATAAAATATATTCGTTTGGATCTGGAATAATAGGTAACAAATATTGATATAAATTAGTAACCAGTAAATAAACAATTACTGGCTTATAACCAGTTTTCATAGTAATATAAGAACAAGCTATATTACTGCTTATTGCCGGTAAGAAATATAACGCCACAAAGACAAAAGCATCATAACCGTTAGCAAAACTACTATAATAAATGGCATTACTAATATCTAATGCTATAAAAAATAAAACTGTCGTAACATTTAATATTTTACTACCTTCTGATTTAGTAAGCATCATATATCTTAAGAATTCTTTTAAGATAATCGATAAGATTAGTGGAATAATAAAGTCTTTAAAACCGCTAAAACTATAATAATTATCAGTTTTAGCAAACCCAATTATTATTCCTAATAAATAAAATAGTATAAAATAGATAAGTAAAAAAATAACTATCTCAAAAATAACATCCTTAACATATCTATGCCTATCTTTTTCAAAGCCAAAGAACACTTTAAACATAGCAAGCACGATTATCAAAAATAATATTAAATTATATTTTGTTAATATACTTGATACAAAACTATTGAAGATTAAAATCAAGAAAAGAAAAAATTGAAATATTAACATTCTTTTATAACTCTTTTTCATTCTATCCTCTCCAATAATCTTGTGAAAATATATTAAAGGCATAACGGTTAAGCATAAGTTTAAACTATTATGCCAATAATATAACTTTCGATTAATCTACTGTGCTATAAAGTAGTGCAATATCGCCAAATGCTACTGTAAAGTCACCATCTGCTCTATCGCCACCTGCTGCATAAGCAATTTTAACTACTACTGTTTCGTTAGCATCGATTGCTAAAGAATGACCAGTAATACCTGATTGTGTAGCTGTTACTGCTGGATTGCTACCAACTGTAACTGAAACTGTGATATCGTCACAAGCAGCTTGAACTAATGAATCAGTTGCTCCACTGCCAGCTGTACATTTTCTAAATGTAGTTCCTCCAGTTGCAGTACCATAAGTAATACTTTTTAAATATGCAATATATTCACCAACATTATGAACATAGAAAGTATATGTTACATCTTGTCCAGGTTCAGTGAATGTAGCAGTTAATCCGCTAATTTCAGGGCTACTTCCGCTATTGTTGATAGTTGCATCACCAGCTACTAAACTAGTTGGGTTTTTAGTTGGTGTTACTGCTGTTGTTGTTACAGATGAACTTGAAGATGAGAAATCAACATTAAACGTACTTGCTGAAGGGTTAACACTTGCGCTAGATTTGATATTTAAAGTATTAGAGAATGCTGCAAAACCTAGTGTTACTCCTGCTACTGCTATACATAAAGCTATAACAGCAACGATCTTAGAACCTCTATTTTTTTCCATGATCTCACCTCCCATCTGCATTTCACCTTACAATGTATAGTCGTCAATCGTTAAATTCCTATTACTTTTGCTATAAAGTTTTAAAGCTCACATATTTTACACTAATACATCGTACATATTAATAATACCACAAATTTTGAAATTTATTTAAAAAAGTTACAACTTTTTGAATTTTATAATTATAAAGTTAAAAGATTTTAAACAAACAGTATGATTATCAAAAATAATATTATTAATATACTTGATACAAAACTATTTAAAATCAAAAGAAAATTCTAATATTATTTTATCACTATTATTCTCTTTTATCCTAAATAATTTTGTGAAAATATATTAAAGGCATAACAATTAAGCGTAAGAAGAAACTATTATGCCAATAATATAATTTTCGATTAATCTACTGTACTATAAAGTAAAGCAATATCTCCAAATGCTACTGTAAAGTCACCATCTGCTCTATCGCCACCAGCAGCATAAGCAATTTTAACTACTACTGTTTCATGAGCGCCTTTTGCTAGAGAATGACCTGTAATATTTGAATTAGTAGCTGTTACTTCTGCATCGCTACCAACTTTAACTGACACTGTGATATCATCACAAGCAGCTTGAACTAAATCATCAGTTGTTCCACTACCAGCTGTACATTTTCTAAATGATGAACTACTAGCTTCATTGTTATAAGTGATGCTTTTTAAGAATGCATCATATTCACCAACATTATGAACATAGAAAGTATATGTTACATCTTGTCCTGGTTCAGTAAATGTAGCTGTTAATCCACTAATTTCAGGATTACTTCCACTATTATTGATAGTTGCATCACCAGCTACTAAACTAGTTGGGTTTTTAACTGGAGTAACTGCATTAGTTTCTACCGCTGAATCTGAAGATGAGAAATCAACATTAAATGTATCTCCTGTTGGTGAAACATTTGCACTAGGTTTGATATTTAAAGTATTAGAGAATGCTGCAAAACCTAGTGTTACTCCTACAACAGCTATACACAAAGCTACAACAGCAATAACCTTAGAACCTCTATCTTTTTCCACAATTTCACCTCCCATCTTCACTTTGTCTTTACAATGCATGATCAATCGTTAATTCCTATTACTTTATGCAGGGCTTAAGCCTTACATATTTTATACTCACACATCGTACATATTAATAATACCATAATTTTGCAAATTTGTCTAAGAAAAGTGATAATTTTTGTAAATTTCATATTATTGCCTTGAAAATAAAGGCCATTTAGATAAAAAAAATCCCATTATTTAAATAATGGGAATTAATTATAATTTTTAAGCTCTAGAATCATATTTGCCAGTACTAGTCGATACGATGATTACATCGCCTTGTTCTACAAATAAAGGAACTCTAACTACTAAACCAGTTTCCAATTCGGCATCTTTTGTAGCATTGTTAGTTGTATTACCTTTGACAGCTGGTTCAGTATGAACGACTGTTAATTCAACTTTATCAGGAAGTAAAACACCTAATAATTCACCTTCAAAAAAACTTAAATCAACATTTAAACCTTCTTTTAAATATTTAACATCATCGCCTAGTTGTTCACTAGATAATTCAATTTGTTCATAGGTTTCCATATTCATAAAGTTATAAGAAGAGCCAGACGCATATAAAAACTGCATTGGCCTTTTAAGGATCATCGCTTTTTCTAATTTAGTGCCACTATTGAAAGACTTTTCAGTAATCGATCCACTACGTAAGTTTTTAATTTTCATTTTTACAAAAGCTGCACCTTTACCGGGTTTAACATGAGAAAATTCTAAAACTTGATAAATATCACCATCTAAAACAAAAGTAATACCATTTTTTATATCGTTTACGTTTATCATAATCTAGTCCTTCCTTATTTTTTTTCTTTGTGAGTTGTAGTTGATTTACATGTTGGACAATGTTTTTTCAACTCTAAACGTTCAGTTGTATTACGTTTATTTTTTTCAGTACGATAATTTTCATTTTTACATTCAGCACATTGTAGTGTTACTCTTTCACGTGCTTCTCCTTTTTTAGCCATATTTTTCCCTCCTCCTTAAAACACTATATCATTATACCAAATTATTCATATAATTCAAAGTATTTTTGTGAAATTCGATAAGAAATTATCCGATTTATCGGAGCTCTACTAGTAGAAGTTCCTTCTTTATAGAAGATATCAGGTGAAACGACGACAAACGACACTTGAGGATCGTCGTATGGCGCGTAGGCACCAAAAGTATTGCTCATGGTCGCGGTATCGACTACACCATCGCCATCAGTATCGATAAAACTTTCACTAGTTCCGGTCTTCCCAGCAGCATTATATTTAGGATTGATAAAACTAACACCTAGACCACTCGAAGTCATAACAGATCTAAATCCTTCGCGAATTCGCGACATATATTCATCTTCTAAATTAACTTTATTAAGGACTGTCGGTGTGACCTCATATAATAAATCGGTCAAGCCATCCTTAGTTGGATTGTAGACAGCTTTAAGCAAATGCGGTTGTACACGATATCCGCCATTAGCGATCGTATTAATGTATTGACTTAACTGAATTGGCGTATAAGTATCATATTGGCCGATCGAAAAATCTAATAGATGACCAGCCAAAGTACTATTGCTAGTATAACCTAAACTCTCAACCGGTAGATCGATACCAGTTAAAACACCCAAACCAAATTCATTAAACGTTTTACGATAAATATCAAAAGCACCGACATCGATATTTAATTCCTCGTTATATTTATAATCGCCACCACCAACTTTGATCGCCGTTAAAAATTGATAGACATTCGAAGAATATTTTAAAGCTGAAATATCATCGATCATACCTAAGTTTGTCCACGAACATTTTAAAGGTGTATTAGCAATTTTGATACAAGTATCATTTCGTCTTTCGCCAATTTGCAAAGCTCCAGTTTTATAGCCAACAGCATGTGACGCCCCTTTGACAATCGAACCAGCAGTAACAGGTGTCGTAATAATGCCCGGTGTATAATCATAAACCTTATACTCATCATCTTCTAAAACTACTTGTTTACCTGCCATCGCTAAAATTTCACCTGTATTAGGATCGCTAATGATGACAAAAGAACGATTATAATATTTGGTATTAGGATAGTCTTTACCATTTAAAACTTCTTCTTCTAAAATTTTTTCGATTTCCTGCTGTAATTCGATATCGATCGTAAGAACAATATCTTTTCCTCGGCTACCTTCATCGATTATTTTTTTAGTACCGTCATCTAAAATTTGATAGACTGTTTTTTCACCTTTAAGTAAAGATTCATATTGATATTCTAAATAACTCGTTCCAACGCGATCATTTAATTCATATCCTAAATTTAAATAGTAATCTTTTAATTCATATGGAATACCACTTTCGTTAGTTGAAACACTTCCCAAAATTGTTTTAAAAACATCGCCATATGGATAAACACGGTTCCAGTCAAGGCGAACATCAAAACCTTTAATATTATTGACATTTTCAGCGATCAATGCGTATTCTTTATCAGTGACATCTTCTTTTTTGATAACTTTTTCATCAAAACTATAACCGACATTCATCAAATAATAAATATAAGCCGCTAAACGATCGGTCGAATCTAACTGGGCTAATTCTTCTAAAGTTACCCTTTCAATTTTTAAGTTTTCAATATCTGTCGAACTTAATTTCCTTTCTTCAAGCTTTAACCATTCTTCACTAGTTATCTTAGCATCAGCTAATTCTTTGTTGTTTAAAATCCAAAATTTGCGCAAATTTTTATCGCTTAGTTTATTATAATCTAAAGTGATCATCTCTGCTACTTTATAAGCTGTTTTTATTTCCTCAGCGGTTGTCACTTTCGCTGGTTTTTTATAATATATTACTTTAACTGCTTCGTTATCTACGATCACTTTACCGTTACGATCGTAAATTCTTCCTCTTGGAGTACTAGTTGAAGTTAAAATGTTTTGACTTAATTGTTCAACTTTATTAACATAATAATTATGTTTGACAATTTGAACATAAAATAAATTTATACTTAAAACGACCATTATGAAAATAATTGCAATGATTAAAATATTATATCTTTTTTCGACTGTTTCTTTTATATCCTTATTTTTTGTATTACTGACATTATAAATTTTTTTGTATCGCTTGTGCTTCTTCATAATTACTACTTACTTTACTAAAATTAACGATCGAAAAAAAATTATTTATATATTCATCTTTGCGATTTTGATAATCTAAATAATAAGCGTGTTCCCAAAGATCGATATTCATAATCGGAACCAATCCATAAGAATATGGTGTGTCTTGGTTAGGAACATTGATTATCTCTAATTTGTTGTCATTGTTTAAAACTAAAAAGGTATATCCCGATCCGATCAATAGATTGGCTTGCCTGATAAATTCCGCTTTAAAAGAAGCAAAATCACCAAAATCTTCATCGATCTTAGCGCTTAATTCATTACTTAATTCACCGTTACCTAGAATACTAAAATATAATTCATGATTTAAAACGCCACCTAAATTAAATAAAATATTTCCTCTTTCGGCTAAAGGAAAAATATCGATATTTAAAACTAACTCCTCCTTTGTGTAGTCGTAGTTGTACTTGTTTAACAACTTGTTTAAATTATCTAAATATTTCTTATAATGTTTATTATAATGGATATTCATTGTATAGCTACTTATATATGGTTCATAAGCATCATAAGAAGTTAGTTCAAAAGCTTTATAATACATAATTTCCCTCCTTTAATATTTTATTTAAATTTCATAACATTATTCTTATCAACATATATTATTATAGGTGATAAGATGAAAGAAAAACTAATCAGTGAATATGTCAATCGTATGACTATCGATGACGTTAATAATTTTGCTTTAAAAAATGGCATTATTTTAAAAGATGATGAAATAAAATTGATCTATGATCATATCAAAAAAAATTGGCGCACGATCGTTTTTGGTAATCCACGGGGTATTTTAGATGAACTAAAAAGTAAATTAGATAATAATAGCTATCAAAAGATAGAAGCACTATATGTCTATTTTAAAAATCTTTATTTATAATAGTTTCTAATTTCAACAATTAAATTAGGATTGAATTTTTTATTTTTAATCATTTCAATTTCAAATTTATAAGGAGGATATAATCTTTCCTTTGAATCATCATTTTTAGCTATATAAGGCGTTTCTAATATTTTAGGAATGTTTTTTAATTTTTCATGATAAATTATTTTGATTAAATTATCGAATCCTAAATTACCAAAACCGATATTTTCATGACGATCTTTATGACTGTTAATTAAATTTTTACTATCGTTAATATGGATACATTTTAAGTATTTTAAACCGATAATTCGGTCAAAATCAGTTAATACTTTATCAAAATCACTAATATCATAACCAGCATCATTGATGTGACAAGTATCCAAACAGACACCTAGTTCATAATCGACATTATCGATGATCTGTTTTATTTCTTCAAAAGTTTTTCCTAATTCAGAGCCTTTGCCAGCCATGGTTTCTAAAAGAATAGTAACCTTACTTTTACCTACTTTGTTTAAATTATCGATGATGTTTTGTATTCCATCTTCTTGACTTAACTTTACACTACTTCCTGGATGTAATACTAGTTTATTAAGTCCCAACTGTTCAACTCTTTTAATTTCTTCTTTTAAAAAAGTTACAGCGAAATCATTTTGACTTGCCATATTGACGATGTAAGGAGCATGGACAATAACATCGTTAAAATCAATATTATTTTCCTGCATTAAACGATAAGCCTCTTTTGTTAAATCTGGGTTGATCTTTTCTCTAAGGGTATTTTGTGGAGCACCCGTATAAATCATAAAAGTATTACTGCCATAACTCAACGCCTCTTTAACGCTACCTAATAATTGTGTATCTTTTTTAAACGATACATGTGAACCTATAATCATCTTCGTCAACTCCTAATTTAATTATAATGGATATTTTACCTAAACACAAGAAAAAATTGCCGATATTAAATCGACAATTAAAATTTGATAACTTTTTGAAATCCGACTTCTTTTTCTTTTTTATAATCATCCAAATCGGAACCATTAACCATAATTTTACCACTTCTATCAACTCTTAATGAGAAATTATTAGCACATAATTTTTTTGTTAATGGAATTCTTGCTTTGTTTAAAGCTCTTGAAATACGGTAATCACGACTGTCAGTTGTACAAGAGAAAATAAGTGTATTTTCAGCAATTAAAGATGCTTGTGTGTAATCTTTCATATATCTTTTAAAAAGGTTTAATTTCTTTGCAGAAATCAGAATCTCATTATTCATAATTCCACTAAAATCATAAGTACTAGGATTTACTTTGACATTAAAACCTAACAAATCACTAATAACACAGGCAACATTTTTACTTAAAGCATCTGCTTTTTTAGCAGTTACCAAAGATAAATTTATCTTTCTATCTAATATTTTTAATAAATAAGCTATCTCCTCAAGAGATAATTTGTTCTTAGCATTACCATTAACATCTGTAATTAAAATATCTAAATCATTTTGCTTTAAGACTATTGCCAGTTGATCTAAAATCTCAAAATTATCAAGTCGTTCGACAATTTGCCCTGGATTGACAAATGCATTACCACCAATTTGATTTTCTAATAAATAAGCTATCCTCAATTTACCATTTAAATTACCACAATACAATCTATCAACTGCATAAAAACCTAATCTAGACATGGTTTCACCCCCCAAACATATGGCATATTCTAACACATTTCTAAATATATGTCAAATTTTTTTGTGAAGGCTGTTGTTGATTCCATTACCTATTAGGGTACTTAATTTATCGATTAAAAAGTCGACTTCTTTCGGTGTTACCATCATGTTGAAACCAATCGGCGTTAAAACTTCAAATAATAATTGTTTAATTTCTAGATCGCTTAAAGTACCGACAATTCCTAAAAGCATTTCTTTATCTTTTTGATTTAAAGTGAATTTTTTCTTTAGATAATTAGGGTTAGATGTCATCAATTTATTCATCGGATTATCGATGTTTAGCTTAGAATATGTATAGTGTTTGTGCATATAATTAATTGTATCGGCTACGATCGTTACTGCATCGACTACTGTGGGTACACCGATAGCTATACATGGTATTTGTAAAGTCTCAAAACTTATTTCTTTACGACTATTGCCTACACCACTACCAGGATGAATACCAGTATCAGTCATCTGAATCGTTTTATTTACTCTTTCAACTGATTGACTAGCTAAAGCATCGATCGCTATTAAAAAATCTGGTTTAAATTGTTTGACAATACTAGCTATAACTTCACTAGTTTCTAAACCGGTTTGCCCCATGACTCCCGGCACTAAAACTGAAACTTTTCGAAAACCATCTTCGACTTCGTTTAGTTCGAAAAGATGGTTAGTGACGATCAGATTGTTAATTGTCAACGGACCTAAAGAATCAGGAGTCGATTTAGAATTACCTAATCCGACTATTAGACAACTATTATCATCTGTTATCTTTAAATTATTCAACATTTTTTTTAATTCACGGCTAAAAATTTTTTCAACTTTTTTTTGATTTTCAAAATCAGTAACATCGTCAAACTCTATCGTCACATAATTACCTTTTTTCTTGCCAATTTTTTGGCTTCCAATATCATTTACATTTACATTTGTAATCACAATCCCACTTTCGACTACTTTTTTAGATACGATTCCCTCGATCGTTTTATCGTTGATCGCTTCGATCGCTAAATCGGTTCTGATCTGATAATTTGATAAATCAATATTGTGTCCCATAACTTTCACCACTAATATTGTGTATTCAATATTATCTTTTATACAAAAAGTGTTGCATTTTTAATGATAAAATGATAAAATGAGTATGTTTTAAAGAACTTGGAGGTGAACACTATGGCTAACATGAAAAACGCAAAGAAAAAAATCAAAGTAATCGCTAAAGAAACCGATAATAATAACAACTATACTGCTAGTATGAAAACAGCTTGTAAAAATGTAGAAAAGGCTGTTGCGGCTAAAGATAAAAATAAAGCTACCGATAATTTAAAAATAGCTATCAAAAGAATCGATAAAGCCAAAGGAGCTGGAGCAATTAAAGATAACACTGCTGCTCGCAATAAATCTCGTTTAACAAAAAAAGTAAATGCTATGGAATAACGTTTACTTTTTATTTTTTTCTGATATAATTATTATAGGTGAACATATGAAAAAAATTTTGATGTTGTTACCGTTGTTAGTTTTATTGTTAGTAACTTTTATTTATAAGGATAATATATCAAATTATATAATTGAAAAAATCTTTTTTTCTAAAGAAATTTACATTGAAAATTCTAATGAGTATGATCTTGATTATGATTTTTCCTACGTTAAAAAGACTGATAATTTTATCGCTCAAAATAGACAACAAGTACTAGATATACTATACACGATTTTAAATAGTGGCGTAACTGATTTTTACTTTTACTGTGACTATGATAACTGTAAAGATGATGTAAGTTATTTGACTAATTCTTATCGTATGATCAATATCAATAACTACGTCCATCCTTATAATAATTATCAAAAAGTTACTTTTAGCATCAATTCATTTAACAAAATTACGATCGAGATCAAAAAATTATATTCTGACACTGATATTGCTATGATTAATGATAAATTAGATGAACTGATAGAAAAATTAATTACTGATGAAATGACTACTAAAGAAAAAATAACGGTTTTTCACGACTATATAATCGATAATACAGTTTATGATTCTGAATATTTAAATAACGGTTCCTCTAGCACTGATAATCCCTCTAACAAAGCGACTGGACCACTATTCTTCGGTAAAGCTTTATGTGGAGGCTATACAGATATCATGGCGATATTTTTAAATAAACTTAATATCCCAAACTATCGAATTTCTGGCGAAAATCATGTTTGGAATTTCGTTTATGTCGATGGGGATTGGTATCATTTAGATTTAACTTGGGATGATCCAGTAACTTCAGATAATACTAATTTAAGACTAGATAATTTTCTTTTAATTACCACTGAACAATTAGAAGAATTAAATACTGGTTATCATGAATATGACAAAAGTGTTTACTTAGAAGCCAAGTAAACACTTTTTTATTATTTAATGATCACTATTCTAACCAAATTCTAGAAATACTTTACTATCAATAAAGTATTTCTATCATTCATTTAGCTATAAACTTGATAAAACTGGTAACGTTATTATTACTTTTGTTCCCTCATTTACTTTGGATATATAGTTTAAAGTACCTTCGTGAGCTTCGATTATTTCACAAGATAAAGATACACCTAGACCTGTACCATCTTTTTTAGTTGTATAAAATGGTTCTTTTATTTTTTCGATTTCTTCTTCGGCTATACCTGAACCATTATCTTCGATAATGATTTTAAAAATATTGCTATCGATTTGATAATCGATATTAATATAAGGATTTTTAGTAGTCGTTAAAGCTTCGATCGCATTTTTTATCATATTAACTAAAACTTGACTAAGACGGTTATAATCCCCATCGACAAACACTTCATCTTGAGAAATATTATACTTTAACTTGATATTTTTTTCTTTTAAAACAGGGCTAAATTGATCGACGATATCTTCTAGTAACATATTAATATCCAATATTTCTTTTTGTACTTTTATCTTATTCATCGATAAGAAATCTTGTAATAATATGAGAATTTTTTGAATTTCTTCTTTTAAAATGACAATATATTTATCGTGCTCTTTATTATTAATATCAAACATATCTAAATAACTTTTGCAAACAGCAATCGGATTTTTAATTTCATGAGTTATTTTAAACAATGATGTTTTAATTTGTTTATCTTTTTCTAACTCTTTTATATTCATATGTAATTTAATAATATCTTCGCCCTTTTTATACATGTATAAAATTAAATATGCAACAATTATGAAAATTATTAGCATCAATAAATTTTCAAATAAATCTGAAGTTTCAATATAAAGAAGATTAACTAATAATGCAAAAACTGTCTTAATAGCAATAAAGGCTGGAAGAAAAAATGAATTTTTTTGCTTAGAAGAAATTAAATAAAGAATAAAATAAAGGAAATATTCGACGATAAATAACGTTACATTCATACCAACACTATAATAAATATATATCATTACTAACGATATTACGATACTGATAAAATGTCTTTTTTTAGTATACGCAATAATCAATGGAATGTTAAATAAAATAATGATGACATTATTCTCGTCGACTTTATTATAATTTATAAGTAAATATAAACTAGATAATAAAGCAAAATCTAAAATAGCCATACTCTGCTCTTTGTTTAAATTAGTGCTATACATACAGTAAAACAAATTAAAAATCAAAGGAAATAATAAAATAATAACATTTATTAAAATCGTATAAAACATATCCATAAAAATCGACCTCTTAAAATCATTATAGTATATTATTTTGTAAAATAATGTCGAATTTTGTCAATAAATGAAAAAAAATAGTAAAATTACTATTTTAATGCATCGATAAATTTTTCGATCTTTTTAGCTTTCTCACCCAAGATGATCTTTAATTGATTGTCGATTTCGACAATACCTTGCGCTCCGATTTTTTGTATACCTTCTTTATTAACTAACTTGGTATCTTTCAATTCGACGACAAAACGAGATTTGTTGGTTTCATAGCTGATAATGTTATCCTTACCACCTAGATACTCAACTAATTTATTAGCATCTAATTTGAAATCTTTTTGTTTTGATTTGACGATTGCGATGCCGATAATTATTAAAACAACTATAATAATTAAATATTGCCATATATGTTCCATTAATATCACCTTTTTAAATTATACTATATTTTTTTGATTTTGCAAACATTTAATTGTATAAATCCTGATTTTAGTGTAATATAATAATGGGTGAGGTTATGAAAAAAGTATCTAAATATAGAGTCGATAAATGGCTTTTACTAATTTTATTTGTTTTCATCATCATAAGTCTTGTAACTATCAACAGCGCCCAGATATTGATATCTAACGACACTTTAGTTATTAAGCAGATTCTTTGGTATGTCGCTGGTTTTATTGTCGCTTATTTTATCATGTTTATTGGCAATGATTTTATCTATAAAAATGTTTGGATATTTTATATTATTGGTGTACTATCTTTACTGGGACTTTTATTATTTGCAACACCGATCAATAACGCTAAATGTTGGTATAGTATTCCTGGAATTGGGACAATTCAACCGAGTGAATTTATGAAAATAATTCTCATCATCACCTTAGGAACGATGATCCACAAATTTAATGAGCAATATCCTAAACCAAGTGTGATGGAAGAATTTAAGTTTTTAATTAAAGTTATCATTGTCGTATTAATACCAAGTGTTCTTACTTTTTTACAACCAGATACAGGTGTAGTATTAATATATTTGTTAATTACTATTGTGATGTTGTTTATCTCTGGTATCAGATATCGGTGGTTTATTATCTTGTTTTCACTTTTATTAGCTGGTATCGCTTTAGTTTTAATTATCTATTTTACTAATACTGATTTATTTATAAGCCTTTTTGGAACAGATTTTTTTCTTCGCGTCGATCGTTTGTTAGATTGGTCAAGTAGTAGTGGTTATCAATTAGAAAATGGAATTACTAGTATCGGTGCGGGAGGATTTCTCGGTATGGGTGCTAATAATACGCCAATTTACTTTCCTGAACCCCAAACTGATTTTATCTTTGCTGTCTATGCTAATAACTTTGGGTTCTTAGGAGTATTATTTTTATTATCTTTAATTGCTGTTTTTGATATTAAATTGATTTTTTTAGCAATTAAAAATACCAACTTAACTAACAAATATATTATCGCTGGTATCGTTGGCATGTTAATTTATCAACAATTACAGAACATCGGAATGACTTTTGGATTAATGCCGATTACTGGAATTACCCTACCTTTTATCAGTTATGGTGGGTCATCTCTTTTAAGTTATATGATCATGATGGGAATTATTTTTAATATTTCCAATGAAACAATCAGATATACTAATTAAACCATTTGTTATATACAAATGGTTTAATCATAAAAACAACTATTCTTCAGTTGTTTTAATTACTTCTTTATTTTTATATGTGCCACAGTTTTTACATACTCGATGTGGTTTGACACTTTCACCACATTTTGGACATTTTACTGTTTCATTAGCGTCGATGCAATAATGAGTTCTTCTTTTACGTCCACGAGTTTTACTAACTTTTCTAAATGGTACTGCCATTTATAACACCTCTTTCCTTATAATTATTCCTCATCAGTTATAAATTTCCAACCATTACCTTCTTTTTTAACATCAGATAAGTCTTTATTTACAACTCTAAGGGGGATTTCCATTACTATATTTTCCCATATTATTGGAAAAATATCAATACTATTTCCACTATTTTTAGTATTTTCTAATCCTTTTTCATCGATATCATCGTCGATTTTGATGGTAAAAGGATATTCAGTTGGTTTTAAACTGATTGCACAAGGTAAAATCATAATACCTTCGACGACAACATTTAAATGTAACTGTTCAAAGTGGTTAGTAATATCACCAGTAATTTTAACGTTATTTAAAGCTAAAATACCAGTGTTTTCTAATTGATCCTCAGTAAATGAATAATCTAAGTCAATTAAAGCATATTCATCGATTCCACTTTTTAATCTTGTAATATCAATATTCATCGAAATCACCAAATTAATTATACAGAAAAAGTTTTAAAAAGTAAACAAAAATGTTATAATTTATTTGGTGATTAACGATGGTGGGTATTATTGGTGAATATAATCCATTTCACAATGGACATTTATATCATATAAAAAAAGTAAAAGAAATGTTTAAGGATGAAACAATATGTTTAGTATTAGTCGGTAATTTTTTAAATAGAGGTGATGTTAGTACTATCGAAAAATATGACAAAACTCACCTTGCTTTAGAATATGGCGTCGATTTAGTTGTCGAACTACCTACTACTTTTGCCATCCAATCAGCAGATATATATGCTTACGGTGCTATAAATATCTTAAATCATTTAAAATGTGATTATTTAGTATTTGGTAGCGAATCAAACAATTTAGAAACTTTAAACAAAATAGCTGATTTTCAAATAAATAATAAAATTAATATCAGTGAATACGTCAAAAAAGGTTATAATTACCCTACTAGCTTATCTTTAGCTATACAAAAAGAATTAAATATAAAAATTGATTCTCCTAATGATCTACTCGGAATTAGTTACATTAAAGCTATTAAAAAACTAAATAGTTCCATCAAACCAATCACAATTAAAAGAACCAATTGTTATCATGATTTAGAAACTAGCGGTCAAATAAGTAGCGCAACAAGCATTAGAAAACTAATTAATGACAATGAAAATATTGAAGAATTTGTACCCACTCAAACCTTAAAATATATTAAAAATATAAATTTAGATAATTTTTATCCAATTATAAAATATAAAATTATGACCGACGATTTAACTAAATATCAAGATATTGATTGTAACTTAAGTAATTCATTAAAAAAGCATATTGATAAAGCTTGCAATATCGAAGAATTAGTTAATGCTGTTAAATGCAAAAATTATACTTATAACAAAATAAAAAGATGTATAGTTCATATATTATGTTGCTTATATAAAGATAATTATAAAATTGAATATATTCATGTCTTAGGCTTTAATCAAAAAGGAAAAAATTATTTAAACAAAATCAAAAAAGAAATAACTTTACCGCTTATAACCAATTATAATAAATTATTAGATTATCAATTATTAACTGACAAAATATATTATTTAATTACTAATGAAATAAAAGCAAATAAACCAATTTTTAAAAACGATTAAGAATTTGACAAAATTAAAAAAATATACTATAATGTTAGCATACTTACAAAGAAAGGAGATATATGAATGAATTTTATGAATTGAGTCGCGATATTTTAATCTTAATGGCTCATAAGTTACAACCAAGATTTCAAGAATTAGGTATTTATCCCGGACAAGAAGTGTTTCTTAATATTATAGCTAATAATGACGGAATCACCGCCATCGAACTAGCAAGTCTTACTAATCGGAAACGTTCAACTATTACTAAAGCCTTGCAAAGTTTAGAAAAAAATGGTTATATTGAAAGAAAATCTTCTAGCGACAAAAGAAAATTGCCTATTTATATAACCCCAAAAGGAAAAGAGCTAAATGAAGAAGTTTTAAAAAACATTAAGAGCATTTGGTCAGATTTAGAGAAAAAAATAACAGAAGAAGAAAAAAATACTGTTATTAATTTGTTGAAAAAAATTAAAGAAGATTTAAAGGAGGAAAAATGTTAAAAGAATATATTAAAAAATATAATAAAAGTTCAATTATTACATCTATTTTAATGATTATTGCTGCTATTTTATTAATAATAAAACCGATAGAAACTATGAAATGGATCATCGTTCTTATCAGTGCGATCATTATAATTGATGGCGTTTTTGATTTTATCAACTATTTTCGAAGCGATAAAGAAACTAAATTATACAGTTTTGGATTGGTAGAAGGATTATTAGAAGTTTTAGCTGGTGTCCTAATTATTTTAAACAAAGATATCCTAATTACTTTTTTACCTTTAATCTTAGGAATTTGGATTATCTTAAAAAACATAATAAGAATTCAATTAGCTATCAATTTAAAACAAATTTCTAATAGCTGGTATTTACTTTTAATACTTGCAATTTTATCTTTATTACTTGGAATTTTAATTATTTTAAATCCATTTGGTAGTATAATTGCAATATCTTTATTGGCAGGAATATTCTTATTGATGACTGAAATAGTTAATTTAATTGAAAACATTTATCTAATGATAAAATTAAAATAAGCGCTAACTTAATTGTTAACGCTTTTTATATAATCATAAACTTCAGTAATTGTTTTATTAAAATTAGTAAAATCGACATTAAACCAAACAACATTCATCTGATTATTAAACCAAGTATATTGTCTTTTAGCATACTTTCGACTATTATGTTTGATTTCTTCTAAACAATCATTTAAACTTTTTATTCCTTCAAAATAAGGAAATAATTCTTTATATCCAATCGGCGTCATAACGGCCTTAGACCGAATAGTAGAATTATATATCATTTTAGCTTCATCTAGTAAACCAGTTTTGACCATCTCATCTACTCTTTGATTAATTCGTTCATATAATATATCACGGCTAGTAGTCAATCCTATAAAAATAGTATCATATAACAATTTATCGGTTTTTTCTTTAGCACTAAATTTTTTGTTGTTATTCAAACAGTAATTTAAAGCTCTAACTAATCTCTTACGATTATTAACATGGATATTAATACTATCATCAATTTGCTTTAATTTATTATATATTTCTTCATTACTTAAATCTTCAAACTGATTATCACTATTTTCTTTTTCGAATTTATAATCATATAAAGCAGCTTTAATATATAAACCAGTCCCACCTACTAAAATGGGTGTTTTACCTCTTTTAATAACATCATCAATTATTTTACGACAATCTTTTTGATAATCATAAACCGTATAATTTTCTTTAATATCTTTAATATCAAATAAATGATGAGGGATATTTTCTTTTTCTTCTTCTTTAATTTTAGCGGTTGCTATATCTAAATTTTGATATATTTGTGTACTATCTGCATTAATTATTTCCCCATCTAATAATTTAGCTAATTGTAAGCCCATCTTTGTTTTGCCAACCCCAGTTGGTCCTAAAATAACGATAACCATAAAGCACCTCTTTCAAATATTATAGATAAAATGGGTTGATTAGTCAATCAACTTTATTTAACAGCATATAATTAAGTGGTGATAAAATGAAAATATGTGTATATGCAATTTGTAAAAACGAAGAAAAATTTGTCGATCGCTTTTGTGAGTCTATTAAAGATGCTGATGGTATTTTTGTCCTTGATACTGGTTCAAAAGATGATACTGTTAATCGCTTAAAAGCTCATGGTGTAACAGTCGAACAAAAAATAATCGATCCATGGCGTTTTGATGTAGCAAGAAATTTATCGTTAGATTTAATTCCAGAAGATTATGATGTGTGTGTATGTCTTGATTTAGATGAAGTTTTAGAAAAAGGTTGGAAAGATGTTATTTTAAACAACTGGAAAGAAGATACAACTAGAATGCGATATAATTATATCTGGCGATATGATGAGCACGGAAATCCTAGCGTTAATTTTTTATCTGATAAAATTCATGCTCGAAAAAATTATAAATGGGTTAACCCTGTTCATGAAATATTAAAATACGAAGGAAACGAAAAATTTATTACATGTGAAAATTTAACGATCAGTCATTATCCAGATGATACTAAATCTCGTTCATCGTATCTACCACTTTTAGAATTAGCTATTAAAGAAGATCCAACTAACGATCGAAATATGCATTATCTAGGTCGAGAATATATGTATTATCAAAGATGGAATGAAGCTATCGACACTTTGATAAAGCATTTATCTTTACTTACTGCTTTATGGAAAGATGAACGATGTGCTTCGATGCGATTTATAGCTAGAAGTTATAAAAATTTAAACCGATTTGACGAAGCAAAAATGTGGTTAGAAAAAGCAATCAAAGAGGCACCTTATTTAAGAGATCCTTATGTCGAGTTCGCTTTACTTTGTTATCAGTTGGAAGAATGGGAAAACGTCGCAAAATACTGTAATGCAGCCTTAAAAATTGAAACTCATGCTAAAAGTTATATTAATGAAATTTTTAGTTGGGATTATACTATCTATGATTTATTATCTATTTCTTATTTTAATTTAGGTAAATTTGATTTAGCTTTAGAAAATGTGATTAAAGCAATCGAAATGAATCCAGATGATGAAAGACTTAAAAATAACAAATTACTAATCGAAAAAGCTTTGGAAAAAAATTAAAAATGATATATTAAAATGTTTTTACATAAAAAGATACTTTAATCGAAGTATCTTTTTAATATTTGTAATTATCTATCTTTTTTGATAAACATACTATCGCCAAAACTAAAAAAACGATAGTTATTTTTTATTGCTTCATTATAAGCATTCATAATATATTCTTTAGTAGCAAAGGCACTTACTAACATAACTAAAGTCGATTTAGGTAAATGAAAATTAGTAATTAAACAATCGATGACTTTAAATTGGTAACCCGGATAAATAAATATATCTGTCCAACCACTACACTCTTTAAATTGACCATATAAATTCATTATTGTTTCTAAAGTTCTAGTTGTCGTTGTCCCAACTGCAATAATTCTTCCCCTTCGGTTGTTCAATGTCTCAGCAGTTGTTTGATCCATCATATAAAATTCACTATGCATTTTATGTTTAGTTACATCTTCGACATTAACTGGTTTAAAAGTTCCTAAACCTACGTGTAAAGTTATTGGAACAATTTTTATTCCTTTGACTTTTATTTTTTCTAATAGTTCGTTAGTAAAATGTAGCCCAGCAGTTGGCGCTGCTGCACTACCTTCATTTTTAGCATAAATAGTTTGATATCTATTTTTATCTTTTAATTTTTCATGAATATAAGGTGGTAATGGCATCGTTCCTAACTCATCTAATATTTCATATAAAATACCGTCATAAATAAATTCAAATATTCTAATTCCCTCATCTTTTACCGCGACGCATTTTACTTTCAATTTATCGCTAAATTTAATTATTGTTCCTACTTTTACTCTCTTAGCTGGCTTTACTAAACATTCCCAATTATTAGCAATTTCTTTTAACATTAATATTTCAATGACTGCATTAGTTTCTTCTTTAATACCAATTAATCTAGCAGGTATTACCTTGGTATCATTGATCACTAATATATCGTCTTTTTCTAAATAATTTAATATATCTTTAAAGTGCCTGTGTTCAATATTGCCTGTTTCTTTATCTAAAACTAGTAATTTAGAGGCATCTCTTTTTTCTAAAGGGGTTTGGGCTATTAAATTTTCTGGCAAATAATAATCGAAGTCATCTGTTTTCATAAATCTCTCCTCTTATTTTAAATTAATTACATTAAATCTTCCATATCTAATCGATCTTGATGATTGATTTTTAAATGTTGGTAAGCTTTATCGGTAACTATTCTCCCACGATTAGTGCGCTTAAGGAACCCATTTTGTAATAAATAAGGCTCATAGACATCTTCGATCGTCGTTGGTTCTTCGCCAATACTTGAAGCAATAGCATCAATCCCCACTGGACCACCATTGAATTTTTCGATTATCGCCTTTAATAAATTATAATCGGTTTCATCCAATCCTAATTCGTCAACTTTTAGTTTATCTAAAGCTAAAGTAGTGATTTTTTTATCGATAACGCCATCACCCATAACCAAAGCAAAATCCCTTACTCTTTTAAACAAACGATTAGTAATACGTGGCGTTCCTCTACTTCTTTTAGCTAACTCGATCGCTGCATCTTCATCGATCGGTGTGTTTAAAACTCGACTCGTTCTTTGAGCAATTTTGGTTAGTTCTTCAACAGTATAATAGTTTAATTTAGATATAATTCCAAATCTATCTCTTAAAGGACTAGTTAAATCACCTGTTCTAGTCGTTGCCCCTACTAAAGTAAAGGGTGGTAGATCAATTTTAATGCTTCGGCTACTTGCTTCACTACCGACAATGATATCTAAAGTGAAATCTTCCATCGCTGAATATAATACTTCCTCAATATATCTAGGAATCCGGTGAATTTCATCGATGAATAAAACATCGCCTGGCTCTAAAGTCGATAAAATAGCAGCTAAATCGCCTGTTTTTTCGATGGCAGGACCGCTAGCTGTTTTAATATTGGTTCCTAGTTCATTAGCTATTATATAAGCTAAAGTAGTCTTACCTAAACCTGGAGGACCATATAACAATACATGATCTAATGGTTCTTCTCTTAATTTAGCTGCTTTGATATAAACAGTTAAATTTTCTTTGATTTCACTTTGACCAATATATTCATCGATACTATCAGGGCGAATTGTCTTTTCGAAATTATCTTCTTTTAATTCTTTATTAGTAACTACTCTTTCATCCATTGATATCTACTCCTTTATATATTTCAAAATTTCTAACCAATTATCTACACTATTTAAGCCTTCATATTTATTGTTAAATAATAAAACATCTATTCCAAGTTTTTTTACTTCTAAGCAATTATTAATATGATCATCGATAAATAAGTCAATATTTAATTTATCACACATAATAGCTTTAGTTTGCTCATAACAATCAAAATAAGTTTTTTTAATCGGCAAATTATTTTTTGTGATAAAATCTTCGGTTATTTTTTTAGCATTATTAGAATAATAACTACCTCTTGCAGTTATGATATATAATTCATTAGTTTTACTTAACTCGTATAAAACTTCTAAAACATTAGGTTGCAATTCTACTTCTTTATAAATATTATCTATGTGTTTAATGTAAAACGTTATTTTTTCTTCTTTAGTTTCAAATCCTTTTAAGCCATATTTGCTCAAATACTCTTTTATCTTTTCTTTAGTCTTAACAATGGTGTCATCTAAATCGATAGCTATTTTCATTTTAAAAACAGTTTTAATGCTTCCTTTATTTGTTCTTCTAAAGATAAAGAGCTGTTAACTTGTTTTATAACTTTTAAAATATCATTAGTTTTATATCCTAATCCTTTCAATACCTCAACTAACTCATCATTATTGTTGTTGCTAATAACGTTACTTGCATTTAATTTACCTTTTAAATCTAAAATTATTTGTCGAGCAACTTTATCGCCTATTTTAGGAAACTTTTTTAAATATAAAATGTTTTCTCGTTCAATAGCATCGACAATACCACTGATCGATCCTGTTGCGATAATCGGTAAGGCCATTTTACAGCCTAGACCTTTTACCCCTATTAGTTTTAAGAATAAATCTTTTTCTTCTTTTAGTTTGAAACCGTATAAAGATAGTTCATCTTCTTTAACACTTTGATAAATATAAATAGTATATTCTTCATCGATGTTAAATGAATATGGATTAGGTGTATATATCAAATAACCCATACCATTATTATCTAAAATAATATAATTACTCTCTATTTCTTTTACTGTTCCTTTAATATATCCGTACATAAAACCACCAATATTATTATACCAAACATATTTTTGAATGTCTATTGACAAATGAACTTTTCATGAAATAATTACTATAAATAAAAAATCATCGAATAGAAATTCGACGACTTATTTTTTCTTCCAAAAAATTCTTACTAAGTAAAAAAGTAAAATTATATAAACGATGCACAATAACCATAATAAAACTGTTGTAAAAATACCTGATGAATACATCTCAATTATGTGATTGATACTATTAGGAAAATAGTTGTTGATAAAATTACTTACTGCTGTTATAGGTATGTTATTGGCAATAAAATCTAAAATTCTTAAAAATATGTCGACAATTCCAATGTAGTAAATCACACTACTAAATTTTTTAAATATCATTACTGCAATCGCGACAACTACTAAAACTATTACTACTATATCCATGTTCAACCTCTCAATTCCATATTAACAATATAATTATAATAATCTGATAAATCTATTTTAATCTTTTTATCCTCATAGATAATAATCTTAATATATTCATCAATATCACTAGTATTGTTATAAATTATTTTCTCAAAATCACTTATTTTAACTAAATAAGTATTACTTTTATCAAGATGGTTAGTTGACTCTAAAACACTAACCTGTAATAAATTATAGATATTAATGGGAGTATATATATTTAAATCATATTTTGATAACGGAAACTGTTCTAATTCATATTCTTGATCGTTATATGTAATTAAATTAGTAACTGCGTCATATTCAAAACTTTCTTCTCCAATTATCTGTAAACGATAATCGGTAACTTCTTTCAATTCTTTAAATACATCCTCGCTAGGTTCTTCTATCGGAATGTTTGGTTTATTTGTTCCATTGGAGATCAGTATAAAAACAAAAGTAAAGAATATTGCATAAATTATTAAAATAGCTAATGCTCTAGTTTTTTTATTCGACCAAAGTTTTTTTATAAATTCTAATAATTCTTTCATTCTAATACTTTACCTACTATATTTTTATTTTGTAAACCATTGATAAAATCAACAGCGCTCATCTTGTTTTTTCCTTCTAACTGAACTGTTTTAAATACTATTTCGCCATTGCTAACTTTAACGCCGATTCCATCTTTATAAATAGCTGTTATTTGGCCATCAAATCCGATAGGATAGTTGTCAGTGATATATGCTTCCCATACTTTTAAAATTTTTCCTTCGAATAAGCAATAACTACCAGGCCAAGCATTGAGACCTCTTATCTGGTTATAAATCTGTCGTTTGGTTGCGCTAAAATTTATCTTTTCATCTTCTTTTTTTAAAATGAAAGCATAAGTAGCTAAAGAATCATCTTGTTTTGTTCGGTTATTTGTACCAGCGATAATGCTAGGTAAAGTATCTAATAACAAATCCCTTCCTAGAATACTCAATCGATCATGAAGACTACTAGCTGTATCAACATCACTAATTTCAGTTTCGATTTGACTAATGATATCGCCTTCATCCATCTTAGCATTCATATACATAATAGTGACACCGGTTTTTTTATGACCTTCTATTATTGCTTTGTGAATTGGCGCTCCGCCTCGTAGTTTAGGCAATAATGAGGCATGGACATTGATGCATCCTAATCTAGAACAATTTAATATTTCCTTAGGAAGAATCTGGCCATAGGCACAGGTAATAATAAGATCTGGATTTAAATTGACTATCTCTTGGTAATCATCTTTTATTTTTAAAGGTTGTAAAACTAAAATGGCATTATCTATTGCTAGTTGTTTAACAGGAGAAAACGTAATTTTACCATGATTACCTTTACGATCTGGTTGAGTAACTACTGCTCTTACTTTATAGTTATCCAATAATCCTTGTAAAATAGGAACTGCAAATTCAGGCGTTCCCATAAAAATTATTTCTAATTCTTTTTTTATATTGATTTGCGAAAGATCCATAACTATCACCTACAATTATTTTATCACGAAAAAAGAAAGAAGTAAATTACAATCTTTCAATTTGGTTTTGTGATTAAATTTTATTAGGATTGAAATCAATTCCAACTGTTACTTGATTACTAGGGTATTTATCATTAATAAATTTTAAATACGAATAAATCTTTTTGGTATCTTTATATTTAATAATTATTTGATAATAATAGATATTATTTATTTTAGGTATCACAGCTACCGTTGGTCCTAAGATAATTTCATCTTTTAAATTGTTTTTTAAATAAAAAACTATTTTATTGCTTTCTTCTTCACATTTGATATCATTAGCCCCTTGAATTTTAATTAAACATAGGTTATAAAAAGGGGGATATTTCAATATTTTTCTAATTTTCATTTCTTCATTATAAAAACTTAAATAGTCATGGTTTTTAGCGCAAACCAAACTATAATGATCGATATTAAATCCTTGAATAATGACCTCACCCGATAAATTACTTCTACCAGCCCGTCCTGAGACCTGATTTAGCAGTTGAAATGTTCTTTCACCACTTCTAAAATCGGGAATTGCTAAAGAAGCATCGCCATTTATAACACCTACTAATGTTACTTTAGGAAAATCTAATCCTTTGGCGATCATTTGGGTACCAATTAAAATGTTATAAATGCCATGTTCAAAATCGTTTATTATTTTTTTATGTGCTTGTTTGGTTCTAGTAGTATCGACATCCATTCTAACTACTTTAGCATCATTAAACTCTTTTAGTACTTCTTCTTCTAATTTTTCTGTTCCCATACCTCTTTCTTTAATATCGTGGCTTTCACATTTTGGACATTTATATAGCTTATTAGCTTCATAATTACAATAGTGACAGACCATTTTTTTAGATTTTAAATGGTAAGTTAGCGGAATATCGCATTTTGGACATTTATGGATAAATCCACAGTTGTTGCAAGTAGTAATAGTTGTATAACCTCTTCGATTTAACAAAATAATGATCTGTTCGTTATTGTTTAATTTTTCATTTATCTTATCTTTTAAAACTTGTGAAAAAATGGTATTTTTATTTCTTATTTCTTCTTTCATATCGACTAAGGTAACTTTAGGTAGATTATTGTTAACTCTCGTTTTCATTTCCAATAGTTCGTAAATATTTGCTTTAGCTCTTGTGTAACTTTCGATCGAAGGTGTCGCACTACCTAAGATGATTGGACAATTATAGTATTTAGCTCGATATAACCCCATATCGATCGCATTGTAACGTGGATTATTTTCTTGTTTATAAGTGTTGGAATGTTCTTCATCGATAATAATTATTCCAATATTAGAAAGTGGTGCGAAGACAGCACTTCTAGCACCAATAACGATGTTGACTTCTTTTCTTACAATCTTTCGCCATTCATCATATTTTTCACCATTACTTAAATGGCTATGTAATATTGCAATGTTATTGCCAAATCTTCTTTTAAAGGTATTTACTAATTGTGGTGTTAAACTGATCTCTGGAACTAGAACTAAAGCTTGTTTTTGATTATTAATTACCGTTTTTATTAGTTGCATATAAACTTCGGTCTTTCCGGATCCCGTTACTCCATGCAACAAATAAGATTTAAAGGTATTTATGTTTATTTTAGAAATTACTGTCTGTTGCTCACTGGTTAAAACCGGTTCGTTTTCTAATCTTTCAATGTCTTCTTCTAATCGATATACTTCTTTTTCGTATTTTTCTATTATTCCTTTGTCAATTAATTTATTTATTGTATAAGAAGATATAGTATTAGCCTCTTTTAAAGAAATATCTTCATTATTTAATAAATTTATGATTATTTCTTCTTTTGCATTATTTGGGATGTAATCTTTGATTTTTCTTATATATAAAACAGTTTTTTTAGTTATTTTATTATTTATTTTAGCTTTTAAAGCTGTCGGTAACATGGTCTGATAAGCACTAGTCAAAGTACATAATGTTTTTTTACTAAGGTATTTACCTAAATCTAATAATTCCTTGTTTAAAATTGGTGTTTCATCAACTAAATCAATAATTTCTTTTAATTCATACTCACTAGGAATTTTGTCTTTAATATCGACGACAAAACCTTCTAATTTTTGTTTTCCAAAAGGTACTAAAACCCGAATACCTATTTGGACCTTTAAATTAGAAGGAATTAAATATGTGAAAGTTTTATCGATTTTTTGAATTTCTACTAAGACTTCTGCTATCACTATCTCACCAAGTTCATTTTAGCATTGAACTATGACTTGGTCAAGTTAAAATAATTCATTTTGCTGAATATTCTAGACTTTTATATTCAATTTTATTACACTTTTACATATTCTATATATAGAAATGAGGTGATTACTATTAACGATATATATCAAAACGCTATGTGTAAAATTGAGCAAGACCAAAAATGTAAACCTTCATGTGTAACTTGTATCGGAGCAACCGGACCAACTGGTCCAACTGGACCCGCAGGACCTACAACTGTCGCTGTTGGTTTAACAACGACTGGTGCTCCTGGTAGTACTGCAAGTGTTATAAATGCCGGTACAAATACAAACGCTGTTCTTGATTTTGTTATTCCTGCTGGAGCAACCGGACCTACCGGACCGACTGGGCCAACCGGACCTCAAGGAATTCAAGGTATCCAAGGGATTCAAGGAGTCGCAGGAGCGACTGGACCGACCGGGCCTACTGGACCTACTGGAACTGGGGCAACTGGACCGACTGGACCTACTGGACCAAGCGTTACACCTACTTTAACTATCGGTACTGTAACTACTGGAGCTACTGCGGCAGCTTCTATAACCGGTGTTTCTCCTAATTTCTTTTTGAACTTAACAATTCCATCAGGAGCAACTTGAGCAACCGGACCTACTGGAGCTACTGGGGCAACTGGACCTACTGGAGCTACTGGGGCAACTGGACCTACCGGACCTACTGGAGCTGGAGCTACTGGTGCGACTGGACCTACTGGACCTACCGGAGCTGCTGGTGCGACTGGACCTACTGGGCCTACTGGAGCTGCTGGTGCGACTGGACCTACTGGGCCTACCGGAGCTGCTGGTGCGACTGGACCTACCGGACCTACCGGAGCTGCTGGTGCGACTGGACCTACTGGGCCTACCGGAGCTGTTGGTGCGACTGGACCTACCGGACCTACCGGAGCTGCTGGAGCAACCGGACCTACCGGAGCTGCTGGAGCAACTGGACCTACCGGACCTACCGGAGCAACTGGACCTACTGGACCTACTGGACCATAATAAAAAAAGCTTTGATAGCTTTTTTTATTATGATATAACAATTGAAATTAACAAAAAATTCACTAATCTTAACAATACTATTAAATAATACTATCACGAGTGAAAACTTTGATATTGTCTAAAGTGTATACATTTAATACACCTTTTTTATTAGTTTTTATAAAGCACAAGCCTTTAACTACAATATCATTATGATCAACTAAAACAACATGTTTCTTCAAATTATGATCAATTTTTTTATAATATCTTTCAACTTTCAAATTGTTAGACAGATAAAAAACTAAATCGATATCTTCTGCTTCAACAACTAAATATTTATCGATAACAATAGTCTGAAATCCCTTAATTTGATAAGTTATCGGTTTGATTTCTTTTTTAGGAATAATTTTTTTTAGTTCATCGCCAGAAACATAGTTTGAAATATCACCTTCACTTAACAAACCAGGAGTATCTACCAAAATAAAATCACCTAAATTTATTTCGATTGTATTTAAAGTAGTACTTGGTAATGGACTAGTCGTTATTTCAGTATTTTTATCAGAATAATTATAGATTAGTTTATTAATGAGTGTTGACTTCCCAGCATTAGTAAAACCAACAACATAAACCTTATCCGATTTCTTATATTGATTAATCTTATTCCATAATTCATCTAAATTATAATTTTTGTTACTACTAACAACTAACATATCAATAAAATCAATATGATAATCATAATTAATAAACTTATTCAAAGATATACTTTTAGGAAACAAATCCCTTTTAGTCAAAACTAATAAAATATCATTTTTAATATATTTTCTAATCAAAGATAAATCATCTAAATTAAATAAATCAACTACTAATAAAACTAAACTGTTGCTTTGATTAATATCAGTTAAAATAGGAATAAAATCTAAATTACTTTTACTAATCACCTTATAATCGTTATAATGTTTAATTCTAAAACATCTTTCACATAAATATTTTTCAGTTAAAACACCACAACCACTACATTTATTCATAGTATTTTCCTTTAGTGAACAAATCATTGTCGCGCAATTTTTTCAATATTTTCTTTTCGAAATGGCGATTGATTCTAGTCATTTTATTTTCTTTAGTTCCGATCGGATTCACTAATATCGTAGTAATACCAATATTATTTCCTCCTTTAACATCAGTTAACAACTGATCTCCAATACTAGCCACTGAAGCAACATTTAATTTGTACTCATCTAACAACTTCATGTATTTTCTTTTAAATGGCTTCATTGCCATGGCACAACAATCGACATCCAATTCATCCTTAAATGGTTTAACACGAGTTTTAGGACTATTGGAAAATATCACTATTTTAAAGCCTTTAGTTTTTAAATCATCAAATAATTCTTTAACTTTTTTATTAGGTTTTTTTATCGTTATTGGCGCAATAGTATTGTCCAAATCAAACAATAAACATTTTATTCCTCTATTATATAAAGCATCATAATTAATAGCATAAATACTCTTTTGATAAATATCTGGTATATATTTTTCCATATCTAACAACTCCTATTAATAATTATATCAATATATTAACAAAAATAAAATACTTTATAATAATTTATTAAAATAAAGCTTATTCCAAAATAAAATATTATTTATTAATAATATTTAATAAATAATATTAGTCATCAATTCGTTCAAATAACAAATCTAAACTATTGATTTTAATATCACCATTTAACTGATATTCTTCCCATTTAAATGGTTTTAAACTTAACATATTTTTAATCTTATCAGCACTACTAGGTATAAATGGATGCAATAAATTAGATAGATTAGCCATAATATAGACACAAGTATAAGTTGTTTCATTAAATGCATCCATATCTTCTTTAACTTGAACCCAAGGTTGTCTTTCATCATAATATTTATTACCCAAAGTTACATAATCGATAATAGTGTTAAGGGCTTGTTTTAATTCACCATCTTCGATTAATTTACCAACCTCACCGTAAATAGCTTTAGTTCTAGCCATAATATCTATATCGATTGGAGCTTTTTTAATAACTCCATCAAACTTCTTATTGATAAAAGATAAATTACGATTGATAAAATTACCTAATACTCCTACCAAAAATTTATTGTGAGCTAAAACAAGATCAGAAGATGAAAAATTGACATCTTTTTTTTCTGGACCATTAGCGATCATATAATATCTAACAGTATCTTTATTATACTTGCTAACTAATTCATCCATCGTAATTAAATTACCTTTACTTTTACTCATCTTTTCATCATTCATATTAACATATTCCGAAGAAATAATCTTTTTAGGTAATTGCCATTTAGTGTTGATAGCATTTAATAAAGCTGGATAAATAACAGTATGGAAAGTGATGTTATCTTTACCGTGAACAAAATAAGTAATTAAGTTTTCTTTATCCGTTAAGAATTCGTCAAAATTAATATTACGATCCTCGCAAACTTTCATACTAGCTGTTAAATAACCTAAAACAGCTTCGATCCAAACATAGATTTTTTTATCTTGATAATTATCGACTGGAACATCGACACCCCACGTTAATTGACGAGTAGTAGCGCGATCGATCAGTCCTAAATTAAGATATTTCTTAGTTTCGTTGATCGCGTTTTTACGCCAATCATTTTCTCTATTGACAACTAATTTTTCTAATACTTTTTGAAAAGCAGATAACTTAAAATATAGGTGTTTATTCTTTTTAATAATCGTTGCTTCACCACATAGTTTACAATGTTTATCTTTTAATTCTTTAGGATTAATAGGACTTAAACAATTATCACATTGATCGCCTGATGCCTGACCATGACAATGAGGACATGTCCCAACTATTTCCCGATCAGATAAATATTCATTACATTTAGGACAGTAATCTTGTTCATCTTCTTGTTCATAGATATAACCATTATCTAAAATCGTTTTAAAAAATTCTTGAACATGTTTTTTGTGTTCTTCTGTCATAGTAGCTGTATAAAAATCATAAGAAAAGTCTAAGTTTTTAAAACTGTTGACAAATTCCTCGTGATATTTAACAGCAATACTTTCAGGAGTTACCCCTTCTTTTTTTGCTCTTACTGTAATAGGTGTACCATGACAATCAGTTCCTGATACATATATTACTCTATTACCACAACCACGGTGATACCTTGCAATGATATCGGCAGGAAGTAACGCCGCTAAATGACCAATATGTAAAGAATTATTGGCATAAGGCCAAGCTCCTCCTATTAATATATCTTTCATTTTTATTCTCCTTTTATAACAATATTAACTAGTTTTTTAGGGACAGTTATAACTTTGACAATTTCTTTATTGTCAATATATTTTCTAACATTTTCTAACTCTTTAGCTAAAGTTTCCATTTCTTCTTTAGTAGTATCCATACTTACTTCTATTTTACCTCTTACTTTACCGTTAACCTGAACAACCATCTCAAACATTTCTTCTTTTGTTTTTTCTTCATCATAAGTAGGCCATGACTCATAAGCAATCGTTTTATTATGACCTAATCTATTCCATAATTCTTCAGTAATAAAAGGAATGATCGGATTCAATAATTTAAGTAAGTTTTCAGCATATTCTAACGGAAATAATGGTTCTTTATAAACAGCGTTGACAAAAACCATAATTTGACTAATAGCAGTATTGAAGTTTAAAGTTTCATAGTCGTTAGTAACTTTTTTAACCGTTTGATGATATACTCTTTCTAAATTTTTGTTTTCTTCATCTTTAATATTTCCTTCAGTATACAAACGATATACTCTTTCGATGAAACGATGAGCTCCAACTACCCCTTGTTCACTCCATGGTTTACTCATCTCTAAAGGTCCCATAAACATTTCATATAGTCTTAATGTATCTGCACCATATTCCTTTATAACTTCATCTGGGTTGATAACATTTCCTCTTGATTTACTCATTTTTTCGTTATTAGATCCTAAAATCATACCTTGATGAAATAGTTTTTGAAATGGTTCTTTTACATTGACAATTCCTTTTTCATATAAATAATGATTCCACATTCTAGAATATAATAAATGGCCAACGGCATGTTCAGAGCCACCGATATATAAATCGACAGGCATCCAATGATCGATTAATTTTTTATCAGCTATATTATCTTCATTATGTGGATCAATATATCTTAAGAAATACCAACTTGATCCTGCTGAACCAGGCATAGTTGAAGTTTCTCTTTTGCCACTGATGCCATTAACTGTTACGTTGACCCAATCAGTAGCCTTTTCTAAAGGGGAAGCTCCATCTTTAGAAGGACTATAATCTTCTAATTCTGGCAAAATTAAAGGTAAATTTTCTTCTAATATATCTTCGCCATTTTCTAAATGAATAATCGGAATCGGTTCACCCCAATATCTTTGACGAGCAAAGATCCATTCTCTTAAACGATAATTGATCTGTTTATATCCTAAGTTATTTTCTTCTAACCAACTAATCATTTTAGCGATAGCTTCTTCTTTATTTAAACCATTTAAAAATTCAGAATTAATATGTAACCCATCACCAACATAAGCTTCTTTACCAACATCGCCACCAGCGATAACCGGAATAATTTCTAGATCAAATTTTTTAGCAAATTCATAATCTCTTTCATCGTGAGCAGGAACTGCCATAATAGCTCCAGTTCCATAAGTAGCTAAAACATAGTCTGATATCCAAATTGGAATTTTTTTACTGTTAACGGGATTAATAGCATAAGCCCCTGTAAACACACCTGTTTTTTCCTTGTTTAGTTCTGTTCTTTCTAAATCGGATTTAGAAGCACAAACTCTTTTATATTCTAAAACTTGATTTTTATATTCATCGGTCGTGATTTTGTCAACTAAATCATGTTCTGGTGATAAAACACAGTATGTTGCGCCAAATAAGGTATCACATCTAGTGGTGAAAACGGTAAATTCAAACTCGTTTACTTTAAATTTGACATGAGCTCCAACTGACTTACCGATCCAATTTCTTTGCATTTCTTTAGTTGATTCAGGCCAATCGATCGTATTTAGTCCAGCCAATAGTTTTTCTGCATATTTAGGAATATCGATTACCCATTGCTTCATATTTTTTCTAATGACTGGGAAACCTCCACGTTCACTTTTACCATCGATTACCTCATCATTAGCTAAAACTGTTCCTAGTTCCTGACACCAGTTAACTGGCATATCGATTTGTTTAGCTAAACCATCTTTATATAACTCGCTAAAAATCCACTGAGTCCATTTATAATAACTAGGGTCACAAGTTGAAACTACTCGGTCCCAATCAAAAGAAAAACCTAGCATTTTTAGTTGTTCTGTAAATGTCGTAATGTTTTTTAAAGTAAAGCCTTCTGGATGATTTCCTGTATTAATGGCATATTGCTCAGCTGGTAAGCCAAAAGCATCAAATCCCATTGGATGTAGTACATTATATCCTTGCATCCTTTTCATTCTTGAAACAATATCAGTTGCTGTATACCCTTCTGGATGTCCAACATGTAGTCCTTGGCCAGATGGATAAGGAAACATATCTAAAGCATAAAATTTAGGTTTACTAAAATCCCATACATCCGTTTTAAAAGTTTCATTTTCTTCCCAGTATTTTCGCCATTTTTTTTCTATTTCTTTTGTATTCATATTAACACTCCCCATTTAAGTTTTATAAAACTAACTAATTTAATCAAGCATTTAGATTTATTGATTTTGTATTTTTTTTAAATAATTACCAAGCAAACTATAAAATATTAGTATTAATGGTATTAAAACTAATAAACCAACTAATAACTGTAAAAAAATATTTTCAACTAAAAATGTCGCACTAAAAGCTAATGCAATAATTAAAGAATTGGTAAGACCTAAAACATTGGTAAATTTGCGCATATTTATTTTATTGACATTTAATTTATATTTTTTTACAAAATACATTACTTGGTTGCTCTTTTTAAATTTATCATATTTTTTCTTTTGTAGTATTACTGTGAATAAATAAAATAAATATACTAAAAAAAATGCAATAATAAAAGCTATAAAATATTTCATGGTTTAACCTCCAAACTATGTACTATTATATTATAAAATAAGACTAATTACAATAATTTTAAGAAAATAAAAGACAAATAAGTAAAAAAATAACGCTTTAAAGCGTTATTAAACCGTACTGATATACTCCAACAATCTTAAAAATAATTTGACGAATTTTTTCTCTAAACCTTTATTGCCAAGCTTTCTTATAGCTATTCTTTTTTTCTTAATCGGTAAATCACTAAAGATAATTTCAGCCACTTTTTCTTTAATAGTAGTTTCAATTTGTAAATCTTCTAAGATACCATCAATGTCATCGTTGATTAGTCGGGTTGGATCAAACTCAATATCTTTACCCTTACAATTAACTGTTAATTGGCTTATCGATTTAACATTTGCAATTTCTACTATGAAATCTGGACCAGAAACATATGATTTACACTCGATCTGTTGTTTATTTTCATAAACGACAATATCCGTAGCTTGTTTAGCATTTCTAAAAACCAACTTATAATTACGTCGCTCTGGAACAATGCCACTTTTCCCCTCTAGAGCTCTAATAATAACTGTATAGTTACTAGGCATATAGTTATACTCGATTTTAGTTAACAAATAAAAACCTTTCTTGTATAGACTAGATAGTCCATCATCTTCATATAACAAATATTCATTACTGATGCCAGGGAAAAAATGAATTTCCATGTTTTTGGGCGGATTAGTATCATTGATACTATCGTTAGTTCCTAAAGGGATAATACTTCCAGCTTTAGCAAACACTGGATAATTTTGATCTTTATAAAATGCGACATAAGTATTATTACCAGGATATTTTTGACCAGTAAAGAAATCATACCAAATACCTTCAGGCATATAAAACCGATGAACTACTCTATCCATAATATGATCTTTCTTTTTGGTAATTGGACAGACAAACAACTGACTACCAAAATAATATTCATCACTATATAGTAAATCATCATACATTTCAGGAGCTACATAGTAAATTGGTTTTAAAATAGGGACACCATCTTTAGTATATTTATAAGCCTCACTATATAAATAAGGTATTAGTTTATGCCTTAATTCTAAATAACTTTTTACTATACTCTGTGTCTTAACCCCCCAGCGCCATGGTTCTCTTTTGTAATATTTACCCTTATCAGCGCCAAACTTTAAAATTGGAGAGAATGTTCCTAATTGAACATATCTAATATATAATTCATTGTCTTCGATTCCTTTAAAATATCCACCGATATCATGACTCCACCAACTGACGCCATTGTTAGTAGCACTAGCATTATATTTAGGTATTTGCTTTAAAGATTCCCAACTAACAATAGTCTTACCAGAATATAAAACTGGATAGCGATGTTGCGCTAAAGAATTACCATAACTTAAAAGCATCGGTCTTCTTTTATAGTTTCTTTCCATATCATAAAATTGATAGTGTTTTAAAAGAAAATCTTGCATACTGTTTTTACGATCATAGCTATTTAGCCAATAAAAATCGATACCTAAAGCATCTAGAGGATGGATAAACATTTTTAAATAGACATCGACCCATCGTGGCTCTAAAACATTATATGGAATAACTCCGTTTTGATCGACTTCTAAGTACTTCTTAGCCTGTTCAAAATATTCATCTATATCATAAAAGCCTTCCGTTGGATCGATATTTAGACCGATTCTAATTCCTTGGGTATGAAGGTAAGAAATCATTTCATAAGGAGATTTAAATAATTGCTTGTTAAAAGTAAAACCCGTTATTAATTGCTTTTTATTAACATTAGGACGAATATGCCAATCTTTATCTAGCAATATAATCGATACTGGAATATCATGTTTTTTAAAATTATCGACCAATTCTTTTAGAGTTAAATCATTATAATCTTTATTTCGACTCCACCAATTACCTAAAGCAAACCTAGGAATTAAACTAGGATAACCAGTTAAATTAAAATAATCTTTTAAACATAAATAGAAATCATTTAAATAAACAAATAAATAAATATCATAACCTTCAAAATCGTTATCGCGGAAAGTACCATCCAAATCGATTATTTTACTTTGCGAATCATCGATAGATACAAACCCATCTAAAGAATATAAACTTTTAGTATTTTCTATTTTGCCATCTTCGATCATTAGAGGTGCACTATAATTTTTAGCTTCAACATGGTTATAATACCATACTGAATTACTATTTAGTACCTCGACTTTCAAATTTTTACTGGTAGTGATTTTTTGTTCTTTTTTATATGATAATTTAAAATAATTAGTACTTATTTCAAGATAATATCGATCTTGTTTGACGTTGAAATTAGGTTTAGTAAAATTTCTATTTAAAACTAATTGAGTCGGTGCATCTAAAAAAACGCCGTTTTCTCGATATTCAATTCTAATTAATCTTTCGCTTAAAACAGTAAAACGATAATTTTTACCTTGAATAATACTATCATTATTAGGTTTTATTTTTTCATAATCCACTTTAAAGTGTTCACCTAAATTATACATAAATCACCCCTTTATATTTCTTCTATTTTCATAAAATTAGTTGTCTTAACTTTTTTGAAAGGATAGCCTCCTGTAATTATAATGTTATCTTTAGTTGTCAATCCTAACATTTCTTGAGCTAATTTTTTGCTTTTGAGAACGATAGCATCCAAACTTTTTAAATCATCGATCAAAACTGGATAAACTCCAAAATTTAAAGCTAATGATTTAACGGTAGCGATATTAGGACTAGGCGCAACAATCGGACAAATTGGATGAAAGCGGCTTATTTTTTTAGCTGTATATCCGCTCATGGTTGGCGTAAAAATAGCTTTACACTGTAAATTTAAAGCACATCCTGCTACACTGTATGCTAATGTTCCAGTCACATCGCGTTTTTCAGTTTGGATCGATTTTTGTAAAACACTGTTGTAATCAATATCCTTTTCAGCAGCCTTTATTATTCTTTCCATCATATTTAAAGCTTCAACCGGATATTTACCTACTGTTGTTTCTCCTGATAACATAACTGCATCTGTTCCGTCTAAAACAGCATTAGCAATATCTGATACCTCGGCTCTAGTCGGATGATCTAAATTTGTCATATTTGATAGTAATTCAGTTGCAACAATACTGATTACTCCCCTCGCATGACATTTAGAAATTATCTTTTTTTGAATACCCGGAATTCTTTCAAGTGGTATTTCAGCACCTAAATCACCTCTAGCCACCATAATACCATCACTAACTTTTATAATATTGTCGATATCAGCAACTGCATAATTGTTTTCAATTTTAGAAATGATCTGCAAATGATCATTACCCATATTGATCAATAGATCGTTAACCTCTAAGACATCTTCAGAACTTGAGACAAATGATAAAGCTAAAAAATCGGCATTTAATTCATGAGCTAATTTTATTACTTGTTTATCTTTCTCGCTTAAAAAAGGACGATTTAATTTGATATTTAAAACATTCATCGTTTTATGACTTGCGATATTTCCCTCTTTTAAAACTTCACATAATAGATAGTTACTGCCTTTATCTAAAACTCTTAGTTCTACTAAACCATCATCTATTTTTAAAGTAGTATTCAATGGAACATCTTTTATTAAATTAGGATAATCAACGCTAAATTTAGTGCAATCGCCTAAAATATCTTCCATAAAAATTCTGATTTTGTCACCCTTTTTTAAAAAGGCATGATTATTTTGAACTTTGCCAATTCTAACAATAGGCCCTTTTATATCGATCATCACGGCAACATAAGTGTTTAATTCTATATTTAATTCATTGATAATTCTAACGATATTACGACAAAAATCATCATCTGAATGACTCATATTTATTCTAATTGTATCAACGCCATTTAAAATTAGTTGTCTAATCATCTCTTTACAGGCAGTAGCTGGACCGACCGTGGCAATAATTTTAGTTTTATTCATATTCATCCCTTCTATTCTCAATTATAATTATAGATTATATAATTTTTTTAGTCAAGAAAATATAGCAAAAACATCAAAGTGAATTCTCTTTTGGTTTGGATGTTTGAAATCGGCACAAATAATATCTTATTTAAATTTCAGACAATATTTTGCCCTAATTAAACGAGGTAAAAAATATACAACAAAAATTATGTACGTTTTAAACAAGATTAAGCATCAAATCAATATTTGATGTTAGAATATCTTAAATTCTAACTTCATTGGTATTGCTTACAAATATAGAACCGGAGGTAGATGGTTTTGAAATTAATCTTACCGTGTCGAAAGTATAAAAAAAGTTATTATGATATGGTCGATGAAGCAATAAAAAATAACGATATAAATGAAATGGGAAACGCCTATAAAAATGGTGAAACATTTGAAGAAATGCTCCAAAGATTAAAAGATAGACGTAATGGTATCAACATCGTTTCACGTGAAGTCCCTGCTACAATTTATTGGATGATAGTTGATAATAAAGTAGTAGGAACGATCGATTTAAGACATAAATTAAACAAAGATTATTATGAACGCCTAGGCAATGTTGCCTATTATGTAAAAAAGAGTTCGAGAAATAATGGCTTTGCTACTGAAGCTTTAAAACAAGCAATTAAAATCTATCAAAAACATAATATAAAGAAGATATTAATTACGTGTTTTGAGGATAATATAGCTTCTATAAATGTCATTAAAAAAAATAATGGTAAATTAGAATGTAAATTTAAAGATGAAATGACAAATAAAAACATTTTAAAATGGTGGATATCTATCTCTTGTGATACTTGCCCTTCTATCGCTTGGCTAACAACAAATCGAACCTGTAATAACAGTTGCCAATGGTGCTATGCTAGCAACTGCAAAAACAAACTAGATAATATGGATTTTGAAAAACTAAAGAGTACAGTCGATGAATTGAAAAAAAATGATATTAAAAGAATAATTATCATCGGTGGAGAACCCACTATCAATAAAGATATTAATAAAATTATAAGCTACATATCAGCAAAAGATATCGAAGTATCTATGGCATCTAATGGTAGAAAATTTAGTGACGATAATTTTGCTAAGGAGCTAGTCGATAATGGTCTTAGTGTGTGCAATATTTCGATCAAGGGAGCAAATGAAAAGGAATATTTAGCAAACACTAAATCATATGGTTTTCATGAAATGGTTAAAGGTTATCATAATTTGAAGAAACTAGGGGTCAAAGTCAGTTTATCATACGTTTTATGTGATATGGATTTGGCTAATTTTGATAGATTTTTAGATTCTTTTTTAGAAAACAAACTAGATAATATAGTTTTCCAATTATATAAACCTTCGGTTGATGAAAATGATGATTTTGATACACCAGATATAAATGATTTAGCGCAGTTATGTAAATATGTATATTATAAGTTAAAAAAGACCTCTATTAAATTTTCCTTTGAAATTTCTATTCCGTTATGCTGTCTAGATGAAAAGCTCTTAAACGACATGTTAAAGGATAAGGTAATAACAACTTGTTGTCATATTTCAAAGGGAAAAGGAATCGTTTTTGATACAAACTTTGATATATTACCGTGCAATCATTTTGTCGATCATCCATTAAACAGTGTCAAGATCCCCCCTACTAAGATTATTGATTTTTGGAATTCTGATACATGCACTGAATTTAGAAAAATTGTTCATACCTATCCTTCGCAAAAATGTGCGAAATGTTCATTATGGAAAATATGTGGCGGCGGATGTTTCCTTCGTTGGTTAAAGTATGATCCCGATAAATATATAAATGATAGATACTTTTTGAATGGAGGTGAAAAAAATGACGGCTTTAGAGTTAGTAGCAAAAAAATATCAAGGAACTGATATCGATTGCGCTGATACAACGGGAATGAAGACTTGTTACAATGATTTGGATTGTAATTGTGTAGATTGTGGCGATAGCGCTGATTGTTCTACATCTTGGTAATATGGTCTTTTAATCTGTTGGCAAATAGGTAAATACTTATTTGCCTTTTGTTTTGTTAATGTTATTGAATAATTAGATGCTTTCCATTTTAAAAGGTGGTAGTTAATTATTGCCAAAATAATTATTTAAATTTATTATACTATTATTTTTTGTAATAATGACCTTACTGTTTAAATAATCAAAACATCTGATTTCACAACTATGTGATTTCAGATGTGTATTTGTAAAAGAAATGCATTTGATTCGACAATTAAATGTCTTTTTTATTATATGCAAGTTTCTCTAACATATTTATATATTATATTTTTTATTAAAAATCATAAAAAACATTAAACTTATTTAAAATTAATGCTATAATTAATATATCAATTAACTTGCCATAAGTTGATAAATACAATTTAGGTCGATAATTTATATTTTTAGGCAAGAAAAATATATCTATTCGAGTATATACTTTTTTAAAGGTATATACTCTTTTTTGTTACAAAGGAGAAATATAATGAATGAAATAATAGAAAAAGAAACAAAAGTAGAAAATATGATCTATGAGATAAGAGGTAAACAGGTAATGCTTGATAGTGATTTAGCTAAATTATATAATTGTAAAAATGGCACAAAGACAATAAATCTAGCGGTTAAAAGAAATATTGAAAGATTTCCGGAAGATTTTTATTTTCAATTAACAAAAGAAGAATTTACTAACTTGAAGTTTCAAAATGAAACTTCAAGTTTAAATAATTATGGTGGCATTAGAAAATTACCATATGTTTTTACAGAACAAGGTGTTGCAATGCTTTCATCTGTTTTAAGAACTGATATTGCATCAAAAGTAAGTATTAATATAATGCGTGCTTTTATTGAAGTGAAAAAATATATTTCCAACAACTTAATAGAACAAAAATATATTAATGAATTAGTTTTAAAAGATAATAAAAGAATTGATTTATTAGAACAAACATTTAATAATTTTAAAGAAAAAAATAATCATATATTTTTTGAAGGACAAATATATGATGCATATTCTTTATTAATGGATATATTAAATAAAAGTAAAAAAGAAATAATTATTATAGATAATTATGCGGGAAAAGAACTACTAGATATTTTAAAAGATATAAATAAAAACATTATAATTATTTCAAAAAATATTACTGAGGAACTTATCAAAAAATATAGGAAACAGTATAAAAATATTAAATTTATAAGTAATAATTCATTTCATGATAGATTCATAATTATAGATAAAAAAGAATTATATCATTGCGGTTCTAGTTTTAAAGATTTAGGTAAGAAATGTTTTGCTATAAATAAAATAGAAGATAAAGATTATTTAAATAGGATATTAGAAGAAACAAAAAAATCAACTGATCAAAGTTGATTTTCTTTATGTAAATGCTCTTAGTTTGAGCATATTTAACGCTGAAGCATCTACAACTCTTTTCCAATAATGAAAGAGTACATATAATCTTCCGTTGCTATTAATAATATACTATGATTTTAATATTTATGAAATATATTTCATTTAATTTTATAATCTTTTTGGTAAATTGTAATTTAATTAAATCTTTTCAAAGATTAAATCAATGGCTAATGTTTTTCCACTAGGTCCAAAACTAACTGGAACAAATCCAATATATTTGTAACCTTTTTCTGTATATTCTTTAATTATTTCTCGATGTTCTTTTAGTTCTGCATTAAGTAATTTATTATTATCATATTCTAATCTTACAAATTCCATAACATTTTCACCTCACTTTCAAATCAGAATTTATCTTTTTTATTTAATTCTATAATAAAGCTTACTTTTTTTTTAATATTTTTTACTTTTATTTTCAAAATATATAAATATTGCAAACAACAAAGTTATAAATAAAATAAACATATCAAAACCAATAATGAAAGTACTAAATACTTTAAATCTATTATTAAATAAAGCACCTAATAATATTAAAATTAAATCACTTAGAAATGAAACAAATGCAACTTTTGAAGCAAATTTGTGTTTTAATAAATACAAAACAGGACTGATTAATCCGCCTAATAAATTTATTATCCAAAATACTAATTCCACTATTGGATAATTTGTAAAATAGTCGTGAACAATTTGACCATATCCTTTAGAAATATAATAAGCTTCATTATGTCCTAACATCATGAATAAATCATAGGTTCCCATTATATATAAAAACAATATAAATAATGCAAATAATATACCATACCATTTTAATCTTTTATTTTTCATCTTTTCCTCCTAAAATCGTATCACCAATACTTTCAATCACATCAGATTTTACAAGAGCAATACCTTTTTCTTTATCACACAGTACAATTATGGAATCTCCAGGATTTATATTGAACATTTTTCTTGCTTCAACTGGTATTACTATTTGTCCTTTTTCTCCAACCTTGCAAATTCCAACATATTTATCTTTCTCCATTTCTTAATACGCCTCCTTTTGTTATATTAATTATATATTTCATACTTATTATACTTTATTATAATAAAAAATGCAATAGATTTTTCAAAATCTATTACTTTAATCTATTTTTAATTCTTTTGTAAAAACAAAAAAATCAACCTTTTCAGATTGATTTAATCATTAACGTCACATTGGAGCGACGATTTTATCTTATGGGGCTAATCACTATTATATATGAATTGATATTAAATTTCAATGGGAGTATATAATTTTTTCAGTATTTATATTATAATATTATTGTAAAAATTTTTGGAGGAATTGCATGAAAGAATTAGTTTTATTTATAAAAAATCACTATGAAGCGATATTATCTGTTTTAGCATTTATAATATCAATAATTAATTTGATTTATTTGATATTTACTAATAAAAAAAGAATATCTTTTAAAATTGAAAATTATACGTCAGAAAAAGTTAATAATAAAATTCTCTATATATTTAATGTGGAATTTATGAATAAATCACGTTTATCTATATCTATAAATGATTTGATTTTTATTGATGGTGAGAATAGTTATTCTATCATAAAATCCCCTCGATTATTGGCAGAGAAAAGTACTACATGTAATAAAGAAGTAATTAGACATCAAGAGATACATAGTACAAAATTTCCAATTAATATTACAGGACTTACATCAGAGCAAAAATTTATTGTTATGTATGGACCAAAAAAGTTTGACAATGAAATAATTAAAATTATAATAATGACTAATAGAGGTAAAATTAAAAAGAAAATAAATATAAAAAAATACTACTTAACTTCAAACCAATTTATTGATGATGCAAGTGAATATTATGATTAGATAAAAGGAGGAAAAATGGCAGAAATAACAGTTTTGGAACAGAAAATTTCTTATTTTAAAATAGATGATGAAGATTATATTTCAATTACAGATATGCTTAAATCTAAAGATGGCGATTTCTTTGTATCTGATTGGTTAAGAAACAGAAATACTATTGAATTTTTAGGTATCTGGGAAGAAATTCATAATCCTAATTTTAATTATGGCGAATTCGCCATAATTAAAAGTCAAGCAGGTTTAAATAGTTATAAAATTAGTGTTAAAGAATGGGTAGAAAAAACAAATGCGATTGGCATTCTGTCAAAAGCTGGAAGATATGGCGGAACATATGCACATAAAGATATTGCTTTTGAATTTGGAATGTGGATAAGCCCAAAATTTAAATTATTACTTATTAAAGAATTTGAAAGATTAAAAGCAGAAGAACAAAAACAACTTGGTTGGAATGCTAAAAGAGAACTTTCAAAAATAAATTATAGAATACATACTGATGCAATTAAGCAAAATTTAATTCCTACCCAATTAACTAAAGAACAAATTAATTATATTTATGCAGAAGAAGCAGATGTTTTAAATATGGCACTATTTGGTATGACTGCAAAACAGTGGAGAAATAATAATCCTAATTTAGATGGTAATATTAGAGATTATGCTACTATAAATGAATTAATCTGTTTAGCAAATTTGGAAAATCTTAATTCTGTGTTTATTAATGATGGCTTAAAACAATCTGAAAGATTAATAAGATTAAATAATATTGCTATTTCCCAAATGCAAATTTTAAATGACAGCGATGTAAAGTATTTAAAAGAAGATGCTTAACTCTTAATAGTTAAGCACTTTTTAATAGTTAGTCATCTCCTCAATTGTTTCCTCACAAAGAATCAATTTTGCAACCCTTAAATTTTACTTTTTTAATAATTAATTCTTTGAGATTATATTTTTGATGATATTCTTTAATATAAAATGGCTTACCACTAATTTCATTTATTTTATACTCTAGTATTGTAAGAGTGATAGGAAACGTAATCACAAATTCAGTAGGTTCTATAAATTGTAAATTAGTATGTAGTAGATGTTTTACTTTGCCATTTTTAGTTTTGTAAATGTAGTTTTTAATTACTACTATTAATTTACTATTCAGCTTTAATTCTTGTAATACTTTAAATAAAATGTCCTCCTTTCTGTGATAAGAGAACATAGCCTTTTATACAAAATAAAAACTTACGAACCTTTTACAGTCCGTAAGTTGTTTTCAAATGGAGCCTTAACTATACACGTATGCGAAATTAAAGCTATAAGATTTGATTAAATCTCTCTGATAAATTCATTATATCATTTTCCTATATATTTTCAAGGGAGTATGGAAAAATTTTGATATTTATAGTATAATTATACCAGTTCAAAACAAGGAGAAAGTTATGGAAAAAGTAATTGAAATTGAAAACTTAACTAAAAGTTATGGTAAATTTAAAGCAATAGATGATTTATCAATCTATGTTGAAAAAGGTAAAATATTTGGACTTCTTGGACCAAATGGAAGCGGTAAATCAACTACTATAAATTGTATTTTATCTTTATTAAATTTTGAGAAAGGAAGTATAAAAATATTTGGTAAAGAAATGCAACCAAATTGTTATAATATAAAATCAAAAATTGGTGTTGTATTTCAAGATGTTGCAGTTTTTGATGAATTAACTGTATATGAAAATATTAATTATTTTTGTGGATTATATATAAAAAATAAAAAGAAAAGAGAACAATATGTTGAGGACGCAATAAAATTAACTGGACTTGGAGAATTTAAAAAATTCCGACCAAAACAACTATCTGGTGGATTACTTAGAAGATTAAATATTGCTTGTGGTATTGCACATAAACCAGAACTTATATTTTTAGATGAGCCAACTGTTGCAGTAGATCCTCAAAGTAGAAATAGTATTTTAGAGGGAATTAAAGAATTAAATAAAAATGGTGCTACAATTGTTTATACTACACACTATATGGAAGAAGTAGAACAATTATGCAATAGAATAGCAATTTTAGATAAAGGAAAAGTAATTGCACTTGGTACAAAAGAGGCTTTAAAAGAATTAACAACAATGGGTGAAAAAATCACAGTAGAAGCCCCAAACTTGAAGAAAGCAATTGTATCTGAATTAAAGACTATGGAAAATATAATAGATGTTAAGTATGAAGATGCTACTTTATTTGTTACATATAAAAAAGGTGAAGATAATCTTGAAAAAATGATATCTTTCCTAAAAGAAAATAATGTTAAATATACTAAAATATTTTCTGAACTTCCAACTCTGAATGATGTGTTTTTAGAATTAACAGGAAAACAATTAAGAGATTAAGGAGGAAATTATGTTTAAGCATTTATTTATGAATAAAATGAAGATTCTTTTGAAAAATAAAGCGATGCTTTTTTGGTCATTAATATTTCCTTTTGTATTAGGTACATTCTTTCAACTTGCGTTAGGTAATGTAGGTGAGGCTTTTGAAATGGAAGTTATACCTGTTGCAGTTGTGGATAATCAATATTATCAAGAAGATAAAATATTAAAAGAAGTGATTTCTAGTTTGTCAAAAGAAAATGAAAATCAATTATTTAATACTGTGTATGTTGATGAAAGTGAGGCACAAAAATTATTAGATAATGAGGAAATTGATGGATACATATTATTAAAGGAAGATAATAATCCCCAAATGATAGTAAAAACAAATGGAATAAATCAAACTATTATAAAGAGTGTGCTAGATGAATATTATCAAATGTCTAATGCAACAACTCAAATGATAAATTATAATCCAGAAATTTTATATAATGGTGTATTAGAAACATTATATGAAGAAAAGAATTATATTACAGATGATTCAAACGAAAATATAGATTTCAGTATAAATTACTTTTTTACTCTTATCGCAATGACTTGTTTATACGGAAGTTTAATTGGTCTTGAAGTTATAAAAGACAGTGAGGCTAATTTAAGTAAAAAAGGAGCAAGAATGTGTATGGCTCCAGTAAATAAATTTAAAATGATATTAGCAGGATTACTTGCAGGTTATGTCATTCAACTTGTAGCACTTGCATTATTGTTCTTATATTTGATATTTGTATTTAATATAAATTTTGGAAATCAAATATTACCAACAGTAGTGTTAGCAATGGTTGGATGCTTAGCAGGTACATCATTAGGAACTTTTGTAGGAGTTTCTAACAGAAAATCAGAAGGATTTAAAATAGGAATATTAATTTCTGTAACAATGACTTGTTGTTTCTTTTCTGGAATGATGGGAGTTATTGATATAAAAGTATTCTTTGATGAAACATTCCCATTGCTTGCTAAAATAAATCCAGTAAATATTATTACTGATGGTTTATATTCATTATTTGCTTACGATAATTTAGATGTTTATTATAATTGTTTAGCAAGAATATCAATTTTTTCTCTGGTATTAATAGCATTATCTTTTATGTTTATAAGGAGGAAAAAATATGATAGTATTTAAGAATTATTTTAATATAGTTAAAAGACATTTAGGTATTATAATAATGTTTTCTGCTATCTCTATCGGAGTATCTATTATAAATACAAGTTATACAAGTACAGAAGATTATGTTAGTGTAGAGCCCAAAATAGCAGTAATAAATTATGATGAGTCTTCTTTGTCTAATAATTTTGTAGATTATATTACAGAACGAGCAGAAATAGTAGAAGTTGAAGATAATGAAAAAACAATTCAGGATTCTTTATATTTGAATAAAGTAGATTCTATTTTAATAATACCTGACAACTTTGGCGCAAATCTTTTAATGGGAAATGAACCAAATGTAAAAATTAAAAAATCCACACAAAATGTTTCAGAATATACTGAACTTTTGGTTAACAGATATTTTAAAATAGCAGAAAATTATTCAAAAGTTGGTATGACCGAAAATGAAATAATTAATAATATAGAAAAAGATATTCAAAATGAGATTGAAGTAAAAGTTTCAAGTGAAAATCAATCTGATATGGAAAAGTTAGCGGTTTATTATAGTTTTGAAAATTATGCTTTCCTATCAATATTTACATTTATAATTGGAACAATAATGTGCATATTTAATAAGGAAACAATAAGAAAAAGAAATAATGTAAGCAAACTAAATCCTAAAAGTTTTTCAAATCAATTGTTTTTAGGACATATGACATTAACTTTAAGTATATGGGCAATTTTTATTTTAATAAGTGTTATTCTTTATAAAGATTTGATGTTTACTATAAACGGATTACTGTTAATACTTAATTCGTTATGTTTTGCAATTACTGCTACAAGTTTAGCTTATTTGATAGGATGTTTAATTAAGAATGAAAATGTAATTTCTGGAATACAAAATGTAATTTCATTGGGATTAAGTTTTATTTCAGGATGTTTTGTTCCGATTGAATGGTTAGACACAAATATAATTAACTTTTCTAAAATATTTCCTTCATATTGGTTTATACAAGGAAATTATGATATAACCAAATTATCAACATTTAATTATGAAACTATACAACCTGTTATTCAAAATTGTGGAATAATATTAGCATTTGGAATTATATACTTTTCCATTAGCAAGATTATAATTGCAAAAAAAGTCAAAAACTAATATGTAAATTTTTAATATTCATAAAGACAATGCTTAGGTGGCATTGTCTTTATCATTTTCAATAGGTATATATTTCTTTAGTGTAGTATTCTGTAATTTTAAATATTCAATTTTAGTTCCGATTGCTCGTTCATCTTCAAAATATCCAAGGTAGTGAAATTTATTTTTTACTTTAATTAGGCATTCAATATTTTCTTCTAGTGCTTTAGCAATATTCTCTATAATATATTCTTCTTTTTTAGGTTTTTGTTCTTCTTTAACTTCTGAAATTTTAATCTCATATCCTACAATTAAATTTCTAATATATTCAGACTGGGATAAGTTTAGTTTTGAAGAATCTCTTTTTAAAATAAATTTCTCATCATTGCTTAAAAATACATTAACTTTATTATTTCTTATTCTCACAGTTTAAAATCTCCTTTCTAAACATTAAGGGTATGGGAATTCCCATATACGAATTTATACGGGAGTATAAATTCAGTGCTGGCTATACACAATATGTGAGTACGTACTCACACATTTTCAGTATAAATTAATTCTTTTAATATAATTTCTTCAGCAGTATTTTTATAATTATTCATAAGTTTTACCCATTCAATTTGATTTGTTTCTTTACTTTTTTCAGATAGTTTTTCATCTGATATTTTATAACTTTTCATCAAATTGTTTAATAAATTTTCTGCATCTTTACTTACTGAAACAAGATGATTAGTAAGTTCATCTTTCATTAAAAGTGTAGTATAAAGTGATTTTTTATAGTGTTTTAAATGATTAAGTCTTAACATTCCATATTTATTAATTGTTCCTTTTTTATTATCTTTTAAAGTTAGATTTGGTAATTCATAATCACCAGTTCTTGTATATTTTAATTCCATAATTTAATCATTTCCTTTCTTATTTGGTTTGTTAGGATTGTAAGTAACAATTCCATATTTTGTTTCAATATCTTCTTTATTTATAATTGATTTTGTTTTTATTTCAGTCGGTGATATTGGTACTATTCTTATAATTTTTTCATCTTTTATAGGTGTAAATTCACCAATAATATTACCTGTATCTTCATCAACTTTTTCATAAAGCTGATACATTTTTGTTTCATAAAATTCATTCAATCTATCTAAATATTCCTGTACTTGTTCATTAGAAATATTCGGACTACCAATAATAAATTCTTCTTTACCATTTATCTCAACCGGTACTAATACATCTAATATTCCTTTATCTAAAAACTTCATTACGTTATTTATATAACTCTTTCTAAAATTAATTTTTTCTATATGAAGTTCATTATTTTTATCTTTTGTTAGAATAACTGACTCAATAAATTTAGATATAAATTCCTGTTTTTCATCTTTAGTTTTACTTTCCCAATTTGTTTTGATAATATTATTTAGACTATCTAATCTTATCATGGTTTCTCGCTCAATATCTCTATCTGCCATTAATTGTTGTGGAGTAAATGTTATATTGCCTAAATTTAGAAGTTCTGATTTCTTTTGCTCTAAAATTTCTAATTTTTCTTCAATTAATCTATAATCTTCTGAAAAATCTTCCATTTCAACAATATTACTCATATATGCTTTTTTAATACGTTCTTTTTGTTTTTCTAATTGTGTAATCTCCTTATCTATATCATCAGTTTTAGTTGGTTTATGGTCTGCTAGAATAGTTAAAAAATACTTTTTAACTGCCATATCATACTCAACTAAATCATAAATAAATTGCATTAAACAGTCTTCAACTTTATCCTCACGATAATTTAAATGACACTTTTCACAGTTGTAATACATATATTTTTTCTTTTTACCACCAGAACCTTTACATTTCATAATTCTTCCACAAATAGGACATTTAATCTTTTGAAAGAATAAATAAACCCTATCTCTTGTATAAGTTCTTTGATTAACTTCTTTTTGTCTTTGGCATTCTTCCCACATTGCACGTGATATTATTTGCTCAACAACATTCATATAAATAACAGGTTCTTTGTTTTCTTTTTTAGCAATTCTTTTATATTGCTCATAATCTCCCATATAGATTTTGTTATCAATTATCTTTTGAATAGTCGTGTCTTTCCATTTCTTTGGATTTAATACTTTTTCTTCATTAAATATATTTGATATTTGCTGAAAACTTTTACCTTCTAAATACATTTTAAATATTCTTTC
>CATYVZ010000008.1 GCA_958413985.1 uncultured Bacilli bacterium
TAGAAGGGAGATTTGAGCTTATGAAAGGAAAAGTAAAATGGTTCAATAATGAAAAAGGCTTTGGATTTATTGAATACAAAGAGAACGAAGACATATTTGTTCATTATTCTTCAATTCTATCACAAGGATATAAAACTTTGGTAGAAGGGCAATATGTTGAATTTGAGCTAGTCCAAACTGATAAAGGGTTACAGGCCAAAAACGTAGTAGAGATAAAAACAGCGTTAGTATAACGTTTTTTTTATTTCACAATTTAAGGATGTTTGACTAGTAACTGTGTACTCATTTTTTAATTAGTTGAATATAATTAAATGAGGTGTTTTATGTATAGTATATATGAGGTTACGGAAAATGATACATTAGCTAATATTGCTAAATCTTTAGGTATCGATCTATCAAAATTGATCGAACTTAATGGTAGATTAGATAATGTTAGCAAAGGACAGTTGATTATTATTCCAAATCAAAACCAAAACTACATTACTTATGAGGTTGTAGCTGGCGATAATTTATATCAGATAGCCAAAAAATATGGTACTACGGTCGATGTTATTGAAAGATTAAATGGTCTAGAGGAAAACTCGTATATTTATCCTAATCAAAAATTGTTAATTCCAAAAGAAAATAATGGGTTATATATTACCAAAGAAAACCAGACTATCACCGAATTAATCGATGAATTAGGAGTAAATATAAATGATTTATTAAAAAATAATAGGATATATTTAGTAGCAGATCAAATAATTACTTACGATAAAAAAAGATAATTAAGTCTTTTTTTTTTTCTTTAGATATTGTATAATTATAACGGAGATGATGTTATGAAAAAAATATTGATATGTTTTTTATCATTATTCTTATTAGTTGGTTGTGGCAAGAAGGAATATACTGAGTTAAGTTATGCTGAACTTGAAAATAAATTAAATAATAAGGATAGTTTTGTTTTGTTAATTGGTTCTGATACATGTTTAGCCTGTGCTATTTACCAAGAAACAATGCAAGATGTAATGAAAGATACAAATGTTGAAATTTTTTATGTTAATTTACATGCTTTAAGCGATGAAGATTATTCGAAGATTTATAGTAAGTTTGTCGTTAATTCTACTCCGACTACGATTTTTATAAGTGAAGGAGAAGAAACATCTACTTACGATCGAATAGTCGGTGCTGCTAATTATGAAAAAGTAATTTCTAGCTTAGAAAAACATGGATATATTGGTGAATAATATGTATAGTGTTATTGAAACTTATGGTACAGATTTGACTAAAAAGGAGTATGTAACTAATCCAGCAATTTCCCGTGAAGATGAAATCAAAAGGGCAATAGTTATTCTTTTAACGCCTGAGAAATCAGCTTTGTTAGTTGGTAAACCTGGAATTGGTAAAACTGCCATTGTCGAAGGAATAGCTTATTTGATTCAAAAAAATGAGGTTCCTAACGCTTTAAAAGATTATCGCATTATTAGATTAAATGCACCGACTTTATTAGGAACGATGACTGTCGATAATCGTGAGGTATTGGTGGCTAATCAACTAGTCGAAGAATTAAAAAAATCTGAAAAGACTATATTATTTATCGATGAAATTCACATGCTTATCGGCGATAAAAATGCTGGTCCTATGGATTTGGCTAATATTTTAAAATCAGGTCTTGATCGTGGTGATATTAAAGTAATCGGAGCTACTACTTCTATCGAGTATCAAACTTATATTTTAAAAGATCGAGCATTTTTGCGAAGATTTGAAAAAATTGATGTTCTTGAGCCTTCAGCAGAAGTAACGGTTAAAATTTTGATGGGAACAATTCCTAAGATCGAAAAACAAACCGGTATTAAAATGAAATATAACACATATGTAACAGAGTTATTGGTTAAAGCTATTGTCAGTGCGACTAGCGAGTTTAAAAGAGTTTACGGAATTGCTGCTATGTATCCAGATGTCGCTTTATCAGTTTTGTCACAAGCCTTTTCTAATGCTTTATATAATAATAAAGCAGAAGTTGATGTAACCGATTTTTACAATGCTATTAAAAGTAGCCGTAAGATTTATCCTGATAGTATTATCAAGGAGTTAGATCAATTTAGAGAAACGTTTAAAGATTTATGCAAAGATGAAAACGTCGTTTTGCCAATTATTAAATTAGAAGATTTAGATGAGGAACAAACTGATTTATGATTAATATTGTATTATTTGAGCCGGAAATACCACAGAACACTGGCAATATAATGCGCACTTGTGTTGCTACTAATGCAAAATTACATTTAATTGAACCTTTAGGCTTTAAAATTGATGATAAAACAATTAAACGTAGTGGTGTCAATTATATTAAACATTGTGATTATAAGATTTATGCTAATTTTGATGAATTTAAAAATCAGAATCCCGGCAATTACTATTACTTTACTAGATATGGCAAGAAACCTCATACCGAATTTAATTTTACCGAAGAAAATATATATTTAATATTTGGCAAAGAAAGTACTGGTATTCCGAAAGAAATTCTCAAAGATCATCTAGATCGTTGTATAAGATTGCCAATGACAGATAAAGTAAGAGCTTTAAACCTTTCAAATTGTGTAGCTATTGCTACATATGAAGTTTTAAGACAAAATAACTATTTTGATTTATTACGTTATGAACCTTTCAAAAGTGAAGATTATCTTCAAAGTTAAAAAACATATTGAAAAATTGATAAAAAGATGTTATGATATAAAAAGAGAATAAGGAGGAGTTTATGCAATTTATTGTGGATAATTATATTTGGTTTTTAGTTGGAGGTATAATTATATTAATGGCAGTTATCGGTTATTTTGCTGATAAAGCTAACTTTGGAAGAAAAAAAAGTACCGATGAAGATACTTTAAAACCAAAAAAAGAAAAACAGAAAAAAGTCAAAGAAGAAAAGCCAACTAAGATCGAAGTTGATGCTAAAGGAATTGGCGAATTGAGTCAATCTGTCATCGACAACAGCCTTAATGAACAATCTAGTACAGATTCGATCAAAGAAACTAATGAAAATATCGATCAGGCTTTATTTGCACCATTAGAAAGTTCATCACAAGAATCTAATCAACAAAACAGCGTAAAAACAGATATCGAAGAAGTTATCGATAACCATGAAGATGAATCAAAGGCTGTTCAAGATTTAACGCCGATTGAACCTACTAATTTAGAAATTTCAAACGATTCTAATAACCCAAGTACTGATGAAGATGATATTTGGAAATTTTAAAACCTAATAAATTTATTAGGTTTTGTTTTGCATTAATTTTAATATTTCGTCAAAGTTATCGTCGTTAGCGATGATGTTTTTGTGAGTTTGGAGACATTTAGAACATTTATAGATAATTTTATATGTGTCTTTATGTTTTTCTACATCGATTGGTACTAACAATCCCTGGCATTCGTTTTTTCTATCGCCAGGTAGTATATCGACATGTTTTGAATATAGACAGTATGGACAGTGATCGCGAGCTGTATAATTTAACTTGTCGACCTTTTTTCCACAGTTTTCACAAATAAATTCTTCATCAATCATATTAAATCTTTTCATAAGTCACCAGTAATATTGTACACTAAAATTTAATGTTGTCAAATAGGTCCAATAGGTATATAATGTAATAGGAGTTGGTGGTTATGAATAAATATATGTTAAAAATGTTTAGCTTGAACTTTTTAAGTTTGTTGTTCATCGAACTTTTATTCAAAATTATTTCTTTCAATACGGTGTTTGACTTTGAATTGATCAGAATTGTTTTATTTACATTTGTTTTTAGCTTGCTAATTTCTTTTATATTTACTTTATTTCGCCCTTTGGTTGCTAAAATACTTAGTGGCATCAATCTTTTTATATTTGGTTTATATGCCTTATTAGAACTTGGATTTAAAAGCTTTATGGGTAATTTTATGTCGCTTAGCATGCTTGGTGGCGGGGGAGAGGTTAATCGAATAAATGAACAAATACCTACTTTCTTAGCCAGTTTAAAACCTCATTTCTTCTTGGTTTTCCTACCGTTTCTCGTTATGTTGTTTTTATTTATTTTTAAGAAAAATCTATTTAAATATGAGAAACCGACATGGAAAAATAGTTTAATTGTTTTAGCTATAATAGTTATAAGTCATATCGGTTCATTATTGACTTTAAATGTAACTCCAGAAAACCAAATAAAAAATAATAAAGATCTATATAAATCTCCAACATTAATCGATGTATCATTGAAGGAATTTGGGGTACAACGCTTTTTTATAAGGGATTTTATTTATTTGATCGGTGGCGCTGATTTCCATTCGATAATCGATATTCAACCATCTTCCCCTAGTGAAGAAGTTCCTAAAGATTATGCTAGATATATCGATGATACTAAATGGCAAGAATTAATCGCTAACGAAGACGATAAAATCATTAAAAACCTTCATGAATATTATATGAGTCAATCCATAACTGCCAAAAATGATTATACCGGTATTTTTAAAGATAAAAATTTAATTTTAATTATGGTTGAAGCTTTAGATATGGCTGCGATCGATGAAGAATTAACGCCGACTTTATATCGCTTAACTAAAGAGGGATGGTATTTTGATAATTATTATGCTCCTAAATTTAGTTGTACAACTGGCGAAAGTGAATTTATTGCTTTGACATCGATTATTCCTAGCAATGCAGTTTGTACTCCGTTTACATATGTCAATAATAATTATAGCTCTAGTATATTTAATTTATTTAATGATCAAGGTTATACTTCGACTTCTTATCACGGTTGGAGTGATCAATTCTATCCCCGTACTCAATTACATAAAAACATGGGCTCTACTTTTTATAACGCCGATGACCTTGGATTTAGTACTAGTGGTGGTTGGACTAGTGACGTTAGTTTGATGGAAAAGTCTTATCCTATATTTACTCAAAATGATAAATTCTTTAGTTTTATGATTACAGTTTCAATGCATTTTTCATATGATCTTGACGATGCGACTACTAGAAAAAATTGGGATAAAGTTAAAGATCTAGACACTAGTACTGCTATGAAAAGATATTTAGCTAAGGCGATCGAATTTGATGAAAGTTTAGAATATTTATTAAATTCATTAGAAAAAGATAATATATTAGATGATACTGTCATTGTTTTATTTGGTGATCATCATCCTTATAATTTAAATTTTGATTATGTTAATGAAAGGTCATATGTCGATCGTTACACTGATTTAAATGAAGATTTAATGCCATTTATCATCTACAATAGTGCTACTGAACCACAAACTATATCTAAAACTGCCAGCACATTTGATATATTACCTACTATTGCTAATTTATTTGATTTAAACTATGATCCAAGATATTATATTGGAAAAGATATCTTTTCTAATGAGGAAACGATTGCTTTATTTCCAACTGGTAGCTGGGTAACTGACAAAGCTGTTTACTTTGCATCTAGTAATAAATATAAGCTAAAAGATTCTACGGTAGATGAAGAATATATTAAAAAGATCAATAAAATTTTAAGTGATAAATTTACTGCTAGTGATAATACATTAAAAAAAGATTATTTTAAATATAGTGTTTTAAATTAGTTCTATCATATTAGATAGAACTTTTTTCATAACATTAATTAGGTGAATATAATGACAAGGTTCTTTTTCTTTTTAGTAGGTTTTGGTTTTACTTTAATCGGCAGTATTTACATAATAATTTATCTTAATTTAACAACAATAGGGTATAATTTTTGGGAATATGTTAATTTTATAATTAGACGTCCAGAATGCTTAGTTTTTGTTATTGGCGTTATTTTAATCATTTGGAGTTTACCTAGGGAGGAAAAAGATGAACTACATATACGATATTTTTCTAAATTATAATAAGATCCTTTACGATGTGTTTGAATGGAATAAAGATGATAAAATATCACATGTAAGAAAAATACCTGTTTTTTTGTTAAGCACTAACGATCTATATAATATGATTAATAATCGTGTAGTAATTTCTAAAGATCTTTTAACGAAATTGTATCGTAGAACTGAAGTTTTTGCTTCGCGGGGCATTCAATATTTAGATTATTGTTTTCTTGCTACTGATAGAAATGATGTAGTCGCCTTTAAAATGAATAAAAGTGGTCTTATTACAGGTTATAGTAGACTATTATTAGAAGGTGAAGTTGAAGTTATCGATTATAGTAGAACGTTATCGTTACAAACTATCGATTATAAAATTTTAGAAAAAAACAATCTTCAAAAGTTTAAAACACGTAATGAGATTTATATAAAAAAGTTTATTTGTGAAGAAATATACAAAATGTTAGAAAATAAAGAATTTCATAAAGTTAAATTTTTGTATTTAGAATTTTTTAATAAAGAAGTTGATATTAATGAAATTAAAGATATCTATCAAGAATTAGAAAATAATTGGGAAAATGTTTATATTAAGTTATATGAATTTTTGAAAAAGATGACCATTAAAAGATAAAAAATAGCTTTTTTTATCTTTTTTTGTTATAATTGATAGGGAGGTAATAATTATGGATTATCAATTTACGATCGACAAATTTTCTGGTCCACTTGATTTATTACTTCACTTGATCAAACAATCAAATATTGATATATATGATATACAAATTAAAGATATTACAGATCAATATTTAGATTATATTAATCGGATGGAAGAGCTTAATTTAAATATTGCAAGCTCATATTTGGTTATGGCAGCTGAGTTAATAGAAATGAAAGCCGCTATGCTTTTGCCTAAGCCTGAACTTGACAATGATGAATATGAAGAAGATCCAAAAGAACGGTTAATAAAAAGGTTATTAGATTATCAAAATTATAAAGAAATAACCTCTAAATTTCATGAGTTAGAATTGGATAGACAACAATATTTTACTAGATGTTCGAATGATTTAGAAGAATTTCAGACTAGTTCTTCGCTTTCTCAAGATATCGATTTAAATGATCTAATTAAGGCGTTTGAAAATTTCCTAAATAGAAAAGAGGAAAGCAAACCGTTAAATACTAAAGTAACGACTAAAGAGTATTCTATATCTTTAAGAAGTAAGGAAATAAAAGATATAGTTTTAAAAAATAAAAAAGTTAATTTTGTCGATTTATTCAATATTAAGACTAAGAGTTATATCGTTGTCACTTTTTTATCGATTTTGGTTTTAGCTAAGAATAATGAAATAAGAATTATCCAAGATAATAATTTTGAGAATATATTATTGTGCGGGGTGAACTGATGAATCTAGAATCTGTTTTAGAGAGTTTATTATTTGTTGTTGGTGAGGAAGGATTAAGTTATGAAGAAATAGCGGCAATCCTTGAAGTTGAGCCAGATAAATTATCTTCTATTATTGAACAATTAGAGCAATCATATCTTAAAGAGAATAGAGGAATTGAAGTTGCTGTGTTGGGTAACAGATTGAAGTTGATCACAAAAAAAAGTAATCGAGAATATATTCAAAAATTAGTTGATTTAACGGATAATGATACTTTATCTGAAGCTGCTTTGGAAACTTTGGCTATCATCGCTTATAATCAACCAGTTACTAGATTGACTATCGATGAAATAAGAGGTGTAAGTAGTTCTCATGTGGTTAGAAAGTTGGTTTCTAAAAACCTTATTTGTGAAATAGGAAGAAGCGAAACTGCCGGTAGACCAATATTATATGGGACAACTTCGTTATTTTTAGATTATTTTGGTTTGAAATCAATTAAAGATTTACCTAAAATAGAAGTCAATGTTGATGATAGTGAGAAGGATTTGTATAATTCTAAATATAATGAAGAAAATTTATAAAATATATTTAAAAAAATAAGATTATATGATATAATCTTATTACTTGCTTGTGTGGCGGAATTGGTAGACGCGCACGACTCAAAATCGTGTGGCTTATGGTCATGTGGGTTCGATTCCCACCACAAGCACCAGATTGATACCAAACTCGAACTTTTATGGTTCGAGTTTTAAAATACCAAAAAAGAGTCCGTTTTTTATATAACGTTATTAATAATCTTCAAAAAATATATTTGATTTAATTATAGAAGTTCAAAAATGGAAAGTTAATAAATAATTAAATATAGCAAATTATAAGAAAAATTGTGAGAATTGGTGTATAATAAAAGATAAACAAATTGGAGGTATGCTAATGAATGAAGATAAAAGATTATATTTACAGTTAATACAAAATATTATTGATAGAATGGCTGATAATTCTTTTAAAGTAAAAGGATGGGCAATTGGAGTTATGTTAGCCATATTTTCTTTTGCTAGTAATCAGGGGGATAAGAGATGTATTTTATTTACCGTTGTTCCATTATTTGTATTATGGTTTCTAGATACTTATTATTTGCAATTAGAAAGAAAGTACAGATTATTCTATAATATAAAAAGAAATTTGAAAAATGATGAAAACTTGTATGATATGAATTACAATAATATTAAAATTGAAATGGAGGAAACAAACAAAATTTGTTTTATAAGATGTATGTTTTCATTAACAGAAGTTTTATTTTATATAACTTGCATTGCTACAAGTGTAGTAGTTTATTTGATTTAGGAGGCAATATATGTCAAGGAAAGTATTTATTTCATTTAGATATAGTGATGGAAACAAGTATAAGGAACTTTTAACTGAAATATTTGATAAGAATAATGATGTTATTAATTGTTCTGAAAATATAGATAGATCGATGATGTCGGAAGCTACAATAAAAAAATACTTATATGATAAGTTGAAAAATACCAGTGTTACTATTGTTCTTTTAACACCGGAAGCGATTAATTATAGAAAAGATTGGTATGGAAATATTAATGATTGGATTTATGATGAAGTTAGATATTCATTAGAAGATCGTGAAAATAATAGATGTAATGGTTTAATCGCAGTATATACTCCTGAAGTTAAAGATATATTAGTAAGTAAATCTTCTAGTGGCTCAACTATTATAAATGACTTTAATAATTTAGTTAGAAAAAATATGTTTAATATTTTCTCGGCATATAAAAATAATAAAGAAGAAGGTTATTATAATGCTAATTTGGATCACTATTGTTCATTAGTATCTTGGGATGATTTTATTGAAAATTTCAATATGTATATTGAAATTGCCGAGAAAAAGAGAGAAGAAAAATACAAGTATGATGTACATAAAAAAATGTAATAAGTAGATTTTAATTATGGTAAATTGCATATCCAAAAATGCCCAGAAACTGTCCAAAAGTGATATAAAAAGTGTTCTAATTCCTTGGACACTATGATAAGATTGGTACTAAGTGAGAAGCAAAAATTGGCTTTTAGAGCTAATTTGAAAGCTGATTACTTATGATCACAGATTGCGGAACTTGAACTTTTTATTTGAGATTAAAATATAAAAGATATCAGATTGATTTTTCTGATATCTTTTGTCATTTTAGAAACACACTTGCATATTGACATAATCAATAAGCGTGTGCAATAGAAAAATTCTTTATTTTATTGTTGCTAATATTTCCTCTATTTTATTAAACTCATTTGTGTAAAAGGTAATTCCAAAATCATATGTTGTATAATTATCATAATTTCCCAATTCATTTTTTTGATACCTATAAAAAGTTAAAAAAATTTTGATATTTTCAGGAGATAATGCATCAGATTGTTTGTCCTCTTTTTTACTTAATTTTGAAACCAGTTTTCGTACTATTTTTTTTGCTTCTTCAATATTTTCCTCTCTTGTATAAATTTCTCTTTTTGTTTCAATTCGATCTATTAATATAGTAGCTGAACTAGATAAATATTGTGCTAATAGTGAATCATCAATATAAATACTATCCTCTGTTATTCCTTCAAGGCAATCTTGAACAAAATCTTTATAATCATTAGTTTCAACAACTTTATTTTCTTCAATGTTTTCATTTTCATTCTGATTATTTACAGAAGATTTATATTCTTCTTTAGTACTATTATCACTACAACCAGTAATTAAAAATAATGCAAACATTATTATTAATATTGTACTTGACTTTTTCATTTAAAATATCACTCAACTATCTTAACATTTTAATTATAACATAATTTTTTAATTTTTGAAATTTAAAAAATAGAAAACTTGGACAATAAAATAGAAAACTGGACAATAAACTATGCTTTTATTTACTTATATGATATAATAAAAAACAAGACTTAAAAGTAGGTGTTAATATGAGCGAGCAAAAACAAGTTATTTATATATTTATGGATGATTCTGGTAAAATGTCACATGCCGATAAATGTTGTTCATATGGTGGTGTATATTTTAAAAATCGTTCTGATAGGGATAATTTTAAACGACATTATATGGATATAATAAATAGTAATAAATGTAGGTTTTGTGATTATGATAGTGATTCTTGTTCTAAAAATTGTCCAGAAATAAAATCAAATAACACTAACACAAAATTTAGAAGAAGAATTGTTAATTTAATTAGAAATAGTGAATATGCTAACTCATTTGCTACTACTATTTATAACAGGGATATTCCACTAGAAGTTTTAAATGTAAAACATTCTCGTGGAAGAAGAACTGATTATTATCAAAAAAGAATAATAAAAGAAATTGTAAAAAAACTTATTATTGATAAAGTTATTGACCCTAATAAACATCTAACCCTAATTATTAGAATAGATGAAAGTCCACAAGCAACTAATGGAAAATACAATTTGGAAGAAAGTATAATTGAAGAATTATTATATGGAATTACAAATTATGATTATGGTTGTACTTTTCCTCCAATCTTGTTTGGGGGATTAAAAGTAGATTTAAAATATGTTGATTCTAAAATTACTCCACTAGTTCAAGCATCTGATTTTTTTGTTGGGTATGTTAACTCTACATTGTTGTGGAAACCTAAAAGAGAAATGCTAGATTTTGTAGATGTTCAATTGTTTTTTTAACATTAACAAATTATATAAGAAAAAAGAACTAGCTATGCTAGTTCTTTCCAATTAAGGCGACGCACCACAAGTACGCTTAAACTTTCGTTCGCAACTTAATTGTACACCAGTCGAGGTAAATCCCTCCGGTAATACAATACTATCACAATTGAATTGAAATGTCAAATAGTATTGCATTAATATTATATGTATAAAATTAAAAATAATGTAAGTTAAAACATCTATACTTTAAGAGTATTTATAAAATTATAAAAATATGTTATACTATAACTAGTTAATGATTATTACTTACTATTTATTTTGCCTAAAAAGTTGTTGTACTTCTTCCTTTAGGGCACCAGATTGATTGTTACTCGAACTTTGTAAAAGTTCGAGTTTTTAAGTATAATATAAAGGAAAAAGAAAAGTTATAGTGTATAATATTATTAGGAGGCACTAAAAATTATGGATAATAAATTAGCCCTTTTTGAAGAAAAAGAAATTAGAAAAACTTGGGAAGAAAATAAATGGTATTTTAGCATAGTAGATGTGGTATATGCACTTACAGATTCCAAAGATCCAAAGCAATATATAAAAAAAGTTGAAATTTAGAGATTATGAGTTGCAAAATAACTGGGGTACAATTTGTACCCTGCTTGGAATGCCAACTAAAGATGGTAAAATGAGAAAAATACAAATGAGTGATACAGAAGGAATATTAAGAATTATTCAATCAATTCCATCTCCTAAAGCAGAACCTTTTAAAAGATGGCTTGCTAGAGTTGGTAGTGAAAGAATAGAAGAAATTAATAATCCTGAACTTGCTCTTACGAATTTAGGTGAAGCAACCGCAGTAGAATTTCACAAAAAGAATAATAGTCAAGGATTAGAAGAATTAAAAAAAGATATGAACAAGGCAGGTAAAGTATTAAATAAAGCCAAACAAGAAATTGAAAATGAATTAGAAAGACCTGTTGTCACCTCGGAAAATTATATTGAATTAACGCAAAAAGAAGAATTATTAGATATAAAATAAGAAAAACATGGTATACTTGTTATAGAAATTAACCTTAATAAAGATTTCCAGACGTCGCCTAAGACACCAGATTGATTGTTACTCGAACTTTTAGAGTTTAAGTAATAAATGCTAACTAGAAATAGTTAATTTCAGACTGTTGACAAATAGGTAAAAATAATACCTATTTGTCTTTTATTATGAAATTTTATAGATAAATACAATAATACTTAATATATTTTATATATTAAGCATAATGATGTAATGAGAATTTTTTCAGATTCATACACGCAAAAAGAAGGGTTAACTCTCGGTGGACCCTTTCTTTTGTTCTAAAGTATGTATTCCTTAATCCATACTTCATTTTCCCATCTGCAAAAACTCGCTCTATATGTTGAGGTCTTTGCCCATATATTTCTTTTACATCTAACTGATGCCTATAATCATTTACCATTTCTTTATATCCTTCCCACACATGTCTTAATATTTGTTTATTTTTGCTTTTTGTACATTGCTCTTTAAATGGACATTTTGAACAATTAGATTTAGGTCATAAAAACTTGACCTAAATCCATTTTACAAAAGAGAGCTTACGAAAACTACAAGATAAGATGAGAACACTTTGTATTGAATCATTTAACAAAGAATATAATCTAATTAACTCTTTAAAGATAAAGAAAAAAGGTAGAAATATGAAGTGATATTATAAAAGTAGACAACTACAAAAAAGGTAGAAGTCTACTTTTACTTGACTAGTTCAAATATGGTCTAACATTTTTTACTATAAAGAGTTTCGATCATTTTGTTAATTGTGTCTTTATCCGATTCACACAAAGAATAATATTTAGAAATAATATTATTTTCATCAACTAAACCTTCAACGCTTGTTCCTAATGCCTCTGCAATTTTAAAAGCAACGGGAAGTGATGGTGTTCTTGTGCTAGTTTCATAATAAGTAATACTTTGTTGTGAAACTCCTACCATAATACTAAGTTTAACTTGTGTTATGTTTTTCTTTTCTCTTAGTTTTTGCATACTAGTAAAGTCTAATTTATCTTTCTTTGACATAAATACCACCTCTAGTTTTATTATCCTTTAAATTTGGCAACAAAACTTTTACTAAAAGTGGTAATTTAGGTATGAATTTTTGAAGTTTTATGATATAATTATTTTTGAAAGTATGGTATTTGTGAAAAAAAAGATTATGTTAATTGGAATAGGAATAGGTTTAATTTTTGTTTCAAGTATATTATTAAGTTTGATTATGACTGATTCTGATTTAGCAATCCGAATTTCAATGGGGATAGGTATTGCATATTTTATACTATTAACAATAATTTCATATATTAAAAATATTTCTAAATATATTAAAACAGGAGAAATACCTAATACATCAAGTTTGGCAATATGGTCTATTGCTTTATTAGGTCATGCTAGTGGAAAAGGATTTGGAACTTCGTTAACATTATTGCGAGGTGCACAAGCTGCAACAAATGAATTTTCTAATACTAGCAAAAAATTAGGAATGGTAGTTTATACTTTAATAAATATAGCATTGTGGAGTTTTCTTTGCTTTATAAGTTACTTCTTTGTATTTGGTGAAACCAATTCATCTATTGTTACAGATATTTTACTTTACATTATAACTATAAGTTTATTTTTAGCTATTATCATAATACTTATAGTTGGAATAAAAGTTATTTCATATAAGAAAGAATCAGCAAAAGAAAGTTTATCAAGACATATGGGAGAATTGCAAGAGAAAAATCCTTTACAATTTAGTTTTAAATCATTTATTCTTCACTATGGTATTGTTTATGTTATATTAGCAGTTTTAGGAATAATAGCAACTATTTTTATGGTATGGTGTGTTAGTCAAGGTTTTAATGTACAAGAATTTATGACAGTAATTTTTGGAGAAACTTTAGGGTTAATTTTTGTATTCATTTGTGGCTTATTATTCTTATATGTTTTAGTAGGAATACCTGTTGTTCTGTTAGTTGTAATTCAAAATTTGCAACTTCAAACTATTATTTTTAATCCATTAGAAATTAAGATGATTACTAAGAATGGCTATGATGGGTATGGAACTTACGAAAAAGTTGAAAAGAACTATTTTGTAAATGAGATAGAATCTTATTCAATAACTAATAGATGGTTTATAATAAATGGGCAAATAGAATCTGTTATTCACAAAACTGTAAATAACTCAACAAAAGAAAAAAATAAGACACTAAATAAATTAAAGATTCCTCGCGTTTTCAACAACGAAAATATTTTCATAGAATATTTAGAAAAATCTTTGAAAAAATAGAAAAATATAATGTATTTAGAGATCGATCCTAATTTCAATCGTCCTTGTGTAAAAGTTGTAGATTACTACGACACTCATACCATAAAAAATTAGTCGAACTAATCGACTTTAAATAAAGAAAGGGTTAATTTTTGTTAAACCTTATTTTCATGTTTTTGCTTAAAGTATAAGTGTTTTTTTCAACCTTATTTTCTTTTTGTAATTCGTTAATATTCAAATAAAAATTGACTTTAGCGTTATCATCTAATTTTCCTTTTTCTTCTTCATATACTTTTGCCATAGAAAGTGCGATAAATTTGGCCTTTTCTTCAGGTGAAATAGGAAATGGTAATTCTAAAGAACAAAAACAAATATAAGTCATTTTACCTAGCATTTTAATATCATTTGAAATAAATTGATTATTTTCATAAATTAAACAATATTCTTTTTTAGTAAGCTCTAAATATACTATCAAATCTTGGTTTCTTTCAAACCAATCAGCAAGAGGTTGATAGTAATTAATAATTTTTTCTAAATATTCGTAATTACTAAAGTTTTTATCTAATTTCATAAAACATCCCATCCATTATCAATATTATACTATATTATTTTAAAGAAAAACAATAATTTCATAAGTTGTCTTAAGTATTAACAAAATAGAGCAATATGAAGTATTAAATTATTTAAAAAATATGAATCAAAAATCTTTAATTGTGTTTTTATTCTAAAATTAAAAATTATCTAATATAATTAACTGGAGTTATGTAAATTCATAGTTGTCAAAAAAAACATTAAATGATATAATTACATATGAAAGGAGTAGGTAGGGATGTATAGATATAATCAAATTTCAAGTTCTTTTTCTGGATATGCTGTTTGGAGTATAGTCGCATTAATTTTAGCAGTTATTGGAGGAATATTAGCTTATTTTCTATTTGTTAAAGGTAATTTAAAATTAAATGATAAACTAAAGAAATTAAAAAATCTTTTAGACTTCAAAGTTATGCTAATTGAGCCAATTTTAAAAATTCTTTACTTAATTAGTACAATTTTTGTAATTTTAATTTCATTTAACCTTATCTCAGTTAATTTTATATCTTTCCTTTTAACTTTAATTTTAGGCCCAGTAGTTATTAGAATTGCTTATGAAGGAATGCTAATTTTAGTTATGATTTGGAAAAACACAAAATCTATAAGCGAAAATACCTCTAATAGTAAAGCAAAAAATTCAAAAAGTTCAGAAAACGAAAAAAACTAGCAATAGTTTTTTTAATATCTAAACATTTATTGACATGACAAAGATTTTTTAATATAAAAACCACCCAACTTATTATTTTTTGTGATATACTAATATTGTTAAGTTCCAAGGAGGAAGTAAGATGGAAGCATGGACTAACTTTAAAGGTGAAAACTGGAAAAATAAAATTGATGTCGAAGATTTCATTATAAATAATTATAAAGAATATTTGGGGGACGATAGTTTTCTTGAGACAATAAGTGATAAAACAAAACAAATTTTAAACCGTGTCGAAAGTTTGACTAAAGAGGAATTAAGAAAAGGTGTTCTTGACGTTGAAACCAATATAATTTCTGGTATCGACAATTTCAAGCCTGGATATATTGATAAAGATAATGAAGTTATTGTTGGATTACAAACTGATCAACCATTAAAAAGAATCGTTAATTTATATGGCGGGATCAGAATGGCGCACGCATCTTTGGAAGCTTACGGATATAAACTTAATCCTGAAATTGATCAACATTTCAAAGAATACCGTAAATCACATAACGATGGTGTTTTTGATGTCTATACTGATGAAATTAGAAAAGCTAGAAGTGCTGGGTTATTAACCGGGTTACCTGATGCTTATGGTCGAGGTAGAATTATTGGTGATTATCGAAGAATTGCTTTATATGGAATCGATTATTTGATTGCTGAAAAGAAAAAAGATTTAAGCAATATAACTAAAATCGACGAAAATACTATTAGATTAAGGGAAGAAGTTAGTGAACAGATTAAAGCTTTAAACGAAATAAAAAGTATGGCTTTAAAATATGAATATGATATATCTAAACCAGCTATGAATGCTAAAGAAGCAACCCAATGGCTATATTTTGGTTATTTAGCGGCAATTAAAGAAAACAATGGTGCCGCTATGAGTTTAGGTAGAACTTCCACCTTTTTAGATATTTACATTGAAAGAGATTTAGAGCAGGGAATTATTACTGAAAAGGAAGCCCAGGAAATAATCGATCAATTTGTTATTAAATTAAGAATAGCTAGACATTTAAGAACACCTGAATATAATGAATTATTTGCAGGCGATCCTACTTGGGTAACTGAATCAGTTGGCGGTATGGCATTAAATGGTAAAAGTTTAGTAACTAAAAATAGTTTTCGATATTTACACACGTTAATTAATTTAGGATCTTCACCAGAGCCTAATTTAACTATCTTGTGGTCTAATAAATTGCCAGAAAACTTCAGAAAATATTGCGCTAAAATATCTATTCTGACTGATGCTATCCAATATGAAAATGATGATGTTATGCGTCCAATTTATAGTGATGATTATGCTATTGCTTGTTGTGTATCAGCCATGAAAGTTGGAAAACAGATGCAATTTTTCGGTGCTAGATGTAATTTAGCGAAAGCTCTTTTGTACGCTATAAATGGTGGTTATGACGAAATAACTGGCAAATTAGTTATCGAAGGCTTAGAAAAAATTACTGATGAAATTTTAGATTATGAAAAAGTTAAAAATGCATATTATAATACTTTAGAAAAAATAGCTAAAATCTATGTTGATGCTATGAACATAATTCACTATATGCACGATAAATATGCTTATGAAAAGTCACAAATGGCTTTACACGATACTGATGTTGAACATTTAATGGCTTTTGGAGTGGCGGGATTATCAGTCGCCACAGATTCCTTATCTGCGATTAAATATGCTAAGGTAAAACCTGTTTATAATGCTGAAGGTTTAGCGGTCGATTTTATAATTGATGGTGATTATTCAGCTTATGGTAATGATGATGATGCAGTTGATAGTATTGCTGTTGATATCGTTAAAAAATTTATTAAAGAATTGAAAAAATATCCATTGTACAAAAACGCTAAACATACTTTATCAGTATTAACGATAACTTCCAATGTTGTCTATGGTAAAAAAACAGGCACTACACCTGATGGTCGTAAAAGAGGTGTTGCATTTGCGCCAGGCGCTAATCCAATGCATGGCCGTGATAAAAGCGGTGCCTTAGCATCTTTAAACTCAGTTGCTAAAATACCATACAAAGATGTATGCGAGGATGGTGTATCTAATACCTTTTCTATCGTACCTGGTGCTTTAGGTCATACGGCTGAGGAAAGAATAAATAACTTAGTCAACATTTTAGATGGCTATTTTAAGCAAGGTGCTCATCATTTAAATGTCAATGTTTTAAATCGTGAAAAGTTGATCGAGGCAATGGCTGATCCTAACAAGTATCCTAATTTAACAATTAGAGTATCTGGTTATGCGGTCCGTTTTAATAGATTAAATAAAGAACAGCAATTAGAAGTTATAAATAGAACATTTCACGAGGTAATTTAATGAAGGGCTACATTAATTCGATCGAAACGATGGGCCTAGTTGATGGTCCTGGCATTAGGTTTGTCGTATTTATGCAGGGATGCAAATTAAGATGCTTATTTTGCCACAACCCAGAAACGTGGCAATTAAATAAAGGGATAGAAATCAGTTCGGATGAATTAATTAAACAAATTTTAAAATACAAGAACTATTATGGTAAAGAGGGAGGGGTAACTTTCTCGGGAGGTGAACCCCTTCTTCAATCTTCCTTTTTGCTTGATATTTTAAAGAAATGTCAAAAAAACAATATCCATACTTGTCTAGATACTGCTGGTTTTGGTGGGACAAATAATGAAGAAATTTTAAAGTATATCGATTTAGTTATGATGGATATAAAAGCTTTAAAACCTGATAAATATTTTGAAATAGTCGGTCAGAAAATAGATCAATCTTTAGAATTTTTAAAACTATGTCAAAAATTAAAAAAAAGACTGTGGATAAGACAAGTAATAATACCTGGTATTAATGATAATGAGGAGTATATTAGAGAATTAAAAAAATTTTTAAGCGATTATGAGGTTGAAAAAATTGAATTTTTAGCGTATACTACTATTGGTGTTCCTAAATATGAAAAGTTAGGGATACCTTATCGCTTAAGCAACATCGAAGCGATGAATAAAGAAAAGTGTGAAGAATTATACAAATTATATCAATCAATATAATTTGTACATTGCCCTATGGCCAAGCGGTAAGGCGACGGACTCTGACTCCGTTATTCACTAGTTCGAATCTAGTTAGGGCAGCCATGAGTGATTAGCTCAGTTGGTTAGAGCGTTACGTTGACATCGTAGAGGTCGTAGGTTCGAGTCCTATATCACTCACCATATTAAGTTTTTATTGGCTTTCAAATTTATAATATTATTGAAAGTCTTAACAGCGATTAAAATATCGCTTTTTTTATTTGTTTTTTCATAAAATATTGCTTTTGATAGATAAATGATATATAATGAAAATGTAGAAAGTAGGTGTAGTTAGATGTTAAGAAAGAGAAATAAATTAGCAAATAGCACACATGGGGGGGGGCATAACCCTTTACAAAATAAATAGCTATCTGCCTAAAATAAAACCAATTCCTCACATCAAAAATATCACATATTATTAGAATATTAAAATGATATAAAAAAAGATATGTGAAATGGAGGAAATTAAAATGAAAAAAAATGAAATGAAAAAAGGATTAACATTAATAGAATTTTTATTTGGGATCATCATTTTGGCTGTTATCGGTTTAGGTGGTTATATAATATATGATAAGGTTATCAAAGAACAACCTAATGTTGAAGAACCTGCTAATCCAGATGATCAACAACAAACGGAGAAACCTACTGAACCAGAAACACCTGATAAAGTAGAAGCAATAAGTTTAAATGATAAGATAGTTACAGACTTACTAGACAAATATAATTTAGAAGGTTCTGCAACAGATGAGTTTTATACGAACAAAAATATAACTGAAGATTATATACCTAATGATTTTATTCTTGGATTAACTGGAGGATTTTTTGTTTATTTTCAAGAAGAAGTTGATACAAGCAACACATGTGATGCTGAATTTAGTATTAAAGAGGAAGCTTTTGATGACATTGTAGAATACTTATTTAGTGATATAAATTATAAACATGGGTCATTTACCCCGTTTATTAACTTTACAAATGATTTTGTTTTTGGAGAAGGTTCGTATTATCTATACAGTGATGTTGTTACATACGGTTCCGGCGAATATAGGTTTTGCGTAAATGCTTCTGACAATCCTTATAGTAATAATATTTTTGATGGTTTTATTTATCAAATTCCATATAAAGCCGAAATGATTAATGATGGTGAGAAAATAAATATTTATTTCAAAACAATTTTTGCAAAAGTAGTTTATCTTAATGATTCTTTGTATTACGAATATTATCGTGATTATAATAAAACCAAATATATAGGTGATTGGTTTAATATGAACTTGGATGCTCTTTCATCATCTGAGATAGATCAGCTTGATAGTTATGTTTATAGTTTTGAAAAAAGAAGTGATGTTTCAGACTATATAGCTGAAAAACAAAGCGATGGATCATATTATTTAAGTGGCTTTAAAAAAGCTGATTAAAATTCGATAAATTAATAAATCATTTAGAATAAAACTTATCATGAAATATACTAAAATGTCCAAATTAGCGATATTTAATGTTAAGATAGACATAATAAGAGGATCAAAAAGAATAAAATAAGTATTCTTTTTGATTTTTTAATTTTACGAAAAATATTTCAATAGTTAATAATTTCAGTTTGGTATTGTAAAAATACCAATAATAAGGTATAATTTATTTATAATAAGTGGGTGGCAATATGATTCTAAGAAAACCTTATGCGTTTTTTATTAAACACTTTAAGCTAATTCACATAATATTAGCTGTTTTAGTATTTTATTCTATCTATAAAACAAAATTATTGTTAGACTTTTTTAACGAATATAGCTTAGCAACTATAAATGTTGCTGGTCAAGATTTAGTTACACCTTTATTACCCACCTTATTTCAGATTATTCCCATTTTAATTATAATTTTTGCCACCATTGTTTTATTCGTCATGGCTTACAAAAAAAAACCATATCTTTTTTACATCATAACTATTATCGTATATATATATGTTTTAATTATAACTCAAGTTTCTAAAGGAACCTTAAATACATTATATACGACATTAGTCGATGTTAGAACAATTCGATTAATTAGAGATTTAATTACGATAGCTTTTGCCACTCAGCTATTTAGTTTGATTATAATTTTAGTTAGAGCCACAGGTTTTGATGTTAAAAAATTCGATTTTAAAAGCGATTTAAAAGAGTTAGAAATCAGTGAAGAAGATCGGGAAGAAGTTGAAGTTCAAATCAATTTTGACCCTAATAAAAAACTAAGAACTTTAAGAAAAAAAATTCGTTATCTAAAATATAGCTATAAAGAAAACCGTTTGTTTTTCAATTCGATTTTTGTAGTAGCTGTCGTTTCATTAGTATTAGTTATAACTTTGTCGATTTTTAGTGGCGACAAAATTATTAAACAAAATGTTTATTTTTCTGGCAATAATTTTACAGTTAATCTAACTGATAGTTATTTAGTAAACACAGATTATAAAGGCAAACTAATCAATGAAGACTATTATTACCTTTTAGTAAAACTACAAATCAAAAATAATACTAATCGCATTTTTGGTTTAGATATTGCTACTACTAAAATAATAATTGGGAATTATTCTTATGTTCCAACTACAAAAAACAAAAGCAGTTTCTTTGATTTTGGAACAATCTATCAAAATGAAAACATCGGTCAAGAATTTGAAACTAAAGTTTTGGTTTATGAAATACCTAAAGAATTAATTGACGAAGATATAATCTTTTCCTTTGTCGATAAAAATACAGTTGATAAAAACGGCAATTTTACTAGTACCAAAGTTAAAATTGAATACCAAGATTTAACTGGTATTACATCACTGGAAACAGCAAAATTACAAGAAGAACTATCATTTGAAAATAGTATTTTAAAAGATTATAAAATTAATATAACTTCCTTTGATATTCAAAACAACTATAAACTTCAATATAATTTCTGCATTTCTAACGAATGTTACCCATCTTACGAATATTTAAAACCTAGTATTACTAGCAATTATGATAAAGTACTGTTAAAAATAACCGGTTCCTTAACTAAACAAAATAGTATAGATAATATATATGATTTATACGACTTTATCGATTATTTTGGCAATTTATATTATGTGATCGATGGTGAAAGAAAAGTCCAATCAATTCAATTTAAAGAAGTAAAAAGTAAAAAAGTCAATCAAGAAAATACTTACTATATCGAGATTTTAAAAGAAGTCGAAAATGCATCTTCCATATCATTAGTATTTACAATTCGGAATAGAAATTATGAATATGTTTTAAAATAGTATTTCAAAAAAATTTTATTTATGCTATAATTATATAATGGAGGAGTAAACATGAAGAAGATAATTACCATATTAGTCTTGATATTACTTATTCCAACTGTAAAAGTAAAAGCATTGTCTTGTAGTTACAATGAATTAGCAAATTTAAAAAAATTAGCTTCCAATGTCAATATTAGTTACGATTATATTGAACAAGGCAACAATGTGACTTTTACAGTAACCTTAAATAATCTTAATGAAAAAATTTATTTTGTCGACATGACAGATTATCGAACTTATAATTATGAAAACGATGAAATAACCATTTCTGGATACCGAAGTGGCGAAACCGTTAAATATGTGTTTTATGCAACTGATTCTAATTGTAGTAAGGAAGCTTTGTATACGACAAGAGTTTCTTTTCCTAGTTACAATCCATACTATAAAGATGAAGTGTGCAAAGGAATCGAAAATTACAGTTTATGTCAAAAATGGTCTAGTCAACCATTATCGTATGAAAACTTTTTAAAAAAAGTCAATGAATATAAAGAAGGACTTAATCAAGATGATAATGAAGAACCGACACCAACTGTAAACGAGGTATCTTGGATTCAGTTGATAGTCAACTTTTTACTTGATTACTACATAATTATAGTCGTTATTTTAGCGTTAGGGTTGGTTGGTTTATATTTTCTTAGCAAAAAAGATGACGTTTATAGTTAGGAGGTACTGTTGTGAAAGAATCATATTGGGGAGCTGCCGTAGTTGCTCTTGGAATATTGGCAATTTTCTTTATCTTCTTCTTTCAATCAATCACCAATACCGACGAGCACAATTACCATTTGCTCAAAGAAGCTACTGAAGGAGCAATGTATGACGCCTTAGATTTGGCTGCTTATCGTGAAGATGGGGTGATTAGAATTGATCGCGAAAAATTTGTAGAAAACTTTTTAAGAAGATTTGCTGAAAGCGCTTTACTTTCTAACACTTATAAAATCGAGATATACGATGTGAACGAAACACCACCTAAAGTTAGTTTGTTAGTTAGTAGTACTGAATCGACTAGTATGACAGGTGAAATTATGGAGTTTAGCATTCAAAATCGTTTAGATGCTATACTAGAGACACCTGATGTCGACGAATAAAGAAAGGGATGAATTTTTATGAATAATTTTTTAGTATCATTAAAGAAATTTTTTACTAACAAGAATACAGTTACTGTTATCGGCATTATTGCCATTTTAGGACTTTTATATTGGGGCTATACTTCAACTATAAATAGTCAAGTAAAACCGGTTAGGGTACCGGTAGCTTCTACGACCATTCAACCGAGAACTTTGATAACTGATGATATGATCAAGTGGATTGAGATGCCTGCTGCATCGATCAGTAATGACGTAGTTAGAAGTCAAACTTTGATCGTCGGTAAATATAGTGATGTCAACACTGTCATACCAGCTGGTAGCATGTTTTATGGCACAGTTTTAATCGACAAAACTGAGTTGCCAGATTCAGCTTTTACAGCTGTTAAAGATGGTGAAAGACCTTATGCTTTATCAGTTACGACAGCATCTACTTATGGTAATTCCATTTATCCAGGAAATAAAATCGATGTCTTCATGAAAGCTCTTGATGAAAATGGGCAAGTCATGGTAGGAAGATTATTAGCGCAAGTCGATGTACTAGCAGTTAAAGACAGTTCTGGAAACAATGTTTTTGAGGACACTTCATCTAACAGAATCCCAGCAACTTTATTGTTCGGTGTTCCAGAAGATGTTTATATTTTATTGAAAAAAGCCGAGTATTTAAGTGGCTATGGAGTAGAACTTTTCCCAGTTCCTTATGGTGGAACAACGCCAGTTGAAGGCGATTTAGTTGTAGACCGTGAAGAATTAGTTAATTTCATCGAAAGTAATACAGTCGTTTTCAGTGACTCAACTGATAATCCTAACGATAATATTCCGGGTGGAGATATAGGAAACGAGACTGAGTAGTTATGAATGATAATTTGTTTTCCCAAATAGATTTCGGACCACTAGTAGAATATTTAAGAAACGATGATATAACTGATATATCTTACAGTAATAACGGTCAAATTTGGCTAAAAACTTTATCACATGGTATTTTTAGGATCGATAATCCTAATATTAATAATGCCTTTATGGAAAAATTAGCTTTTCAATGTTCTAATGTAATGGGTAGATCATTTAATGCAGCTCATCCATTTCTCGATTCTGAAAGCGCTGAGCTAAGAATGAATTTTATCCATGATTCGATTGCCAGCAATGGTATTGCTTGTGTTATAAGAAAGACACCAGCTAAGATAAGATTAGAAAAAGATAAGATTATTGCTGAAAAATATATTACTCTAGATATTCATGATTTTTTAGTTCAATGTGTTTTAGCGCATTGTAATATTCTTGTTTGTGGCGAGACTGGTTCTGGGAAGACAGAATTTGTCAAATACTTAGCTTCTAAAACAAGAGAAAACGAAAAAATTATCACAATCGAAGATACATTAGAATTACACTTAGATAAAATATTTCCGCATCGTGATATTGTAGCGATGAAAACTAACAATGTCGCATCTTATACTGATGTATTAGTTACTTGTATGCGACAAAATCCTAAGTGGATATTATTATCCGAGGTTCGTAGTGCAGAGGCAGTCATGGCTGTTCGTAACTCGATTTCTTCAGGACATTATATTTTATCGACTATCCATGCTGATAAAGCTTCCTCTATTCCAACTCGTATGTATAGCTTGTTAGAAACAAGTCAAGATATCGATCAATTTTTAAAATCGATCCATCGATATGTTCAACTGGGCGTATTAGTTAGAGGACGCCAAGACCGTGAAACTAAGAGATTTATAAGAGAAATTGGCGAGGTTACAGAGTTTTATGTAACCGAAGATAACGAAGCCAAATATAATATTATTTATCGTAAAACCCCGGAAGGAAAAGTATTCAGAAATAATCCGAGTAAGTATTTAATCGATTATATAGAAGGACAAGGAGTAAGTTTACCAGCAGGTTTTATTAATCCTGCTTTCGATCAGGAAAAAGAACTTATCTCACCTTCTCCTGTCACCCCAATTAACGAAATTTAAAGGAGGTATGAAATGATAACTGTAATATTTGTTCTTATTGCTATTATTTTGTTATTTATATTCATATATCGAATCAACACTGGCGAAAATGTCTATAAATTCATCGTAAATAATGTCAATAATGTTTATGAAAAATATGCTCCCTATTCATTTAAAGTTGTAAGAGAAAAGGTTAAAGAATTAGGACAAGAATTTACGCCAAAACAATATTTTATTCAAATAGTTGTCTTTTCTGTTGGATCAGCTGTTGTTTCATATCTTTATTTTTACAGTTTAATTTGGTGTATAGTTTATATAATAATTGCCATTTTGATAATACCTTATCTATCATATTTGCGTTGCAAAAGATTATATAGTGAGTTTATTTTTGAACAAATTCAAGTTTATACCACTAATACAATCATGGAATTTGCTACGACACAAAGCTTTGTTAAATCACTAGAGGGAGTTTATGAATCTGGAATATTAGAAGATCCCGTTAAAAGTGATGTTAAGACGATGATCGATATGGCATATCGTAATGGAACAATTAATGAATCGATCAACTTTATGAACGAAAAATACGATTATTATATCGTTCGAAATATGCATCAATTATTTTTACAAATCACTAATGAAGGAGCTAGAGATGCTTCTGGATCATTAGAAAATATGTCACAAGATATAGATATGCTTGTAGAAGGGGTATATCGCGATCGTATCGATCGTGCTACATTCCATAAAAAATTTTTACAATTTGGTATTGTTTTATATTTGATGGTAATGTTAGTTCAATTTTTATTAGGTACAGAAACTTATTTAGAAATGCTTAAAATTTGGTATGTTCAGTTATTATTGCACGCCATAGTAATTATAAATACTTATTTCTTGTTGAGTGGCGAAAAATTTTATAATGAGAATGTGGGGGCTGAATAATGATTTTTGTATTAATAGGAATAATTTTGTTTTTTATCGTTATCTATAATAGATTTGTCGAACCTAATCAGTTTCTAAAAGAAACACAACCGATTTTTAAATTTTTACGAGAATCAGATTATGAATTTTTGTTAAAACTTAAATATGGTCCTGATGTCGATGTCGACAAAATGTTTGGCAAAAGAGTTCGCAATGGCTTGATTGCAATCGTTATTATGTTTTTTATATTTTTATCAAATTTACAATTTATCTATGTTTTATTTGCTATTATCGTCGGATTTGTTATTTTCAAACAACCTTATACGGCATTAAGGTCATATTACAAAAGAAACCTACACAACATCAATTTGATGTTACCGTATTATTTAAAAAGTTTAGAAATTTTAGTCCAACATTATACTGTACCGGTAGCTTTGTCGCGTTCAATCGAACAAGCTCCCGAAATATTCAAACCAGGATTAAGAACATTAGTTGCTAGAATCGAAGCGGGCGATATGACGGTCGATCCTTACATGGAATTTGCCAAAGAATATCCTGTTCGTGATTCGATGAGAATGATGCGTCTTTTGTATCGTTTAAGCCTTGGTAGCCAAGAAAAAAAACAGGAACAATTAATGATGTTTTCACGAACTGTTTCTAGTTTGCAAAATAAATCTCGTGAACAGAAATATGCTGAAAGATTGGCTAACATGGAACAAAGAACGATGATTATGTTGTTTGTTACTGGTGGTGGTATCATGTTATTGATGTTATTATCGATGATGATGCTAATGAATTTTTAGATAATTGAGTAAAAATGTGATATAATAAATATATTGTGTAAGGTGGTGAAAGAATGAAAGAAGCAGCTGGAGAAGCTAATATGACAGTAATTACGATCATCTTAATTGGTGTTATTGCTGCCATTGCTATTCCATTAGTAACTAATTTGATGAGTAGTACCGCTGAAAGAACTTGCTGTACAGATGCTGGTGGAACTTGGGAAGGAGGAGCTTGCCAAGCTACTGCGGTGTTTGATCAAAACAGTTACAACACATGTGTTCAAAACGCAAACTCTTAAAATGGGATAAATTTTTATCCTTTTTAATTTGCAAAAAATTTGCATTTAAACAGACATTATGATATTATATATGACAAATTTGGAGGTCTTTTATGGAAGGAAAATATTTAGTTATCAATGCTGGTAGTTCATCATTAAAATTTTCGCTATATGAAATGCCAGAAGCAAAAGAATTAGTAAATGGATTGGTTGAAAAGATTGGCGAAGGTGATAGTCGTTTTATCTTAAGATTTAATGACAACAAAATCGAAGATTTTTGTAATGCTAATAATCATATCGACGCTGTAAATATCATGCTTAACGGATTAACTAAAAATAATTTTATTTCAAATATCGATGAAATAAAAGGTATAGGTCATAGAGTTTTGCACGGTGGAGAAAAATATAATGATTCTGTTGTGATTGATGAAAATGTAATAAATGATATTAAAAAACTAACTAAGTTAGGTCCCCTTCATCATCCGGGACAGATAGCAGGAATTGAAAGTATGAAACTTATTTTGCCAAATGTTTTACAAGTGGCGGTCTTTGATACGGCATTTCATCAAACAATGCCAGAAGAAAATTATCTATATGCTGTACCTTATGACTGGTATGCAAAAAATGGTGTCAGAAAATATGGCTTTCATGGAACCAGCCATAAATATATAACGGAATGTTTAAAGAAACGTTATTCAAAAGATAATGTAAATGCAATTATTTGTCATATAGGTAGTGGTGCAAGTATTTCGTGCATAAAGGATGGAAAATGTTACGATACATCGATGGGTTTAACACCTTTAGATGGTCTAATAATGGGGACAAGAAGTGGCTCGATTGATCCATCGATAATAGAATATATTTCAAATGAAAGAAATTTAAATGTACAAGAAATAAATCAAATTTTAAACAAAAACAGTGGTCTGATCGGTATAGCTGGCAAAAACGATTTTAGAGATCTGACAGCTTTGGCAGAAGCAGGAAATCGAAAAGCTCAATTAGCCATTTTGATGATGAGAAAATCTATAATTAAATATATTGCTCAATATTATTTTGAACTTAACGGAAACATAGATGCCATAGTTTTTACAGCAGGAATTGGCGAAAATAGAGTTGAATTAAGAGAAAAAATAATTGAAGACATTTCTAAACCAATGGGAATATCTTTAAATAAAGAAGCCAATGATAACATTTCGCGTTCTAAAGCTAATCGTTCTGGTAAAATATCAACAGACAATTCAAAAATAGAAGTATTAGTAATTCCAACAGATGAAGAATATATTATTTTAAAAGATACATACAATTTAAGTAAAACTGTCACTATCGAAAATAGTAAAGTTTTGAAAAATATATTAAAATAATATAAGGAGCTTTAAATGAAAAAAGTAGTTTTAAAAGAAAAATATTGTCTTGAATATATTAAAGATGCTTTTAATAATTTCAAAAAAAATCGACATGAAGTCGAAAAAGCAGATTATCATCATAATTGTAGCTATGATTCGATTTTATCGATTTTAGAAAATGGGATCTTACCTATAAAACAATTACACTCTAAAAAAATCAGAAATTTTTCCCATGAAGAATTACTTATATGCTCAGATGTCGAATCGCATGCAAACGGTTTTGATGGAATTTCACTATCAAAGGTTGGACTAGATGATTTATATCATAATGAATATGTATATAATCCCTTACGGTGTGGCTATATTGATTTAATAATTTCTAATTGTGTTAAGGCTTTTAGATATACAGTAAACTATGGAAATGAATTTATAACTTATCAAAAAATACCTGTTGATTATATAAAATCAATAGATATAAGATTATTAGAATATATTGCTAATTATAAAAAGGGAAATGGTCTTAACAATATAGTTGAAAAATATAATAGTTTAATAAGAATTTCACAAAAAATCATCGACGATAGTAGTAACGTAACAGTTAGAGAAATGAGTGATGATAATAATTGTGAGTTAGATGTTGATGGTTTATCAAAATCACCAATATTAGTACTAAAAAGATAATGAATATTTAAAATAACAAAGGATATTTTATCCTTTTTAATTTGCAATTAGATAAAAACATTGCAATAAAAATTAAAATATAGTATAATTATTTTAATGTGAAAGTAAGGTGTTATTTATGAGCGGTCCAATAGGTCATACATTTATTTATAATTTAGTTATTATATTTATTGTGATTGTTTTTGCTTTCTTATCAGGGACACTTAGCTATTATAAAGCATTTAAAGTCAATAATAGAATCGTTCACGCCATAGAAAAATACGAGGGTTATAACGATTTATCGAAAGCAGAAATCGATATTGTTTTGGGCAATTTAGGCTACTCATTAGAAAATGCTAATTGTAAACAGGAATACAAAAATATGTATTTGATCGATTCATTACAAGAAAACTATAAATACTGTATTTATATCGATAATTTGAATCCACAAAAAGGTAGCTATTATACCTATGGCATTTTAACCTATATGAATTTAGATTTGCCATTTATCAATATCATCGATATACCAGTTTTTTCTAGAACTAACCGTCTTTATAAATTTACTACTGATGAATCCTTATAGGATTTTTTTAATTTCAAAACTATTGTAGTATTTTTTAAAATATAGTATAATTATTACAGGATAAGAGGAGGCTAAATATGAAAGAAGCTATTGGAACATCGATGGTATTTAATCTTATTATGATTTTTTTAGGTGTCTTTATCATTCTTTACGTTAGTTCAATCGCTTATTCTAAAGGTTTTAAAGTACGAAACAGATTGATCGATATAATTGAAAAATATGATGGCTATACTGAAGAAGCAAAAGATGAAATAGCTGAAAATTTAGCAGCAATCGGCTATCGAATTGTCGATAAAGAATGTGGTGATCATAATGGGGTTCAACCTATTGCTAATGATAGTGCATATCACTACTGTGTTTATCAATACAATACAAATAAAGGTAACTATTATGGAGTAAAAGTTTTTATTCATTTTGATTTTCCAATCATCAATGGTTTTTTCGAAATACCGATTTATGGTGAGACACGTATTTTATTTGAAAAAAGTGAGGTGCAAGGATAATGAATGTAATCATTGTTAATCAAAGAAAAGAATTATTAAATTCACTTAGTATCGATGTTATTAAATCGATTGAAGGTCAATTTGAAGTCGAAGAAATAATCGAAATGTTTAAAAATTTTTATTATCAACGAATGATTTTAGATGTCACGGCTTTAAAAAACTACCAAGACATTAGAACTCTTCAAAAATTATCTATTTCTTTAGATATGGATAAATTAATTTTGTTGTTAGATGACAGTGAAGAATCATCTTCACCTAATTATCTTTCTAAATTAATTTCGATGGGAATTTATAATTTCACTAGAAATGTTGAAGGAATTCTTTATTTATATAATAACCCTAATAGCTATCGCGATGTTGCGCAATATCATCAATTAGAAAATGTCGAAACCCAACCACAGATAGTTTATCAAAATGTCGAAGCTAATTATTGCAGAATTATCGGTGTTAAAAATGTGACCGATGAAACAGGAGCTACAACTTTTTGTTATATGATGGTTAAACAGTTAAAGAAAAATTACGATGTTATTGGTGTCGAAGTCGATGCTAACGATTTTAACTATTTTAACGACAAATCTTTGCATAGTGTTAGCAGTAAAGATTTAGGTAGTTTTATCGAAAAGAATAACGATCGTGATGTAATAATTATCGATATGAATAATAGTGCTATCGCATCAGGCTTAGTTCAAGAAATAATTTATTTAGTTGAACCTTCAACGATCAAATTAAATAAATTAATGAATATTAAAAGAAATATTTTTAAAGAATTAGAAGATAGAAAAATAATTTTAAATCAGAGTTTACTTAGTTCTAAAGATGTTTTAGAACTTCAGTATGAGGCTCGAACAAAATTCTTTTTTAACATGCCACCTTTGAACGAACGTGATCAAGATATTATGATTATGGATACGTTCTTGGCTAAATTAGGTTTTGCTAAGCAACAAACAGGAGAAGTTGAAAAAAGAAAGAAAATTTTAGGTTTATTTTAAGGGGGATTTGCGTGAAAAAGTATTTTGGAATTTTAATGGTTGTTTTATTGATTTTTTTAGCAAGTCCGATCAAGGCTTTAGCTATCGGTCAAGAAAACTTTTTGCTGTTGGATACTTATCAAAAATTAGTCTGTGGCGATACTGAGGTACCATATGTAGCTGCTCAAATTACTCAAACAGTATATATGATTTTACAAATTGCGACACCTATTATTATTATATTATTGGGTATGATCGATTTATTAAAAGCAGTAATGGCCCAAAAAGAAGATGAAATTAAAAAAAGTCAGCAAACTTTTGTTAGAAGATTATTAATTGGAGCAGCAGTTTTCTTAGTTTTTGTTCTGGTTAAGGTAATTATTGGTTTTGTCCAACCACAAAGCGATAATCCTAATATGTGGAATTGCGTCGATTGCTTTATTAGTGGTGAAAATTGTAACATAAAACAAGATGCTACTACTGTTGCTACTAATAATGGACTTAATTTAATCAATAATATCAATGTTGGTAGTAAGGTTAGTCAAGTAGATAAAATTTTAGGAGTAGATTGTTATATTGATCCGGTTACAATTAACTATGCCATTGGTGAATACGTGTGTGAATGGCAATATGGTGATGGTATTACCTATAAAAGTATTGTTGATAGAGAAGACAATATAAAAGACATCGAAATTGAAGTTGACGAGGCGATATTAAAATCAGCTTTAAAAAATAAAGTGGCTGAATTTCCGGCATATGATACTAATTTAGAAAATACATATGCTGATTATAACCAACGTGTATCAGCATATGGAGTTGAAGGGACATTGATTTATAAAGGAACTTATAACATATATGTTTGGGTTGATAAAGGCGGTTATATGAAGACTGTTAAATGTGAACAAGATAAATGTTATCAGATTAATTAAAAATAATCTAAAATAGATAATTGACAAATATAGGGAAATATAGTATTATTAAATTTAGTTAGGAGGATATATTATGTTTATATTAGAAACCGTTACATGTGGAGGACTTGAAAATTTTAACGTTGATTCATTGATTCCACAATTAACATCTACTGCTGTTACTATTATTAAGATCGGTATTCCACTTATATTAATTTTTCTTGGAATGTTAGATTTAGGTAAAGCAGTAATGGCACAAAAAGAAGATGAAATCAAAAAAAGTCAACAACTTTTTGTAAAACGATTAATTTCTGCCGTTTTAGTATTCCTAGTAGTGTTTATAGTCCAATTAGTTATTGGTTTGGTCGCAGGTGATGATCAAACTAGTATAACAAATTGTATTGATTGTTTCTTAAATGGCGTAGAAAATTGTGAACCATCGAAGTAAACATTGAACAAAAGATAATAAAACTATTTATTATCTTTTTTTTTTATGATATAATATAGACGATATATTTTATTTCAGGAATTGGGGTCAGATTATGTTAGATTGGATAGTTGACTTATTAAGAAGTATTTTTTTCTTCATTGACAACTTAATTTATACTTTTATCGTTACTTTATATAATCTACTTGTTGATATAGCTGAGACAAGTATTTTTACCGAAGAAGTAATTGATCTTTTTGCTTCAAAAGTCTATGCACTTTTAGGTATTTTTATGTTATTTAAAGTATCTTTTTCTATCATTTCATATATAGTCAATCCTGATGAATTTTTAGACAAATCTAAGGGAGTTGGCAAGTTAATTGGCAATATTATTGTCACACTTGTCCTACTAATAGCTACCCCTTGGATATTTTCGCAAGCAATGGATATCCAAAGAATTGTTTTAAGAGATAATGTTCTTGGTAAAATCTTTTCTACTCAAGAAATTAATACCCAGGTAGTTACTGATCCTGGTAATACCATGTCTTATGAAACTTTTAAAGCATTTTATCACTTGAATTATGATAGCCATCCTGAATGTGAAGGAATTGAAACCTATGGTGAAAAAAGTGAAGGAAATTATAATGCTGATAATTGCAAAACACAAGCATTTAACGGCGATGAGGGTTTTGCAGCTTATGCCGAAGTGTTAAAATATGCCAAAGCTACTAACAGTATTTCAATTTATATGAATTCAAATTTGGTCAATGTTAGAGATCAAAATGATGAATATGTTATGAGTTATATTCCTTTTATTTCAACTTTAGCTGGTGGAGCTTGTGCATTATTGTTAATCGTATTCTGTTTTGACGTTGCTGTAAGAAGCGTTAAGTTAGGCTTTATGAGAATGATAGCGCCAATTCCTATCGTATCAAGGATCGATCCAAAAAAAGGCAAAGATACCTTTGATAAATGGGTTAAGGTATGTCTTAATACATATTTAGATCTATTTATCAGATTATTAGCTATTTATTTTGCTGTTTTCGTTATTACTCAAATGATCGATTTACAATTTGTCGATACTGTAACTGGTATAAGTAAAGACGTTAATGCTTTTGTTAAAGTATTTATCATATTAGGAGCTTTGTTATTTGCTAAGCAGTTACCTAAATTACTTGAAGATTTAGGCTTTAAGTTAGGTGGAGGCAAGTTCACATTAAATCCTGTTAAAAAATTAGGAGAAGTTCCTTTAGCTTCAGCAGCGGTTGGAGCCGCTGGAGCAGCAGTTGGTGGAGCTTTAGCTAATACATATGCTGGAATTAAAAATGGTCGTGGCTTTAAAACAGTTGGAAGTGCTTTTGGTGGAGCTGCTGGTGGTCTTTTTAGAGGTGCTAAGGCCGGGCTTACTGGCAAAGAAAAAGATAATGTACTGAAAGCTACTAGCACTGGCTTTAAGGAAACTGTTAGTGCTAGAAACTTAAGAGATAGTCGCCGTTTGGCTGGTGATAGTGGACTTAGTGGAGCAACTAGAAGATTTGGTGCTTCAATTAATGACTTAGCTGGTGTACAATCAGGAGCATCTAAATTTGAACGTCAAATTTCTGCTTATGATAGTTTCCTAAAAGAGCATTCCGCATTAGAAGATTATGTTGCTGGTGAAATAGAAAAAAATAAATTAATTGGCAATACTAATTTCGAATGGAAAGATGTTAATGGAAATTCATTTAGATCAAGCGGTAATGTAACTTTATTAAAGCAAGCAATGGAATCATTAAAAACAGATCCTAATGCTAGCCCATTAGCTCGTAGAAATGCTGAATTAATGTATTCAGCAGCTTTAGATCAAGCTAAACAAGATTACATTACTAACAACATAAATACTGATGCAACGATTTCTAGTATAGTATCTAATATGAATTATATCAAAGATACCAACTCATCTTATGAAGGCTTTAATGAAATTAGCGAGATAAAAGATGGCGCTTCTTGGAATGCTGCTAAAAAACCAGTTAAGAAAGCTAAATCTGAAACTGTCTCTAGTCCTGAATATAGACAAGCACAAGTTAATAAAAGAACTGATCAAAAAAAATAAAAAGGGTGTGATACTAAATGAACAGTTATTTAATACCGGCTAATACTAAAAAATCAATGTTAATATTTGGTTTATTTACCAAATTTGATCTGATTTTATTTGGTATTGGAGTTGGATTATCTTTGATTTTATTACTAGCATTACCAGTAGAGCAGATCGTATATGCAATAATTGCTCTATTACCAGCTTTGATCACTGGTTTCTTGGTAATGCCAGTACCTAATTATTACAATATGCGTACTTTACTTAGTTCAGTAATATCATTTTTCATGAATCAAAGAAAGTTTAAATGGAAAGGTTGGTGTGTTCCACATGGCGAAGAAGAAGGGAAGTAATTATACTAACGATAATATCCCTGTCAAAGAGATAAAAAATGGTTATATCATATTGGATAATGGTTTGAAAGTAACCGGAGTTAAAATAATGCCAAGAAATATCTTCATTTTAGATCAACAGACACAGGATAGCATTATTGCGAATTTAAGGACAGTTTACAATACCATAGATTATGAATTTTGGATTATTGCCGCTGATAGACCTGTCGATATTAATATTTACATGTCACAATTAGAATTGTTATACAATAATGTCAGTAGTCCAGTTAAAAGAAAATTAATTATGGAAGATATCAATAAAGGAAATATGTTTATGAATAATAACATTGTCGATACGGAATATTATCTACTTTTTAAAGATAAAAACGATGATATTATTCAAAAAAGAATCAGGACTTTAATAAATACTTTGGCAGGCGCTGGGTTAGTTGCATATCAGACAACTAACGATGATTTAAGAATGATTTTGGATAACTTTTTAAATGGTGGAGTTACCACGACGTTTGGGACGGTGTTAGGATAATGGATATAAAAAGTCAAATAGCTCCTAAAGGGCTAGAATTTAGAACAAGTGATTTTGTTATAAGCGATAAATATGCTACTATCTTAACGGTCATATCTTATCCTAAATTTATTTCGCCTGGATATTTAGCTAATTTAACTAGTATGTCTGGTGTTAAAGTAGTAATCAAACATATTCCTTTACCATTTAACGTTATTAGAAGAATGTTAAATAAAGAAATAGCTGATTTAAAAGCTCGTTATCAAGAAGAAAACGATAAAACAATTCAAGAAAGAATTAGACAAGATTATGAATCATTAGAGTTTTTCATTTCTCAGTTGGTTAGTACTCAATCAAAAATATTTGATTTTCAAATGCATGTGATGGTTACTGCTGATTCTGAAGAAGAATTATCAGCTAAAAAATTACAAGTTAAAAGTTATCTAGAAGCATTAGAAATGCGAGCATTCCCACTTAGATTTGAACAAGAAAAAGTTCTAAAATCTATACTTCCTATCTTTCCTAAACAACCGATCGAAGATCGGATTGGAACACCAATCCCAGCTCCGACGATTGCAGCGATGTTTCCTTTCATTTTTGACAGTATTAAAGATCCGGGATTATCATGTCTATTAGGTGTAGATTTTTCCGGTGGTGTTATTTTATTTAATCAATTCTTATATCAAATAAAAAAAGAACACAATCGTAACAATGCTAATGTAATTATTCTAGGAACATCAGGTTCTGGTAAATCGACAGCTGCAAAATTGTTGTTACGAACACATATTAGAAACGATATTCAAATTGTAGTTATCGACCCTGAAGGTGAACTAGAAGATATGGCTAGACTCTATGGTGGTGATTTTATCGATTTAGGTAAAGGTGGCGAATTTGGAATGGTTAATCCATTAGAAATTGTCATGGATGCCGATGAGGATGAAATTAAACAAGGTCTAGGCTATACAGTTTTAACAAGAACATTACAAACTTTAAAAGCTTTTATCAAGTATTATGATCCTAGTATCGAGGAAGATACGACTAATATGTTTAGTGAAATTGTCCAAGACACATATCGTCGTTTTGGAATAGATTTCACAACCGATTTTTCTAAGTTGAATTCTAATGATTACCCAACTTTTAAAGATGTTTATGCAACAGTAAGAGGTAAGTTATTGTCTATCCCTGAAAAAACTCACGAAAAAGATATCTTAGAAAAATTAGAATTAAAAATAAGACCATTAGTCAAAGAATTACGTTATTATTTTGATGGTCATACGACTATTCAACCACAAAGTAATTTTATCGTATTTAATATTAAAGAGTTAATGAATAGTGATAAAAACATAAGAAATGCATTGTTTTTCAACATATTAAAATATGCTTGGAGTCTAACTTTAAATCCCGACACCAACACAGTTTTGACAGTTGACGAAGCTCATGTTTTGATCTCTGGTAGCAATGTTTTAGGAGCTGATTTCTTAGGACAGATCCAAAGACGTGCGCGTAAATATAACACAGGAACTATCATTATAACTCAACAACCTTCAGATTTTAGTGATCCTTCTGTCATTACTCAGGGTAAAGCTATATTTGATAATGCTTCTTATTACTTAGTAATGGGATTAAAAAAACAGGCAGTCGAGGATTTATCTAAATTAATCGATTTAAACGACAACGAAAAAGAAAGTATCAAACGATATAATCAAGGAGAAGCCTTGTTTGTCTGTGGTAGCCGTAGAATGCGAATAAATATTATTGCCACAGAACAAGAATTAGATTCTTTTGGAAGCGGTGGCGGATTATAAAGTAATTGGTGGTGATGTAGATGCCTAACGAACAGAACAATGGTTACAACTCTAAAAACATCCAAAATAGTCAAAAAGAAAACAGTAAGATTCCTACACAAAGGAATTTTTCTGCATTGCCAAAAAACAATAATCAAATTAACAAGGGATACAATCCTAATTTGGTGAACCATAAATACCGCCTTCGCCAAAATAATTTAACAAATAATGTTTTAAGAAAAAACAATTTAGTCGAACAAACTAAAATTAATCAAACAAGACAAGATAATCAGACAGTAGCTGATAATCAAAATTTAGAAGAAATTAACGAAAAAAATTCGCCCAAAGAATCTATTAGTAATATATCTGATCAAATTTCAAATAAAGTTAACCCCTTAAAAAGATTTAATCCCTTTGGTTTATTTGGCAAAAAAAACAAAGTTGAAGCCGAAGGTAGTGGGGAATATGCTGTTAATTTAGGAAAAAAAGTAGTTTTATTTGGAACTGGAGCAACGTTTGGTTTAGGGGGCTGTTTTTCTTTCCTTGTCTTAGTTTGTGTTATAGCTATTATTATGGCACCTTTGTTCTTTGTTGCCGAATTAATTGACGACGTTGGTGATGGTCTTTCAAGCTTTGGTGAAAAATTAGGTAATTTTTTAACCTTTAGAGGTTGGTGTAGCGATGAAGAATGCCAAGAACAAGAGCAAGACAACTTTTATGAATCAATCAAAGAAGTTTATGAAGACTATCGTTCAGATAAAAATGTCACTTTAAATACGTCATTATTAACTGCCACTCTTACTTATATAGATCCATATAATACGACCAACGAAGATGACGACAATGAAAAAATTGAAGATTGGGAAGATATGGCTTCATCTAGTCTTATCGACTTTAAAAAGAGCGAAAAGAAAGTAACAGAACTAGCTAAAAAAATGGTTAAAAAAAATGATGATGGCATTTGGGAACTCGATCTAGACGGTTATCGTGAATATCTGGAAACAGATTTTATCCGTAAGTTTTATTATGACAATAAGGAAGGTAGTGCTGTCGATAATAAAGTCAAACAGACAGTTAATGAAATTTTTGCAAGAGCAGAAGCTTTTGAAGGATTAGAGCCTGAATTTGTTTATACCAAAACATATGCTTATTGCCCCGGAGTAACAGTTACTAGCCGTGATGGTACGGTTGAAGGTACTTATTCTCTTGAAGATTATATTGCGGGAGTTGTCAGTGCTGAAGCTATGGCTGGTTTAAATAAAGAAGCCTTAAAAGCGCAAGCCGTGGCTGCTCGAACTGCCACTTTAAAATTTACTAATAATTGTTCAAAACCGATTGAAAATAGTACCCGTAACCAAGTTTTCAGGTGGCCTGCTTCTGATTATGGTATCGAAGCAGCTGAAGCAACTAAAGGTCAAGTATTAATTTATGATGGAGCTATTTTTGATACAATGTATGACTCTTATTGCTATGATGACAAAGATTGTCAATATGGCGATGAGGATGGCCGTCACTACGTTATCTATACAAAATTACCTGGCAATGAAACACATAAGGTTTATTTGAGCCCAGAGTATTATAAATATGTCAATGGTGGTCATGGTTTTGGTATGAGTCAGGCTGTCTCTTATGAAATGGCCGATAATGGTGCAACTTATGAAGAAATACTAAAATTTTTCTATTCTGATGGTGCTTCTTTAGCCAACATGATTACCATCATAGGTGGTGAATACATTAGTAGTAGTTCTATTATTGCCGATAAAGATGAATTATCTAGACGTTCTGATTACTATAATCAAATCGGAACAATTAAAATTGGCGGTGAGTCGTTTAATTTAGGGACAATTTATTCTAAAAGTGCAGGTAATTTAGGTCAATGTGTTTGGTATGCTCAATCTCGAGCATTAGAATTAATATATAGCTCTAATATGGACGACTTCCAAAAAATTAAAGCTTTAAAAGCAATTAGCTCTACTTATCGTAATGGTGAAGGATGGTATGAAGCTTCTACTTTAGATATTTTTCCAAAGGAAAGCGATTACACATTACCTGTTGCTGGCGCGATTGTTTCATGGACTAGTAGTACTAGCCTAGGCGCTAGTCATAATTACGGTCACGTTGCAATAATCGAAAGTGTCGATTATGAAAAACAAGAAGTAGTTATATCTGATGGTTGGAATAAATATGGTCCTCATGGTGAAGAAAGTTGGGAAAACGTTCAATATCGTACTAGAACTTTGTCTTTTGATAAGATATTAAATTATCAGACAGGTTATACTTTTAATGGTTATGTATATATTTTAGGGCAAGGTGAATCATTATGAAAAAATTTATAGTACTTATTTTAGTATTATTTCTAACCGGTTGTGACGTTACATATAAGTTGGAATTTATTGATGATGATTTAACAGAAACGATTTCTTTAACGATTCCAACTAGTGAAGAAAATAAAATTGAACAATTAAAAAATGCCAAGATCTATGCGATTAACAACAGCATTAGTCAACAACTATATAATGCAACTTATGATGAGGGACTATTTAATTTTAATGCAAAATATGTTTATACATATAGTAAAGAAAGCTTTAGACATGCTCTTTATGCTACTGAGTGCTTTGATGCTTTTGGCTTTACTAGTCAAGATGATAATTATATTTTATCGACTAGTGAAGGATTTAAATGTATGTCTTTATATTACTATTTTGCCGATAATGTTAATATCGAAATTAAGACAAACCATTTAGTTATTGAAAATAATGCTGACCAAGTTATCGATAATAAATATATTTGGAATATCAATAATGAAAACGCTGATACAAAAAAAATATATATTAAATTTGGTGAAGTTCAAACAAGAAGTTTTTTACAAAAAATAATTAATTTTATCAAAGAAAATAAAATTGCTGTAATTATCGGTGGATCTGTTGTCTTAATAGGTTCTACAATAGTTATTTATATCGTTATAGTTAGTAAAAAAAATAATGAAATTTAATCGATAATGTGTTATACTGTTATGTAGTGAGTAATTATGAGGTGAATAATATGAAACTAAAGTTTAAAGCAAGTGCAAAGGATTATTTAATTTTCGTTATTTTTGCCATATTTTTATTGTATTTTGTGGCAATCGCAGTACTTAATTTGGCAAGTTTTGCTTCTGATGGTGTTTTTCACGGCTTAAATCCGATGCTAGCCTTTTCTAAAGAATATATAGTTCCCACTATCGTCGGTTATGTTTTTGCTTTAGTTTTTATCATAACTAGTGTTTCATCTTATTTCTTTGAACGTGATAAAGGTATTGGCATCAGTACTGGAACTAAAGAAGAAAAAGGTTATTCTAGATGGGCTGATGAGAAAGAATTTAAAAAACAAAAAGATATTCATAAAATTTTACCTAATCAAGAAACAAGTGAATACGCTGGTATCCCGCTTATAAATAATGGTAAAGAAATTTGGGTCGATTCTGGTGAGTACCACAATCTTATATTAGGTGCTACCGGTTCTGGTAAAACACAAACTATGGTTCAACCAATGGTGCGTATTTTAGCTAAAAAAGGCGAGACCATGATCATTACCGATCCTAAAGGTGAAATTTACGAAAACAATGCCGAAATGTTAAAAGAAAAGGGTTATAATGTTGTTTTGTTAAACTTCCGTGATCCACAAAAAGGTAGTGCTTGGAATCCTTTAAGCTTACCATATGAACTTTATAAAAATGGTAATAAAGATAAAGCTAATGAGTTGTTAGACGACTTAGCGATGAATATTCTTTACGATGAAAAAGCTCAAAATCAAGATCCGTTCTGGGAAAAAACATCAGCTGATTATTTTACAGGTTTAGCATTAGCTTTATTTGAAGATGCAAAAGAAGAAGAAATAAACTTAAATACGATCAATTTAATGACGACAGTTGGCGAAGATAAACTTGGCAATACTACTTATATAAAAGAATATTTTAATTATAAAGATAAAGCTAGTCCAGCTTACATTAATGTTTCTTCGACCATCATGGCACCTAGCGATACAAAAAGTAGTATTTTATCCGTTTTTAAACAAAAAATAAAACTATTTTCTTCTAGAGAAAATTTATCTGAAATGTTAAGTCATAGCGATTTTGATTTAAAAGATATTGGAAGAAAGAAAACTGCTGTTTTCTTAGTTATTCAAGATGAGAAGAAAACTTATCATTCATTGGTTACTATTTTCATTAAACAATGTTATGAAACTTTAATCGACATCGCTCAAGAATCAGGTGGGAAATTACCTTTTAAAACCAACTTTATTTTGGATGAGTTTGCCAATATGCCACCTTTAAAAGATGTCACTACAATGGTTACTGCTGCACGAAGTAGAAATATTAGATTTACGTTTATAATCCAAAACTTTGCACAATTATATCAAGTTTATGGTAAAGAAAACGGCGAAACAATTAAAGGAAATTGTGGTAATATTGTCTATCTTATCAGTAGTGAATTAGCTTCCCTAGAAGAAATTAGTAAATTATGTGGCGAAGTTAAATCTAAAGAAAAAGATAAAACGGCAAGTACACCTTTGGTTACAGTTAGTGATTTACAAAGGTTACCAGAAAATACAATTATTGTTTTAAGAATTAGATCGATGCCATTTAAAACGCGAGTCGTTCCTGATTGGAAAATTCAGAAAGAAGGTAAATGGGGTAAATCTTATCCTAAAGCTTCTTATCCTGAAAGAGAAAAACAGGAAATCAAATTGTTTGATTTAAAGGCTTATGTCGATCAAAAAAGAGAAGCAAAATTAAATGATATGATATCTTCATTTGGCGCTTCTCCGGTTGTTCCAAAACAAGATAGAACTAGTAAAGAACAACCAAAAATGGCGCCACCTATTAAAGAAGACAGTTTTGATATCGATGCTTTAGTCAAAAGAATAGATGCGAAGATAGCAGAATTAGAAGAACAAGAAAAATTAGAACAGTTGGCTAAAAGTCAAAATGTTGATCAACCACTTCCTTTTGAAAACAACGATTCTACTGTTTTGCAATCTACTGAACCAAAAATTGAATTAAAAGAAGAAGAAGAAAAAGTAATCAATGGTGTGACTGACGATCAATTCTTTGATGATTTCTTTAATGATGAAGATGATTAAAAATAACCCTTTAAATATTTAAAGGGTTGTTTTATATAAGCAAGCTTGGCGGCACCCATCATAAATTGTCTTTAAAACAATAGTCATTTTCTAACATATGAATAAAATTATTTATAAGAAGATACAATCAAAAACTTATTTTTCATTTTGTTCTAGATATATAACCTTTATCGATTAATACCTATCACATATAATGTTGTAGGGTGGTTATATGGTAATGAATATCACAGTAAAAGAATTACTAGCCAAAGGTGACATCAATATAATTGATATTCGTAGTGTAGAGAAATATAATGATAATCATATTCCTAGAGCTAAAAATATCCCCATGCTTCTTTTGTTAAGCGATCCAGGTAAATACATAAATAAAAATGAAGAATACTATATATATTGCCAGTATGGAAAAAGTAGCCTTAAAGTATGCCGGATCCTAGCTAGCAAGGGATATAAAGTTTATAATGTAGTGCGTGGTTATGAGGGATGGTTATTAGAAAAATAAAACTGCATATAGCAGTTTTTGTTTGACCTTTATTAGCTGATATAGTATAATTAAACTGGTGAATTACTATGGAATATATCATAATAGGATTGTTAATAATAATATTAGTTATCAGTATTTTTTCATTAACCAAAAACATCAATGAATCACACATTACAGAAAGACTTGGAAAATTAGAAACTAATGTAGTAAAAGAGATCGGCGAATTTAAATCATCATTTAGTCGCGATTTAGGTAATGATTTTGAAAGATTAAATGAAAAGTTAGATAATAAATTAACTCTAATCAACAATAAAGTTAATGAAAGACTCGATGAAAATTTTGAAAAGACAAATAAGACATTTACCAATGTGTTAGAAAGATTATCAAAAATTGATGAAGCACAAAAGAAAATAGATAATTTATCAAATGATATTATATCTTTACAGAGTGTTTTAACAGACAAAAAAACAAGAGGTGTCTTTGGTGAAGTAAATTTAAAAAACATTATGTATAATATCTTTGGCGAAAATGACAAAATATATCAAATGCAATATAAGTTTAACAACGATACTATTGCTGATTGCGTTTTGTTCGCCCCTATGCCACTAGGTTTAATTGCGATCGATTCAAAATTTCCATTAGAGCATTATCAAGCTATGGTAGATAAAAAAAATGATCTTACAGTAAGAGAACAAGCGGAAAAATTATTTAGAAGTGATATGAAAAAACATATTGATGCCATTGCTAGTAAATATATAATCGATGGCGTAACTAGTGATCAAGCGATACTTTTTTTGCCAGCTGAAGCTATATTTGCTGAGGTTAATGCATATCATAGTGATATAATAGAATATGCATACAAAAAAAGAGTATGGTTAACTAGCCCTACAACATTAATAAGTACCTTGACGACGATTCAAATAATCATGAAAAATATCGAAAGAGATAAATATACGACAGTCATTCATAACGAACTTAAACTTTTAAGTACAGAGTTCAATCGTTATAAAGAAAGATGGGATCGTTTATATAAGAATATTGAAACAGTAAGTAGGGATGTTAAAGATATTCATACAACAACAGATAAAATTACTAAAAGATTTAATACAATTAATCAAGTAGAAATGGATGGATTAGATGAAATTGAATAAAATAAATGCTGTAATAGCTTTTGTTTTATGTTGTTTAGTAGTATTCTTCTCTATATTTTATAAAGACATTACATTATTATTATTTTGTATATATTTAGTTTTTCCTTTTGTTTTTAAGATAAAGCCAGTTATTACTTTATTGTATTTAATATTTGGCTTTATAGCTATTTTCTTAGGATCACAACTACATCTATACAAAATAACTAGTTGGTTCGATGCTATGACACACTTCATTTGGGGCATGTTGTCAGGGCTTTTTGGTCTATTTATTTTAAAGAAACTAAAGATGTTTGAACAAAAGAATGTCATTTTTAATGTTCTATTTGTCTTTCTTTTTTCTTTAGCAACTTCAGGTTTATGGGAAATATTTGAATTTACTATTGATAGTCTATTAGGTGCGGATATGCAAAGACGAGCGACTGGTGTTTACGATACGATGAAAGATATTATTGTTACCTTGTTTGGTAATGTCTTGTTTATCTTAAGTTTTTGTTTTGAATATAAGGAGAATAAAGAACTTTTAATTAAGAAGTTTATGAAAAAGATTTAGGTGGTTTGAATGGATAACATGGAAAAAGAAGCTTTAAAAACGATTTGGGATTATATGTTTTTAAAGCAAAAAATAACAAAATGTGATTTGATAATTGGTTGTGGTTGCTACGATAAGCAAATTCCTGTTCTTTGTGCAGAACTGTTAAAAAAAGGATATGCGTCAAAGATTATTTTTACTGGAGGTTTAGGCAAAATTACTCAAAATGTTTTTACTAAATCCGAGGCTGAAACTTATAAGGATATTGCGATTGCTTGTGGTGTTGAAGCTGAAAAAATTTTAATTGAAAATAAATCTACTAATACAGGTGACAATTTTAAATTTTCAGCGAAATTGATTGCGGAAAATCAACTTAAGGCTGACAAAGTTTTGATTGTTCATCGTGGTATTTATCAAAGACGAACTTTAAATGTGGCGAAAACAGTTTTGAAAAATAGTGAAGTTTTTATTACTGCTCCGCCTGTAACTTTTGACGAATTTGTTACATTTCTTGAAAATAGTCCTGAAGATGAAGTTGAACGTTCAATTGCAGTTATCGTCGGTAATATCCAAAGATTGATAATTTATCCACAATTTGGATGGCAGACAGAAGAACAAATTCCTATCAATGTATTGAAAGCTTATGAATTTTTGAAAAGTGTAGGTTACGATCAATATATTTATAAAAAAGAAGATATAAAAAAACTTATTAAAAAACATGGACTAGAAAAAGGCAAAGAACCTAATTATTTTAATTGATGTAATGGAGGAATTTATGTTGGAAGATAAGATATTAGAAATATTAAAAAATGTAGATAAAGCATTATCTGTTTATGAAATAAATGATGCTTTAGGATTAACAACTGTCGATGAATTAAAAGAACTATTAAAAACTTTGAATGGAATGGAAGACAATTTAAAAATTTATCGCACTAATAAAAATAGATATCTATTATTTTCCAATAGTCATTTAAAGCTAGGAACGATGATCGCTAATAAAAAAGGTTATGGCTTTGTCGATATCGAAGGCGATCAAGATGTTTTTATTCCGCCCAATAATATCAATGGCGCAATTCATGGTGATAGGGTAATCGTTGAGATAACGTCGCCTAAAGGAATCGATTTAGAAGGGCGAATTGTCAAGATAGTCGATCGTAAATTTAAACAGATGGTTGGTGAAATTTATTATAAAAAAAATCAACCTTATTTAAAATTGGACGATGAACGTATCAATATTACTATCGAAATAGATAAGAAAAATACCAAAGGTGCGATGCCAGGACACAAGGTTTTAGTTAAAATCACTAACAAATTAAAAGATAATAACTATAAAGGTGAAGTAGTAAAAATTTTAGGTCATAAAAATGATCCTGGAGTCGATATATTATCGATTACAAATGAAATGGGCATTCCTGATACATTTAGCGAGAATGTCATGAACGAATTAGATAATATACCTGATGAAGTATTGCCTAGCCAATTAACTGATCGAGTCGACTTAAGAGATGAAATAATCTTTACTATCGATGGCGATGATACTAAAGATATCGATGATGCTATTAGTATTGAAAAGATCGCCGATAATTATAAATTGGGTGTTCATATTGCCGATGTTAGCTATTATGTTAGACCTAATACCGCATTAGATAGCGAAGCATTTGAACGTGGGACAAGTGTCTATTTAGCCGATAGAGTAATTCCGATGTTACCTCATAAACTGTCAAATGGTATTTGTTCCTTAAATCCTAATGTTGATCGATTAGCGATCTCCTGCATTATGGAAATAGATAAAAATGGTAATGTAGTTAATTATGATATTTTAAAGACAGTTATCAGATCCAAAATTCAGATGACTTATAAAAAAGTTAATCAAGTTTTAGAAGATAATGTTATTCCTGAAGGTTATGAAGAATACGTTGACAAATTAAAAATGATGGCTGATCTAGCTAAGATTCTTCGTCAAAATAAAGAAAATAGAGGTTATATTGATTTTGATATCGATGAATCAAAAATCATCGTCGATGATAAGGGGAAGGTTATCGATATAACATTACGCAATAGAGGTACCGGTGAAAAGTTAATCGAAGATTTTATGATTGCAGCCAATGAAACAGTTGCTAGTCATATTTATTACATGCAATTACCTTTTATTTATCGAGTTCATGGTCAACCTGATGAAGACAAAATAAATAATTTCATGAGATTTTTAAATATTTTAGGCTATAAAGTTAAAGAAGATATAAAAAAACTTTCTCCTAAGACTATGCAGAATATTTTAAAGCAATTAAAGGACAAAAAAGAATTTCATTTATTATCAGCTTTACTTTTAAGAAGTATGCAAAAGGCAATCTATGACACTAATAACATTGGTCATTTTGGAATTGCAAGTAAATGCTATACTCATTTTACCTCACCGATTAGAAGGTATCCCGATACGACGGTTCATAGATTATTACATACATATTTGTTTGATAATAATATAAATAGCGATATAATTGATTATTATGAAAGGGAACTACCTTTTGTAGCAGAACATACATCTAATACTGAACGAAGAAGTATTGAATGTGAAAGAGCGGTCGACGATATGAAAAAAGCAGAATATATGATGGATCATATCGGCGAAGAATTCACCGGTATTATTAGTTCAGTTATGAATTTTGGAATGTTTGTCGAATTACCTAATCTAGTTGAAGGATTAGTGCGATTGGATAGTTTAAAAGGTGACTATTATACTTATGATGAGACTACATTCACTATCCGTGGCAATAAAGATAAAAGGGGTTATAGATTAGGGGATAGTGTTAAAGTAAGAGTAATTGCTGCTGATAAGGAAAAAAGGACAATCGATTTTGAGGTGATTAAAGATGGAAATTCAAAATAGAAAAGTCAACTTTGATTATGAAATAGTTGAAACATTTGAAACAGGAATCGTTTTAACTGGAACTGAGATCAAATCAATTCGACAAGGACAGGCTAATTTAAAAGATAGTTATGCTATTATTAGAAATAGTGAAATATATTTATTAAATATGCATATTAGTAAGTATGATCAAGGAAATATCTTTAATCATGATGAAACTAGAACGAGAAAACTATTGATGCATAAAAAAGAAATATTAAAACTAAAAGATAAACTAGATTTAGAAGGTTTTACTTTGGTTCCTATCAAGCTATATTTTAAAGGTAGTAAAGCTAAAATTTTATTAGGTCTAGCTAAGGGTAAAAAAAATTATGATAAAAGAGAGGCAATTAAGAAAAAAGATGTAACAAGACAAATGGCTAAAGATCTTAAGAATTATTAATTTTTGACGAGAAAAATTTGTATTTACAAAAAGTTAAAAATGTGGTATTATATATACCACATGGGGTCGTCTAGTTTCGACGGAAACACTATTTTTAAAGGGCAAGTCGTCAAGGTATGACGTTATAATCCAAATTAAAAATAACTGGAAACAGAAATCAATTAGCTTTCGCTTAATAATTTAGAAGGCTGCTTCTTTATTTCTTTACTTACGAGAAATAAAAGAGGCTCGATTAGTGAGTTATATCGATAGTTTTTTTTCTAGGATTATCGATGAATTTAATAGAAATTACTGAGTGAAATTTTGATAGTTTATTATCACTTAGGACAACAACAAATTATCTAAACTTGTAGAACTTTAATCTTGGTATTTTCGGACAGGGGTGCGATTCCCCTCGACTCCACCAATTAGTAATTAGTTGCTAACTATAATAGTTAGTAATTTTTATTTATCTAAAATTTGATACAATCTTTCAAAATAGAAATTGTCTTGCTAAAAATTTAAATGATTGATTTTCTTTAAAAATTATGTTATATTAAATATGTCAGGGAAACTTGCATATAATAAAAAAGAATACATTTGATTGTTGCAAATCAAATGCATTCCCTTGTTGGATATGGCATCTGAAATCACATTGTTGTGAAATCAGATGCTTTTATTATTTAAATAGTAAGGTGATTACTACAAAAAATAATAGTAGAATTATAATAAATAGAGAAAATTTTCTTTTTGTCATAATTAACCACCAACTTTCTTAAAGAAGAAAGGGAAAGCATCTGATATTTTCAAATGTATCCAAAAAATATTATGCCAAACAATACGATTTCAAGTAATACTTACTATTTTTTCTAATACTTTGAAAATACAGAATAAAATCATTACTGGTAATTTGTTGTAATAATCACCTAACTTAATAAAATAAAAAAGAAATCATATAAATTAGAGTAGCAAACTCAAATATTAATGATTTTCTTTTTTTGAATATAAATTATTGTTTATCTAGTTGTTCTATTGAATAAGTGTTATAACCCTCATATTGATAGCTTATATCAATACCTTTCATATAGACAATTCTATCATTGACTTTATCTGTTAGTGCTGATTCAAGTAACAATCTAATTTCGATATCTTTTACTGGGCTTCTTTCCATAGCAAGCAAATATGCTTCTTTATCAACTTTACTCCAATCAATAACTTTTCCTATTTCTTTCTTTAATATCATATCGAGCCAAATACGAGTACTTCTTCCATTCCCTTCTCTAAAAGGATGGGCAATGTTCATTTCAACATATTTCTTTATGATGTTTTCAAAATTATCTTGCGGCATTGCATCAATCTTAGATAAAACTTCTTCTAAATACATTACAGAAGCAAATCTAAAATTACCTTTAGCAATATTTTCATTCCTTATACTACCTGCAAAATCGTAAATATCAGAAAATAAATACTCATGTATTTTAGCTAGGCCATTAAATGTTCCAATTTCAAATTCATTAATTTTATTTGTATCAAACAATTCTAATGCTTTTATTTTCGTTATACGTTCTTCTTCGTTTGCGAGTAAAATTTCACTAGTAATTCCAAGTTTATTAGTCAACATTATAATCACCTCGTTTAATACATATATTATACCATATTAACAGGTAAATACATAATTAAAAAACCATAAAATTGTAACACTACAAAATAGCCTAATAATAATTAATAATTATATTGACTTTATGTTTTAATAATGTTAAAATAATATTTATATTTCGATAAACGTTTATTTTATTCTTTTTTATATAATAATCGATTTTTAGAAATAATAATTATATGAGGAGGAATAAAGATGAACACTGGAATTGTAAAATTATTCAAAGACGATAAAGGTTATGGATTTATTACAGATAGCAAAACTCAAAAAGACATATTTGTCCATTTTTCCGCATTACAGGGTGACGGTTTTAAAACCCTTAAAGCAGGACAGACAGTTTCTTATGATGTTGAAAAAGATCCAAAGAATACTGATAAGTCAAGAGCTGTTAATGTTGTAGTTATAAAATAAAACATAAACCAAGATTAAAAAGTTGAACAATTTAATTATTTAAGGATTGTAACCTATGATTAGGTAACAGTCCTTTTATTTTAAAGATTATTTAAGATGTGAAAGTAATCTACCCACAATAAAAATAAATTTTATAATTGAAACTATCAATAAAGTATTGTATACTATAATCAAGGTGATAATAATGGATTATGATATTGAGAAAATAGAATTAAGCAAATTACTAAACTTAGTAAATATGAATGATGCAGATATTTCAACACCAGATAAACCAATTATTGGTACTCAATCTTTAGCTACTTGCTTTGGAGTTTTGTTATATGATGAAGACCAAAAAATTGGAATTGTGGCCCATTTTACGCATAACATTGAAGATACTATTATCAAAATATTAAAATTATTCGATTTTGATCAGGAATATAAATTTAAATATATAATATTTCCAGGATATTATTCAAAAGATCAAGACCCATATAATACCCAACCCCGTTTAGAGCATTTCTTTCAAGATTTTAAAATGGATAATTTACAGTTCATCCCATTTGATAAGAAAGACCTATCCGATCAAGCGATATCCGAGGGCTATCTTTCTTATCAGTTTGCGTTTGATACTAGAACTGGTCAGTTTGTAACTGATAAAGTTTTGTTTGGTCAAGATTATATTGAGACATCTCAAAAAAACAGATAAAACTTTTTTTGACAAATACAAATCGAAATGTTATAATTAAATAGCTTAAGAGGTGATTTAATGAAAATTAGCTCGGTTAATTTAGAAATAAGTGCGGTTAGACGTAGTCAATATCCAACTGATAATAAACCAGAATTTCTATTAGTAGGGCGCTCTAATGTTGGCAAAAGTAGTTTTATCAATACATTGATCAATCGAAAGAACTATGCTAGAACTTCAGCTACCCCCGGCAAGACTCAAACAATTAATTTTTATTTAGTAAATGAACAATTTTATTTAGTCGATGCTCCGGGTTATGGATATGCTGATGTTAATAAAAAGAAGCAAAAAAAATTCGGTTTGATGATGGAAGATTATTTAACTAGCCGTGAAAACTTAAAACAGGTTTTCATGTTAGTTGATTTTAGACATAAACTATCAAATGATGACATTATGATGTATAACTTTCTCAAGTATTATAAATTACCTGTTACCATAATTGCTACTAAAGTAGATAAAATTCCTATAACTAAACAACAACAACAACGCAATGTTTTACTTGAAGATCTAGATTTAGTTATCGGTGATGAATTTATAATGTTTAGCAACATAACTAAAGTTGGTAAAGATGAAATTATGCAAAAAATAGAAAGAACAATATAACTTATTACATTTTGATAACAATTTCATAAACTATTTTAGGTGATTAAATGAAATTGATTGTTGACAATAATAAATTTATTGTTTTTTTAAATAAAGATAAAAATATTGATTTTGATAACAAATTGAAAATGGAAAAATACTTTAAAGATCTGTTTTCTAAAATAAAAAATAAATATAACATCGATATTAGTGGTTATTATAATATCGATATATATATCGATAAATACTATGGTAGTATTATTGAAATCGAAGATGAACAACTAGATTATTATGATTATTTTAATCAAATTGATATGGAGATTAACGTTTTAAAAAACAGCTTATTTTTATATGAGATCAACTATGAATTTCTCGATAAGAAGATTTTAGACAAAGTTATCTGTTATAAAATAAATGATAAAATATATTTACAGATAATTTCTGATATTGACGATTTATTGTTAGCTAAAATAACAGAATATGGCCATATTTTATATGGTAAAGAAGTAGATAAAATAATAAAACAAGGAAAGAAGGTGAAACTATGAAAAAGCCAGTAGTTGCTTTAGTCGGTCGACCTAATGTTGGTAAAAGTACTTTATTTAATAGACTCGTCGGAACAAAAACGGCGATTATTGAAGATGTACCCGGGATAACCAGAGATAGAATCTATGGTGATGCTAAATTTGGTAATTATCTTTTTCATTTAGTAGATACAGGTGGTATCGATATTAGTGATGCAGATTTTAACGAGGAAATAAAATTACAAGTTGAAATAGCTATACTAGAAGCAGATGTTATTGTTTTTGTCGTCGATGCTAAAGAGGGAATTACGGTCAATGACTTAGTTGTAAAGGACATGCTCTTAAAATCAGGAAAGAAGATAATCGTTGCAATCAACAAAATCGACAGTAAATTAGCGAAAGATAATATATACGATTTTTATGAATTAGGTTTTGAAACTTATATTAATATTAGTTCAGAACAAAACGAAGGTATATATGAATTATTAACAGAAATTACCAGTGACTTTAAAGAGATAGAAGCAGAAGAAGAAAATGTAATCAAGTTTAGTGTGATCGGTCGACCTAATGTTGGCAAAAGTAGTTTAGTTAATGCTATTTTAAACGAAGAAAGAGTTATCGTTTCATCAGTGGCAGGGACAACTCGCGATGCGATTGACACTCCTTTTATGTATCACGATCAGAAATTCGTTGTGATCGATACTGCCGGTATGCGTAAAAAAGGAAAAATATATGAAACTGTCGAAAAATATAGTTTGTTAAGGAGTATGAAAGCAATCGATCGATCTAATGTATGTTTGCTTGTAATCGATGCTAAAGAAGGAATTATCGAGCATGATAAGCATATTGCTGGTTATGCTATCGAGGCTGGAAAGCCGATCATAATTGTCGTCAACAAATGGGATGTTATCGAAAATAAAGATGAACAAATGAAAAAATTCACAAAAGATATTCGCAATAATTTTCAGTTTATGGATTATGCACCGATCGTTTATTTATCTGCTTTAACTCGTAAACGACTACATACTTTAATGCCAGAAGTAATTAAAGTATACCAAAATAGTACTAAATTTATTGCAACTAATTTGATCAATGATTGTATTAAAGATGCATATAATCTTAATTTACCTCCTTCTTATAAAGGAAAAAGATTAAAAATATATTTTTGTAATCAGACGATGATCCAACCGCCAACTTTTAATATTCAAGTTAATAATAAAAGTTTAGTTCATTTTTCATATCAAAGATACTTAGAAAACAAAATAAGAGAATCGTTTGATTTCGAAGGAACGCCAATCGTTCTAAAGTTTAAAAATAAAGGTGAAGAAGAACTTTAAATTAGATTTTTTTATCTAATTTTTTTATTAAGCTTGTTTTTATGTGAACCTAATTTTATTCTTGAAAAATATTTAGTAATCTAGTATAATTAATTTAGAAAGATCGGTATAATAAGTAGAAAGGGAATCTAGTTATTAGATTTGCGTGAACAAAATGAAAGTAAAAATCGATAAACATAGATTGACAAATGATGAATTAATTGTCTATAACAAACCGCAGAAGGTTTATATCCCTTTGATTAGCGGTAATGACACAGATATAACTATCCTTGTTAATAAAGGTGAATACGTTTATAAAGGCAGTATCGTCGGAAAGAGAAAAGGTAATTTTAGAATTCCGATTTATTCTAGTGTCAGTGGTACAGTTTTAGATTTTGAAGAAAAAGTTTGTTTTAATGGTCAAAATGTTAAATGTGTAGTAATTGAAAATGATTTTAAAGAAAAAATCGAACAAAAAGTCAGCGTAAAACGAAGCATTAACAAATATACTAAAGAAGAATTCATCGAAATCTTAAAAGAAAATGGTATCGTTGGTTTAGGGGGAGCAGGTTTTCCGACCTACGTTAAATATGAACCAAAGAAAATTAATACTTTAATCGTTAACGCTGTCGAATGTGAACCCTATATTACAGCTGATCACATATTAGCTAAACAAAAGTGTGAGGAGATATTAGAAGCAATCGACGCTATTTTAGAGATTAATAAAATCGATGAAGCAATCATTGCCATTAAAAAAGAAAATAGCGATTTAAAACAAATCTTTGATAATTTTATTGGAACTTATTTGAAAATTAAAATTAAGTTAGTTCCTAATGTTTATCCATTAGGATGGGAAAGAACCTTAATAAAAGAAGTGTTAGGGAAAACATACGATAAATATCCAAGCGAAGAAGGAATTGTCGTCAACAATATTTCTACTATCTATGCAATCTATGAAGCTTTGAAATATAATAAACCACTAATCGAAAGAATCGTTACTTTTTCTGGTGAAAATTTAGAACAACGTCATAATGTTTTAGTTAAGGTCGGTACGCAAGCATCAGAAGTATTAGAACAATTAAAAATGAAACCTAATAGTATTGTTGTTGCTGGTGGTCCAATGATGGGTACAAAAGTTGATGACCTGGTCATTTCTGCTAATTTAAATTGTGTTTTAGCTTTAGAAGATAAATTAAATTTTTCGACTCCTTGTTTAGAGTGTGGAAAATGTGTCAGTGTTTGTCCTGTTAAGTTAAGTCCTGTTTTAATTATGAAAAGTCGACAAAAAAAAGAAAAGGATATTAAAAAGTTAGAAAAACTTCATCCTGAAAAATGTATCGAATGTGGTCTATGCTCTTATATATGTCCGGCTAAATTATTTGTAAGAGAAAGAGTCAAAGATGCTAAGAACATAATCAAGGAGGGAAAATAATGGGACCTTTTGTTAGAAGTAAAAATTCAACTAATAAAATGATGCTTCATCTTTTATTAGCACTTGTTCCAATTATCATCTTTTCTATTTATAAAAATGGTTATATTCCATATAGTCATGGGCTCATTAGTTTCATCGAAATTTTTGATCCCCTTGTCAAAATTTTTATCGGTGCTTTAACTTCTTTCGTGATCGAAAGCATTTATGCATTAATTTTTAGAAAAAAGAATTACCTTAAAAATTCTTATGCTTTTTTCCCAGGACTTTTTTTAGCTTTAATCTTACCTTTACACATTCCGCTTTATATATTAGTCATCGCTAGTTGTGTTGCTAGCATAAGTAAACTAGTGTGTGGTGGCTTTGGAAAAAATATTTTTAATCCGGCTTTAATTGGTTATCTATTTGTAGTTTTAGTATTTTCTAGCGTTTTAACGACTGATAACTATTTTAACGCTTATGAATTAGATACTATTAGTAAACCTACTCCTTTAACTAACGCTTCAATGGTATCTGGCATCGGCGATTATGATCAATTAGTAAAACCTTATGGTAGTTTATCTAATTTCCTAATTGGAACCATACCGGGTAGTTTAGCTGAAACTAGCGCTTTGTTATGTATTGTAGCGTTTATTTATTTAACAGCCACAGGTACAATAAAATGGCGTATCCCATTGGTTTATATAACGACAGTCTTTTTAATTACTTTTGGTATTGGAAGATTATTAGGAGAAGGGATTTATTACCCATTATTTCATCTTTTTAGTGGTGGATTAATGTTTGGCGCTGTTTTTATGGCAACAGATCCTGTAACTAGTGCTGTAACACCGATTGGCCAAATTTTACAAGGATTTTTATTAGGTATCATAACAGTCGTTTTCCGATTTGTCGGTGTCGAAGGTGTAGCTTATAGTATTTTAATCGTAAACGCAGTGGTATTTTTCTTAGATAAAATTGGAATGACATCACGATTTAATTTTATAAGGTCGTTAATTTGGTTTATTTTAGTTTGGGTAATAATTATCGGTGTTACGATCGGCTTAGCTCTAACAAGAAAAACTGATGATGATAAAGACCCTAACTTTGAAATTATCGATAAAAACAAACAAGAAAACACCACTATATATACAGTTACACAAAAAGGTTATGGTGGTAAGATAGAAGCAGTAGTTAAAATTGAAAATGATCGTATTATATCAGTAGAGATAACTTCTCATCATGAAACAACCAATCGTTATCAATTAATAATCGATGATAATTATATTGGTAAATTAATTGCAAATCAAGATGATTTAGCTAATATCGATACGGTAAGTAGTGCTACTGTGACTTCTAATGCCTTAAAACGTATGCTGATTAATGTTATAGATGATTATAAGTAAAATTGTTATGTTGAATTAATAAACTGGTATTTTGCCAGTTTTTTAATCGATAAAGATTTTATGTTAATTTTAAAAATAAAATCATATAATTTCTTAGGTGAAATTATGATAAAAAAAACTACTGCTATTAAGTTCTTAATCTTATTAGGTTTGACAATCTTAGCTATTATAGTCTTAAAATTCAAACCACAATATAAAGAGAGTTTTTATGAACAAGTTTATCAAGATAACATATCGTTTGCTAAAATAAACAGTTGGTATAAATCAAAGTTTGGATCTAATTTACCGTTTAGTGATTATTTTGACGATACTGTACCTGTTTTTAAAGAATCGTTAAAATATAGTGAAGCAAATAAATATAAAAATGGTGTATCTTTAACCGTCGGTTATGACTATCTAGTTCCGGCTCTAGATTCTGGAATAGTAATTTTTGTTGGCGAGAAAGAAGGATATGGTAATACAGTTATCGTACAACAGGAAAACGGAATCGATATCTGGTATTCAAATTTAAAAGAAATCAACTTAAAACTTTACGATTATATCCAAGAAGGTACCTTGATAGGAGTAGTAGATTCCAATTTATATTTGGTTTTTATTAAAGACGGTGAGGTAATTGATTACCAAGAATATATTTAAGATTCATATACTTTATTATGTTGTAGCATTCGTATCTTTTCTAACTGGTAATTTTAAAAATTTTATTATTTTTAGTTCTATTATAGTCGTTCATGAAACTGGTCATATCATTGGTGCTTGTATTTTTAAATGGAAAATCGACAAAGTAATTTTACTTCCGTTTGGTGGGATTACAATCTTTAAAGAACTTATCGATAAACCATTAAAACAAGAATTTATAATCACAATTTTAGGACCGCTATTTCAATTAGTATTTTACTTAATTTTTAAAGATAATAGCGTTTTTAATCATTACAACATAGCTATTTTACTGTTTAATTTGTTGCCAATTTATCCACTAGATGGCAGTAAAATATTAAATGTTTTTCTAAATAAATTTATTTCTTTTAAAAACAGTCATATACTAACTATTGTAGTATCTAGTATAACGGTAACAATTTTACTGTTTAAAATCAGATACAATTTACTATTGTTATTAATTTTATTTTTTTTAATCGTTGAAATCATCAAAGAAATAGGTAAACATAAGTATTATTTCAACCGTTTTTTATTGGAAAGATATTTATATAATTATGACTATCGTAAAAGAAAAACCATCACCAAATTAACTCAAATGAAAAAGCAGACGAAACATCTTTTTAAAATTGGAAATAATTATTTTCTAGAAAAGGAAATTATAAACAAATTGTTTGACAAAAAAGCATAAATGTGTTAGAATTAGAAACTGTGTAGAGACCTCTCTACAACCGCACTGAAAAGGTTTAAAAGTTCAATCACCTTAAAGGCGAGTCTTAGATCAAAGGAGGTATATAAATGAAAGCAGTTATTGAAACTGGTGGTAAGCAATATTACGTTGAAGAAGGAACAGTTATCTACGTTGAAAAATTGGATGCTGAAGTAGGACAAAAGATTAATTTTGATCGTGTTTTAATGGTCAATGGTAATCCAGGACGTCCATATTTATCTAATGTCGAAGTTGTCGGTGAAGTTTTAAAACAGGGAAAAGATAAAAAGATAAAAATCTTCAAGTATAATGCTAAGAAAAAATATCGTAAAACTCAAGGCCATCGTCAACCATACACTAAAATAGAAATAAAGAAAATAGTTGAAAAATAATGGTAAAAGTTAGTTTGAAAGGGACCCCAATTAAAGAAGTTTTAATTACGGGGCATGCTTTATACGATATATCTGGTAAAGATATTGTCTGTGCCGCTTTATCTTCGATCGTTATAACTAGCATTAATGCTATTATTCGAATCGATAATGAAGCGATCAATTACGAAGATAAAAACGGTATTAAAATCGAAGTTTTGAAACATGATAATATTATCGATAGTTTAATTGATAACTTAATCGATTTATTAACTCAGTTGGAAGAAAAATATCCTAAATATATAGAAATAAGGAGGTGTTAATTGTGTTAAAATTGATGCAATTAAATATACAATTATTTGCTCACAAAAAAGGACAAGGTTCAACAAAAAATGGCCGTGATTCTATTGCTAAAAGATTAGGTGCTAAAGCAGCTGATGGTGAGTTTGTAACAGGCGGTTCAATTTTGTATCGTCAAAGAGGTACTAAAGTATATCCAGGAACTAATGTTGGTATTGGTTCTGATGATACTGTATATGCTAAAATTGATGGCTATGTAAAATTTGAAAGAGTTGGAAAAGATAGAAAACAAGTAAGTGTTTATACTGCTAAATAATCTATCTTTTTTTGTTTTTGGTGTGTTATCTGCAAACATTTTATTAAAAGTATTTATTTTTTTAAAAAATGTGATATAATTAAGGTAGAGGTAGATGATATGGGAGACAAAATACTATTGGTAGTTGATGATTCAGCTGTAATTACAAATTTTGTAGATCGAGTATTTAAAGAGAATTATTTAGTTTTAAAAGCAAAAGATGGAATCGAAGCCATCGAATTAATTAGAAACAACTTCAGTAAAGATTTTATAGGAATGTTTCTTGACTTAAACATGCCTAATTTTAACGGCTTTCAAGTCCTAGAAATTTTTAAGAAAAATAATTTATTCCAGAAAATACCAGTTTGTATTTTAACCGGCGATGATACCAAAGATTCTATTGACAAAGTATTTAATTATCCAATAGTTGATGTTTTAAATAAACCATTTAATGAAAATGACCTAAAGAAAAGTTTAGAAAAAATTAAAATAAGGAAAAATTAAAGTGTAGGCTTTAATTTTTTTAATATAAAACTTTAATCGTTATATGAAACACGAAAAGTTTACAATCTAAAATTGGTAAAACTTTAAAAAGTCAATTATCTTTAAGAATAGAATGGCAAAATTTATTTAGACTTTTGTTAATTGTAATTGGTTTTTAATTAATTTTAAGGTATAATAATTAAAGGTGATTTTTATGTTTATCGATGAGGTACAAATCGAATTAATAGCTGGAGCTGGTGGCGATGGCTGTATGGCATTTAGAAAAGAGAAATTTGTTCAGATGGGAGGACCATATGGTGGCAATGGCGGTAAGGGTTCAGATATAATTTTTAAAGCAGATGAAGGCCTTAATACTTTAATCGATCTAAGATATCAAAAACAGATTAAAGGAAAAAAAGGCGAAAATGGTTTAGGCAAAGGAATGAATGGTGCAAAAGCTTTAGATATCGTTGTAAAAGTACCATTAGGAACTATTATTACTGATCTAGATACTGGCTTGATTATTGCCGATTTAACTAAAAATGATGAGGAAGTTATCGTGGCTAGTGGTGGTCGTGGTGGTCGTGGTAATATTGCGTTTGCTACTAAATCTAATCCTGCTCCTCATTTTGCTGAGAATGGTGAACCTGGTGAAATTAGAAATGTTAAAATCGAATTAAAACTTTTAGCTGATGTTGGTTTGGTTGGTATGCCAAGTGTTGGCAAATCGACGATCATTTCTCAAATATCTTCTGCCAAACCGAAGATAGCTGCTTATCATTTCACCACCTTAAAACCTAATTTAGGGGTTGTCAAAGTGGATAATACATCTTTTGTCGTCGCTGATTTACCAGGATTAATAAAGGGAGCTTCAAATGGCGATGGCTTAGGTGACCAATTTTTAAAACATATTGAAAGAACAAGAGTTATTGCTCATGTGATCGATATGGGGGCCACTGAAGGAAGAGATCCTTATGAAGATTATATGATTATCAATAATGAATTAAAAGAATTTAATCCTAAGATATTAGACAAGCCACAAATTATTATCGCTAATAAAATGGATATGCCTAATGCCTTAACTAATTTAGAAGCGTTTAGAAAAAAGGTCAATGTTGAAATTTATCAAGTTGAAGCAATCAATGGTAACGGTTTAAAACAAGTAGTCTTAGCTTTAGCTAAAATGTTAGAAAAAATAAAAAAAGAACCTTTATATAATGAAGAAAAGTTTGAAAGTCATGTTTTGTATAAATTTAAAGAAGAACAACCATTTACTATCATTAAGACCGATAATGTTTGGTTGGTCAAAGGCGAAAAGGTTGAAAAATTGTTAAAAATGACAAAATTTAATACTGATGAAGCCGCTAACAGATTTGCTAACAAGCTAAGAAAATATGGTGTCGATGACAAGTTAAGACAATTAGGAGCTAAAGATGGCGATACTGTTAGAATTCTAGATTTTGAATTTGAATATAAGGAATAACATATTTAAATAATTTAAGTAAAAATATGGACTTTTTATGTTAGAGTGGTGTAAAATAATAATAGGTGATGGTAATGAAGTACTTTCTTGTAGGAATAAAAGGAACAGGGATGAGCGCTTTAGCGCAGATACTTAATGATTTAGGTTATGAAGTAGAAGGTAGTGATAAACCAGATCATTTTTTTACAGAACAAGCATTATTAGATAAAGGCATAAAAATATATAATTTTGATCCTGATAATATTAAAGAAGGCATGATTATAGTTCAAGGAAATGCTTTTAAAGATACCCATGAAGAAATAGTTAAAGCTAAAGAAATGAATTTAAAAATCTATTCATATCAAGATATGGTAGGAAAACTTACTAAAATGTTTAAAACAATTACGGTAGCTGGCTGTCATGGCAAAACGACTACATCAGCGATGTTAAGTCATGTTTTAAAAAATATTACCGGTTGTAATTATCTAATCGGTGATGGTACGGGGGAAGCTAATAAAGAAAACGAATATTTTGTTTTGGAAGCCTGCGAGTATAAACGCCACTTCTTAGCTTATACACCTTATTATGCAATCATTACTAATATTGAATTAGATCATATTGACTATTATAAAGATATCGATGATATTATTTCAGCTTATCAAGAATATGCAAAATTAGCGGAAAAGATGGTTATTGCATGTGGGGATGACCCTTATACCCATACTTTAGAAACTAACGTTCCAATTTTCTTTTATGGTTTAAATGACGATAATGATATTATTGCCAAAGATGTTGAATTTTCAAATGAAGGAACTAGCTTCGATGTGTTTATAGAAGATAACTATTATGGTCACTTCGATTTGCCACTTTACGGTAAACATATGTTACTTAATGCTTTAGCGGTTATTGGCGTTTGTTATTATGAAAGATTAGAAGCAAAAGATGTTGCTAAATATCTGAAAACTTTTCAAGGAGCTAAAAGAAGATTTAAAGAAAAAGTAATTGGTGATATTGTAACTATCGATGATTATGCCCACCATCCAACTGAAGTTAAAGTGACAATTAAAGGGGCAAGACAAAAATATCCTGATAAAGAAATTGTGGCGATTTTAAAAACTCATACTTTATCGCGAACCAAAGAAATGGCACAAGAATTTGCTGATGCTTTAAATCTAGCTGATAAAGCATATGTTATGGATGTTGGTGTCGATCGGGAAGAAATCGGTTATGATGATGTAACATGTCAAGTGATAATCGATAAATTAAATAATGGTGAGTATATTAATTTAGATATGGTCGACAAATTATTAAAACACAAAAATGCCGTCATGATATTTATGAGTAGTAAAGATATATATGTTTTACAAGATAAATATGAAAAATTATTAGAAAAAAAGGTAATTTAAATACCTTTTTCTTTTTTAAAATTTCAGCAGCACCACTTTATTTGTAATTAAATTACCTTTGTGTATTATACATGCTATTTTGTTGAACTATCGATCTATAAAATTCATCGACTTTTGCTATTAACTCAATAGAACGAGGATCATTTTGATAATCGGTATCAATGTTATTTTTAGTATATTTTTGTTGAGCATAGCGAGAATTCACAAACGAATTAGCTAATGAATTAAAAAGATGCGTATACTTTTCTAAAATATATTTTACTGATACTAAATCATAATCGTTTAACAATGAATACATGATGTATTCAAATTCTTCAAGCGTTAAATCGGGTTGTTCGATACTTTTGCCAGAAGAAAGGATCTGTCTTACTCCATTCATTGTTTTAGTAGCTTTAAGTTTTATAATGTTTTTTAATAATTCTGCTTCTGTGATGTCTTTACCAACATTAGCAATGGTAACGCGACCATTATTATCTTTCGTAAAATAATTAGCTTGACCAGTTTTAGCAAAGATTGCAAGTGCAGCTTTAGTTTGATCTAATCCATACTTATTAGTTGTACATAAACAAGCATAATCGATAGCATTTAAATTGTTATTCATATCTTATCATCTCCTAATTTTTCTTTAATTCTAATCGTATTTTTAAAATTTAATTTAGCGATTTCTCTTAATTTATCAAAGCCATATTTATTGGCAATTTTGATACCTAATTCATCTACTTTATCACTAGCGCCTTTAATTAAAAACACATCTAATTTTTCGCCTAATTTGTTAAATTCCTTTAAAAATACAAAGCGACTAATCAATGATGCACAAGCAACAGATAAGCATTTATCCTCAGCTTTTGTTAGAAAGGTAATATTTTTAACACAGTTAGTTTCCTTTAGATAGTTATAATAGACATAAGGTTTAGCAAACTGATCGACAACTATGTATTCTGCCTGATATCTAGTTAAAATTTTATTTAATACTTTATTATGTAAAATAGCTTTAACTTTATTCATGTTCATGTCTACACTATAATTGTCGTTGTATTCTTTATTGTTTAAAATGATACATTCATATGGTATTTTTTCAATTATTTTGGGAACTATTTCCAAAATTTTTTCATCGGTTAGTTTTTTGGAATCCTTAACACCTAATTGTTCTAAAAAGGCAATATTTTCTTTAGTTACATAAGTAGCTGCAACAACGATTGGTCCAAAATAATCACCGGTTCCTACCTCATCAGAACCAATGGTGTTAGCATAGTAAATTTTAGGATCTATTTGTTCTTTAATCTTTTCCTTTTTTTCACCGCTGTTAGTCATTTCGATTTTTTTAGTGGGATTTAAATGCCTTTCCATTTCTTTCCACATATTAGCATCGATATCAGCGCTTCTTCCTTGAAAAACCGCTTTTCCTGAGTTATATAGTGTTACCACAGTATCAGCTTCATCAGCTTGGAATATCGCATAATCGGGTGTTTTAGGTCTTTTTTTATCCTCAAAATACTCGATCATTTTCTCTTTTGTGTTTTCACTAACTTTTAAAGTAATCGTCATGGCATCACCTACTAGTATTTTAGCACATTTAACCATATATTGTAAATAAATAATAAGGAAAAAAGCTTTGTTAAATATGATTAACTTGAAAAATGAAGATTTTTAAGATATAATGATAAAGGTGATATTATGGCATACAATGAGAGTTCGATCAAGATATTAGAGGGATTAGAAGCAGTAAGAAAACGTCCCGGTATGTATATTGGTTCGACTGATAAAAGAGGACTACATCACTTAATATGGGAAATTGTCGACAATAGTATCGACGAAGTATTAAATGGTTTTGGCAAAAAAATTAAAATAATCTTACATGCCGATCATTCTGTCAGCATCGAAGATGAAGGTAGAGGTGTACCAGTTGGTATCCATGCATCAGGTATGAGTACACCAGAGGTAATCTATACAGTCTTGCATGCTGGAGGAAAATTTGAAAACTCAGGCTATAAAGTTTCTGGTGGACTACATGGCGTTGGAGCATCAGTTGTCAATGCCTTAAGCGAGTGGATGGAAGTTACGATCAAAAGGGATGGGTATGTAAATTATATTAGATTCGAAGATGGCGGTAAGGTAAAGATCCCATTAAAAAGAATCGATAAAACTAATAAGACAGGGACTAAAGTACGTTTTATGCCCGATTCCAAGATATTTAATTCGATTAATTTTTCTTTTACGACAGTCTGTGAAAGAATGCAAGAATCAGCCTTTTTATTAAAAGGACTAACTGTTGAAGTAATCGATGAAGAAGATAATAAACAAGAAGTATTTTGCTACGAGAATGGTTTAAAATCATTTGTCGAATATTTGAATGAAGGTAAAAGTGAACTTCATAAAGTTGTACAATTTCAAGGTTCTAAAGAAGGAATCAACATCGAAGTAGCTTTTCAATATACGGATACTTATGCAGAAAATATTATTAGTTTTGCTAATAACGTTAAAACTACCGATGGAGGAACTCATGAAGTTGGTTTTAAAACAGCTTTAACTAGAGTATTCAATGATTATGCTAAAGAAAATGGTTATTTAAAAGCCAAAGATAAAAATTTAGAAGGTTCAGATACTAGGGAAGGCTTAACTGCGATAATTAGTGTTCAAATTCCTGAAGCGCTATTACAGTTTGAGGGACAGACCAAGTCTAAATTAGGAACACCAGTAGCTAGAACTTTTGTCGAAGCGGTTATCAGCGAAAAATTACAGTTCTTTTTAGAAGAAAACAAAGAAATTGCCACTAACATATTAAATAAAATGGTCAAAAGCAAAATGGTTAGAGAAGCAGCTAGGAAGGCAAGAGACGAAGCTAGAAATGGTAAAGGAAAGAACAAAAAAGAGCAAGCTTTATCTGGAAAATTAACGCCTGCTCAAGTGAAAAATCCTAACAAAAACGAGTTATTTTTAGTCGAGGGTGAATCAGCTGGTGGATCAGCTAAACAAGGACGAGATCGTAAATTTCAAGCTATTTTACCGCTACGAGGAAAAGTTTTAAACTGTGAAAAAACGAGATTAGAAGAAATTCTTAAAAACGAAGAAATCAATACGATTATTCATACAGTTGGTGCAGGAGTAGGTAGTGATTTTGATATTAAAGATTGTAATTACGATAAAATTATCATCATGACCGATGCGGATGATGATGGAGCTCACATCCAAGTTTTATTACTAACGTTTTTTTATCGATATATGAAACCTTTAATAGAAAATGGTAAATTATATATTGCAATGCCTCCTTTATATAAATTGTTTAATGGTAAGACAACTTATTATGCATGGACTGATGAACAACGTAAAGAAATATTAGAAAAAAGTAAAATAAAATTAGAAACGCAACGATACAAAGGATTAGGAGAAATGAATGCGGAACAACTTTGGATAACGACGATGAATCCAGAAACGAGAAGTCTAGTTAAAGTCAACATAACAGATGTTGCTTTAGCTGAAAAAAGAGTAAACATATTAATGGGAGATAAAGTCGAGCCACGAAAAGAATGGATCGAAGAAAATGTTGATTTTTCTTTACAGGATGATTATCGCAAATGAATTATTTAACTTTAAAAAGGATATTAGATATAGTTTTATCACTAATATTTATTATTTTAACGTTACCATTAATGTTAATTGTTTTACTCATAACGTTATTTAATCTTGGCTTTCCTTTAATCGATATCAGGATACCAAGAGAAGGCAAAAATAAAAAACCATTTTATATGTATAAAATAAGAACTAGAATATACGACGAAGACGGTAACAGTCATTATAATAAATTAAGTAAATTTATCGATAATACTGGTTTAAATGAGTTACCGCAACTTTTTAATATTTTAAAAGGCGATATGTCTTTAATTGGACCTAGAGCTTTTATTTGTGGTGAGAAGTTACCAGAGGGTGAAATAAGTCCTAAAAGATATATGGTAAAACCAGGATTAATTAGTTTGTCACAAGTCTATGATGGAAGGAAACTAAGCTATTCAGCCACTTTAAAATGTGATATTGATTATTATGATAATTTAAGTTTAGCCTTAGACATCGAAATATTTTTCAAATCGCTGAAAACTATTTTTAAAAGGATATTAGGTAGGTGAAGTTATGCAAGATGTTTTAAAAAAAATATATGATTATTCATTAGAAGATATCATGGGTGAAAGATTTGGTAGATATTCTAAAACAATTATTCAAGATCGCGCTTTACCTGATGTAAGAGATGGCTTAAAACCGGTCCAAAGAAGAATTCTATATACGATGTATCAAGAAAAAAATACCTATGATAAACCATATCGTAAATCAGCTAAAACTGTCGGTGATGTCATGGGACACTATCACCCACATGGCGATTCATCAATTTATGAAGCGATGGTTAGAATGAGTCAATGGTGGAAGCAAAACACACCATATATAGACATGCATGGAAATAATGGTTCTATGGATGGAGATAGTCCAGCAGCTTATCGTTATACTGAAGCAAGACTATCAAAGATAAGTAATGAGTTATTGAAAGATATTAATAAAGATACAGTCATCATGACATATAATTATGATGACACTTTATTCGAACCAACGGTTTTACCTGCTAAGTTCCCTAATCTTTTAGTTAATGGATCTAATGGAATAAGTGCGGGATATGCCACTAATATACCTCCTCATAATTTGGGTGAAATAATCGATGCTACAATCAAAAGAATCGATAGTCCCAACTGTCATTTAGATACGATTTTAGATATTGTCAAAGGTCCTGATTTTTCTACTGGCGGTATTGCTTGTGGTAAACAAGGAATAATCGATGCCTTTACAACTGGGCGTGGTAAAGTTATTGTTAAGTCAAAGTACGAAGTTGTCAATAACAAGGGTAAAACTCAAATAATTATCAACGAGATTCCTTTTGATGTAAATAAAGCTAATTTAGTAAGAAAAATAGATGAAATAAGAATCGATAAAAAAGTTGATGGTATAGTTGAAGTTAGAGATGAATCAGATTTAGAAAATCCAGCTACTATCGTTATCGACTTAAAAAAAGATGCTAATAGTGAATTGATTGTCAATTATTTGCTTAAAAATACTGATATGCAAATAGCGTATAATTACAACATGGTTGCAATAGTTAATAATCGACCAATGACTTTAGGAATTATGCCGATTTTAGATGCTTATATCGCTCATCAAAAAGAAGTTATTCTAAAAAGAACTAACTTTGATTTAGAACATGCTAAAGCAGAAATGCATATTGTCGAAGGTTTGATCAAGGCTTTATCAATTTTAGATGCCGTCATTAAAACTATCAGATCTTCCAAAAATAAAATGGATGCTAAAGAGAATTTAGTTAAAGAATTCCAATTTACCGAAAAACAAGCAGAAGCGATTGTCATGTTACAACTATACAAATTGACTAATACAGATGTTACTGAATTATTAGAAAGAAAAGACAATTTAAAACTAATGATCGAGTTTTTAGAAGGTATTTTAAACGATGAAAATAAATTGAAAAATGTAATGAAAGATGAACTTCGAAACATAAAAAAAGAGTATGCAGTGCCTAGAAAAACTGCGATTGAAGCTGAAGTAAATGAAATAAAAATCGATACCACTTCGATGATTGCTAAAGAAGATTGTGTTGTCGTTGTCACAAAACAAGGGTATGTTAAAAGAGTATCTTTAAGAAGTTTTAAAGCTAACGACGAAGAAACATTGGTTAAAGAAAAGGATTATTTAATCGGTTTATATCAGATGAATACTTTAGATACATTATTATTATTTACTGATTTAGGTAATTATTTATATGTTCCGGTCTATGAGATTCCTGATTTAAAATGGAAAGAATTAGGTAAACATATCAGCAACATTATTAAGATCAGTAGTGAAGAAAATATTATTAAAGCTATTCCTGTCGATGATTTTAGTAAGCCACTATATATTACTTTATTTAGTAAAGATGGCCTTGTGAAAAGAACTAAATTAGATGAGTTTAAGGTTACACGCTATTCAAAGCCGATGACCTGTATGAAATTAAAACAAAACGATAAAATTATCGATGTGACAGATAATCAAGGTCAAGAAGTATTTATTACTACTAAAAATGGTTATGGATTACGTTATAAGACTGAAGAAATATCTATCGTTGGTATTAAAGCTAGTGGTGTAAAAGCGATAAATTTGAAAGATGACGAAGTTGTTAGTGCGTTGTTGTTTGACGAAGGTGATTATATTACTATTATAACTGCTAATGGCACAGGAAAAAGAGTAAAATTAAAAGAATTTGAACTTTTAACTAGAGCTAGAAAAGGAGTTTTATTAGTAAGAGATGTTAAAACAAATCCTTATCGAATTTTAAAGACATTTATCAATGTTAAGAAAATTGGTGTTTTAACATCAGATATATCATATTTAAAAGTAACGGAATTACCGATCGTTGATCGCTATTCAACTGGTACAGTTATCGCAAAAACCGGTATTCAAGATTGCTTTGAAGAAATAGAATTAGTTAAACAAAGCAAAGAAAAAAAGGAAGAATTTGAGGAAGAAATTATCGATATTTCCTTAGATGAAATCGATTCAAAAATGTTGACGATCGATGATTTCTTGGATGATTTAGAAATATAATTTTCAAGGAGTATTGAATGAATAAAGAAACGGTAATTGAAATTAGTTTTGATGAAAAGGATGACTATATTAATCAGTTTAATGAAAATAAATTATCAAATAATTTAAGCAATTATATTTTAGATGAGTGTCGAGGTAAATCGTTGGCTAATCGAATTACTTTGAATGTTAAAGTTAATTTTAAAATTTCTTCTAAAGAAAAAGAAGAGTTTGTAAAAATGGTTCACGAAAATTATAAAAGTGATTTGGAAGAATATATGTTAATTTTAAGACATTCTAATTTAAAAAAGGTAATTATTTTCTTTGTTGGTGTAATCTTAATTTATTTATCTTATTTTAAAGATATCGGTAATACAAAAGTTATTTCAGAAGTTATACTGGTAATTGGTTGGGTAGCTATTTGGGAGGCAGCATACACTTGGCTTTTCGAAAATAGTCAAAATCGGGTTACGATCAAACGATTAAAACAATTAGCTAAATGTAAAATTAATTTTATATAAAAAAGTACTTGTCAAATTAATGATAATGTTGTATAATTATTCTTGTCATTGTTTGATGGGTCATGCCTGAGTGGCGAAATTGGTAGACGCACAGGACTTAAAATCCTGCGGAAGTCAAATTCCGTGCCGGTTCAAGTCCGGCCTTAGGCACCACTTTGATAGAAAGCTCAAACTTTTGAAATTAATTCAATGGTTTGAGTTTTATTATGCACTTGATTTAATTTGACAAATGATAATTATTGTGTTAGAATATGGGCTGTCAATTTGAAATAAGGAGATAAATAAGTGAATAATGGAAGTAAATATGATATATTAGAAAGAAAATATAAAACCAATTCGATTCTTGCTCTTAATTTAGTTTTAAAACTTTTTAATATAAAAGAAAAAATGAAAACCAAAAATTTAAATCGTTCAAATGATAAGATTGTGAACCTTTTAAACGAAGTGTTGCCAGTAGTAATAACATTTGCTAATATTGGATATGAGAATGTAAAAGATTTAGGAAGTATCGTCAGTAAAGAGGAACTAACAACATATTTAAAAAAAGAAAATATTGATCCGGTTGAATTTAGTTCCAACTATTTAAAAAATATTAATAAATATACAAAACTATTGTTGATATTTGCTATTATTGCTAAAGATAAATCAGCACTACCTAATCTAAGAAATCCACAAACTGCTTTGAATTTACTAGGTGGAGACGAGATAAATGATAGTATATTTGATGATTTGTTTGCTAATTTAAGTATAGAAAGTATAAATCTTATCAAGGAAGTTTTAACTGAAGAATTTAGTATTGATCAAATGACAAATTATCAAAGAGAATTACTTGAGGAATACCACTATAAATACATGAGTCAAAACATTTATAATCAGATTACAAGTGAACAAGAAAAGCCACAGATAGTTATGAAATTAGCTAATTCTTATGCTAAGAAAACTAAATTTTAAAAGTCATTATTGACTTTTTTTGTTGTGAAATTAAATAACGTATTTTATTTAAAGTATGATTAAGAATTTGATGATAAATTAGTTAATAATATTTTTTATATATGAAGTTCGATAAAAAAACTATTTACAAACAAATATTTGTGTGATATAATAAATATTTAAGATGATGGTTATTTATAAATTTTTAGTAAACAACAAGAGATTTTAATTTATCTGATAATAGATATATAAGATTTGCCTATAATTATGACCTAACTAAAAAATAGAGTAGCGCCTATTAGGATTTGGTCTTTAAAGAAAAAACTTTAGGAAATAAACCTTTATAGAATGTCAAAAATTATTTTGACTTTTGTTCTAAAATAGATTTAAAATTAATATCAAGGAGGAATATTATGGCGAAAAAAAGGAATAAGGGGTTTTGGGTAGGGATAATAATTGCAATTTTGGTTATTTTAAGTTGCGTTATTTTATCTTTATATGGAAGAAATCAAACAACTCAAGAAATTATATCAATCGATAGTTTGATAACTAGTCAAAGTAAAAAAGAAAAAGATTTTAAAGCGACTGGATATACACTTGAGCATCCCCATGTTATTTTAAATCCATATGAAAATTCACCGTTAACGGCTTTAGTAATGTTTGAAACAGATTTGGAAGTTAGTCCTAAGGTTACGATCGTAGGTAAGGATAAAAATACGACATTTACGCACACTTTTTCTTCTGGGAAAGAACATTACTTATCGATCTATGGTTTATATGCAGATTATAATAATGAAGTTATTATCGAATATGAGATCAATGGTGAAACTATTAGCAAGGTGATCAATATAAAGACAGATAAGTTACCTGATAACTTCATTTTACCGACTAGAGTTATCGCAGATAAAGAAAGTCTTGATAATCAATTATATTTCTTTACGCCATCTAGTTCAGGATATACTTGTGCTTATGATATAAATGGTGATGTTAGATGGTATTTAACTAATTATGCTTTATGGGAAATTAATCGCCTAGAAAATGGTCATCTATTAGTTAGTACTGAACGATTGGTTAATCCACCATATTATATGACTGGTCTATATGAAATGGATCTATTAGGGAAAATATATGTTGAATATAGCCTTGAAGGTGGTTACCACCACGATTATTTTGAAATGGAAAACGGTAATTTGTTAATAGCAAGTGATGATTTCAACAATGAAAGTGGTACAGTTGAAGATTATGTTGTGGAAATTGATCGTACTACTGGTGACATTGTTAAGAGATTTGATTTGAAAAACATTTTAAATATGAATGATGGTAAAAGTGAAAATTGGATCGAATATGATTGGTTTCATAACAATTCAGTTTGGTATGATAAAAATACTAATTCGATAACTTTATCGGGTCGTCACCAAGATGCTGTTATCAATATCGATTATGATACTGGAAAGTTAAATTGGATAATTGGTGATTCTACTAATTGGAGTGAAGAATATCAAAAATATTTCTTTACACCCATAGGGACTGATTTTGAGTGGCAGTGGAGTCAACATGCTGCCATGATAACACCGGAAGGTTATGTCTTTATTCTAGATAATGGTAACAATAAATCAAAAATAAAAGAGGAGTATGTTCCTGCTAGTGAAAGTTATACAAGGGGTGTCATGTATAAAATAGATACTGAAAACATGACGATCGAACAAGTATGGCAATATGGAAAAGAAAGAGGAAGTGCATATTATTCTCCTTATATATCTGATGTTGATTATCTAGATCAAAATCATTATATTGTTCATTCTGGTGGTATTGCATATAAAGATGGTCAAGTATTAAATCAACCAGCCGGATTAGCGGGAGCTGATGAGTTAAAAAGTATAACGACAGAATTATTAAACGATGAAATTATTTTTGAGATAGAATTGCCAACTAATAATTATCGTGTTGAAAAGATGGATTTATATGTTTCTTCTTCCCAATTAGAGCTTGGTCAAGCCAAACGATTGGGAAGTTTAGGACAAACTGAAAGTGAAGATAGTATTGCCCTTGTTTTAAATGCTAAGAAGATAGATGATGAGTATAATAGCCATGATATTAAAATCAGTATGGAAGAAGATCGTTTAGTTATCAATGGTACTTTTCAAAAAGGTACTAATGTCGAGGTGGTTTTATATAGATTTTTATCAGCTAGAAGTTACGAATGGCGAATTAGTAAAAAACCTTATACGGCTTTGTGTGTCGATATATTTAATGAGGAAGAAAATGAATTTGGAATTAATACCAATAAATATATTAATAGCGAAGGTTTAGAAGGTAAATATAACATATATATCAAAATTGATGATGTTTTATATAATACTCAGCAATATGTTGAATTTTAATAGTTAAATGTCAATAAAGCTCAAACTGATATTGTAAATTAAATTAGTTTGAGTTTTTGTTGTCTAATATATCATAGAACAAAAACAACAACATATAATAAAATAAAATTGTTTATTTAAGGGTTGACTTTTGCTTTTCCGTTATGGTATAATCAACATGTTCCAGTGAAAATATGGAGAAATACCCAAGTCTGGCTGAAGGGACCGGTCTTGAAAACCGGGAGGTCGGAAACGGCGCGGGGGTTCGAATCCCTCTTTCTCCGCCATTT
>CATYVZ010000009.1 GCA_958413985.1 uncultured Bacilli bacterium
ATAAATTAACTAGTTTAAAAATAGAGAGTAATAATCATGAATATACATTATGTGGAAGTGGTTTTGTTATGGATGATGAAGAATGTTCAAAATTATCAGTATCATTTGCCGAAGATTCATGGGAGACTATTGTAGAGATGGTAAGAACTGGAAAAGCTTCAGAAGTATATAATGTAGGAGATACCAAAGAAGTGACATTAAATGCTAATGATAGTGAACAAACTTTTACAGTAAGAATAGCAAATATGTCAACTCCAGAAGAATGTAGTAGTGAAGGGTTTTCACAAACAGCGTGTGGCTTTGTAGTAGAATTTGTTGATATTATAGGTTACTATAACATGAATTCAACTTCTACTACTAAAGGAGGATGGCCAGCAAGTGAGATATATAGTTCTGTCAATGACACTGTCTATAATGCATTACCAAGTGATTTAAGAAATGCAATAATCGATACTTATACAGTATCAGGTCATGGTCAAAGTGATAGTTCCAATTTTATTTCAACAGATAAATTATATTTATTGACTGTTAAAGAAGTTTATGGTTCAAATATATCTTATGATACAGTTCAAGAAGAAACAAGACAATTAGATTACTATAACACCAATAATGTTACCACTGAAAATTATAGTGGAGCAATAAAGATGTATGAAGGAAGTGCAGATTCTTGGTGGTTGCGCTCGGCCTATTCTGGTACTAGTGAGCATTTCTACTATGTCCATGACTTTGGCGATTGGGTCTACACCTATGCTACTCTTCCTATTGGGGTGGCCCCAGCTTTCCGAATAGGCTAACCGAACGTTTCCATTCGAAAGAGTTGCTCCGAATGAAAATGAGGACAACCTAGAATGGAAACGATAAAATAAATTATAAGTTGTAAAAAAAAAATGTAATAAAGAGTCTGTAAGCTGTTATTTAAATAACAGCTTTTTATAAGGGATTTTATGAATAGTTTAGAAAGAAATTAGATATCAAAGAAGAAGATGTGTAGATTAAACTTAAATGAGAAAATAAATATAACTAGATTATGTTTTAATTCTTATTTAGAAATTGGCAACAGTTATAAATATCAAAAATATCTTACAAATATAAAATAATTTGAATATATTGTATTAGGTGAAGTTATGCAGATAATATCACATCGAGGAAGCAATGTAAGTAATTATAGACCTAATACGAAACAAGCTTTACTTACAGCTTTAAATTTAGATTTTATTGCTGGTATTGAATTTGATGTTAGAATAACCAAAGATAAAAAAATAGTTATAATTCACGATCCGATCATCAATTTAGTTAGCAATGGTAGTGGTTTAGTTAAAAAATTAAAATATAAAAAATTATTAAAATATAATTTTGGAACCAAAGAAAATCCTAGTACAATATGTACTTTAGAAGAATTGCTAGATAATATCAATAGTAATAAAAAAATTTTAATTGAATTAAAAGAAGAAAGTGATGATTTTGTAAATTTTGTCGACAAAGTTTATCATATTATTAAAAAGTATCAATTAAATATTTATATTACTAGCTTCAATTATAAACTGATCAAATATTTTAGTACAAAATATCATAACTGCGGTTTAATAATTGGTTATGGTATAAATACTAAACGGTTATACAACCATTTTAATTTTAATATTTTGACATATAAATATCGTAAAATTTATAATAAAAAAGAAACTTTTTTATGGGCAATTAATGAAAAAAAAGATGATTTAGAAGACTATAATATTATAACGGATAATCCTTATTTATTTAAAGACTAATTGTTTAATTGATTCTGAAAAAATCTTAGCATTGTTATCGATTTTTAAAACCACATCGATAACTGATTTTCTTTTTTTCCTAGAAACCATAATAATTAAAATATTTTTATTGATGACATAACTATCATAATCGACGATATTATTTTTAATTTGTTCAAATTTTTTACTTACAACCAATAGCATATTGTTACCTAAAGCTATTTTTTCTTCGATTAAACTTCCTATATAACTGCCGATTAAAGAACCAAGAGCAAATACTAAAATTTTTAAAATATCGTTATTAATAACGACCATACTAGTAGAGATAACCCATACGATTGCAAGTAAAAAATTAAGAATAGCTCCCTCTAATTTTTTGCCATTAGAAACGATAATAAGTCTTAATGTACCTAATGCATTTTCTAAAATTTTTAAAATAAAAATAATTATATATGTCATATTATTCACCAATATTATTATGAGATTTTTTTAAAATATTAATTAATTTTTTGTTTAACTAAACCAAAATGATCCATAATAGTAATAAAGGAGGAAAAAAATGACTCAGAAAGAATTATTATATGTCGAAGATGCAATCGGTCATGAGCAAAATTTAGTTAAAATTGCGACTGAAACTATTAATTTATTACAAAATGTGGATCTTAAAAACTTTATAAGTTGTCAATTAGATATTCATAATAATATAAGAATGAATCTAATGAATTTATTGGAGGGTGAAGTTAATGAATGATCAAATTCTAATGGAAAATATGTTGTTGTTGCTTAAAGGTAATATGGAAGTTTATGTCCATGGGTCTTTAGAAGCTTCTAATGAACAAGTGCATCAAGCTTTGAAAAATGGTTTAGATGAAACATTAAAAATGCAACATTCATTATATGATAAAATGATGCAATGCGGTTGGTATCAGGTTCCAAACATAGATAAAAATACCATTCAAAGCACACTTACCAAATTGAAGAATAAAGAAAATTAAAGATATCTGATGATATCTTTTTTTAAATTTAACTTTTTAGCACTCATATATTGACAATGCTAACATATAATAGTATAATGAGAGTAGCAGTTAGAAAAGACGACTGCTAAAGGTGGTGAACAATGCTTAACGAAAGACAGACAAAACTATTAAAGTTAATCGTTGAAGATTATATCAAAACAGCTAGACCAGTCAGTTCTAAAGCCATTTGTAATATATTGAATTGTTCTAGTGCAACAATAAGAAATGAGATGAGTTTTTTAGAAGATAACGGTCTTTTAGAAAAAACCCATATTTCATCAGGACGTGTTCCAAGTGAAAAAGGATACCGTTATTATGTTGATCATATTATGGAACCCAAAAAATTAACCGGTGATGATATGCTCAAACTACAAACTATATTTCATAATTCAGCTTTAGTGCTAGACGATTATATTACTAAAAGTATGGAAATAGTTTCGGAAATGACTCATCTAACTGCGATTGTTTTAGGTAAATCATCTAAGGAAAATTGTGTCAGTAAAGTTGAAGTTGTCCCTATTAATGAGCATAATTTAATTGCAATAGTTATAACAGATAAGGGCCATGTCGAACATAAGAATTTGACGATCGAAGAAAATGTATCGATCGATGATATTAAACAAACAGTTGATTTGATTAATAAGATGATTATTGGTACAAAATTAAATGAGGTTGGTACAGTTTTGGAATATGAAGTAAAGCCAGTTATTGCAATGTACGTTAAACAACATGAGGTATTGTACAATGCTTTTTATACTGCTTTCAGTGATTTTTCCAAGGATGCAAATGTAACGATGACAGGAAGAAAAAATATATTGATGCAACCTGAGTTTAATAGTACTGATAAGATAAGAGAAATTATCAGTAAGTTTGAAGATAAAGAGATAGTCGACAAAATCGAAGAAAATGATAATGGTATCAATATATATATTGGTAGTGAGACAGATTTTGATGATGATGTAACGATCGTTAAAATGAAATATGATGCTGACGGTGAAGAAGGAACGATCGCTTTAATAGGTCCTAAGAGAATGGAATATGACCGTGTTATTACATTGTTAGAATATATTAAAGAAAATATTAAAGAAAGAAGGTAATTAAATGGAAAAAGAAAAGAAACATGAAGAAAAATCTCGTGTTCATTTAAAAGATAAACATCACGAAAATGAATGTAAATGTCACGAACATAATGAAGATGAATGTAAATGTCATGAACATAATGAAGACGAATGTAAGTGTCACGAACATAATGAAGATGGCTGCAAATGTCATGAGCACAATGAAGATGGCTGCAAATGCCATGAACATCATGAACCACCCCATGAAAAGAGAATTAAAGAATTAGAAGACGAACTTTTAAGAAGTAAAGCGGAATTTATTAATTACCGCAAAAGATTAGAAGATGAACAAGTAAGATTACTAAAATTTTGTAATGAGGATTTAATTAAAGAAACATTACCAATTTTAGATAATTTTGAAAGAGCAATCAGCATGGATGATGCTAACTTAGAAGATGAAGTTTCAAAATTCTTATCTGGTTTTAAGATGATTTATTGTAATTTAGTAAATATCTTAAAGAATTATGGTGTGGTAGAAATTGATGGTAATAACAAACCTTTTGATCCAGTATACCACGAAGCTATTATGACAGAAAAAAGAGATGGTGTTGAAACTGGTATGGTACTTGAAGTATTACAAAAAGGTTATATTTTAAAAGGAAAGGTTATAAGACCAGCAATGGTTAAAGTTAGTGAATAAGGAAAGGTGATTATATATGAGTAAAATTATAGGTATTGACTTAGGTACAACTAATAGTTGTGTCGCAGTATTTGAAGGTGGGGAAGCTAAAGTTATCGCTAACCCAGAAGGTGAAAGAACTACTCCTTCAGTTGTTGCTTTTAAAAACGGTGAAATTATCGTTGGTGGAGCAGCAAAAAGACAAATGATAACTAATAAAGATACTATCTATTCAATCAAAAGATTGATGGGTACTGACAAAAAAGTTGAAGCAAACGATAAAAAATATACACCACAAGAAATTTCTGCTATGATTTTAGGAGATTTAAAGAAAACAGCTGAAGCTTATTTGGGTGAAAAAGTAACCAAAGCGGTTATTACAGTTCCAGCTTATTTTAACGATGCTCAAAGACAAGCAACTAAAGATGCTGGTAAAATTGCAGGATTAGAAGTTGAAAGAATTATCAACGAACCTACTGCTGCTGCTTTAGCTTATGGACTAGATAAACAAGAAGAAAATCAAACAGTTTTAGTTTATGACTTAGGTGGTGGTACTTTCGATGTATCTATCCTTGAATTAGGTGATGGTGTATTTGAAGTTAAATCAACTAGTGGTAACAATGAACTAGGTGGCGATGATTTTGATAAACGTATCATGGATTATTTAGTTGAACAATTCAAAAAAGAAAACAAAATTGATCTATCTAAAGATAAAATGGCTATGCAAAGAATTAAAGATGCCTCTGAAAAAGCTAAAAAGGATTTATCTGGAGTTACTACAACTCAAATTAGCTTACCATTCTTATCACAAGGTGAAGATGGACCATTACATTTAGAAACAAGTTTAACAAGAGCTAAATTTGAAGAATTATGTCATGATCTATTTGAAAGTACACTTGAACCAGTTAGAAAAGCTTTAAAAGATGCTAAATTATCTAAAAATGATATCGATAAAGTTATCTTAGTTGGTGGTTCAACTCGTATTCCAAAAGTTCAAGAATTAATTAAAAATGAAATTGGTAAAGAGCCATCTAAAGGCGTAAATCCTGATGAGGTAGTTGCTATGGGTGCTGCTATTCAAGGTGGTGTTTTAACCGGTGATGTTAACGATATCGTCTTATTAGATGTTACGCCATTATCACTTGGTATTGAAACATTAGGTGGGGTATGTACCGTATTAATTCCAAGAAATACAACTATTCCAACAAGTAAATCTGAAATATTCTCAACTGCTGCTGATAATCAACCAGCTGTTGACATTCACATCTTACAAGGTGAAAGAAGTATGGCTAACGACAACAAGACTTTAGGTCGTTTCCAATTAACAGGAATTCCTGCGGCTCCAAGAGGAGTACCACAAATTCAAGTTACATTTGATATCGATGCTAATGGTATAGTTAACGTTAAAGCTAAAGATTTAGGAACTAACAAAGAACAAGCTATCACTATTACAGCAAGTACTAATTTATCTGATGATGAAATCGATAAGATGGTTAAAGAAGCTGAAGCTAACCGTGAAGCTGATAGTAAACGTAAAGAAGAAGCTGATCTTAAAAACGAAGCAGAACAATTGATCTTTATGACTGAAAAATCAATTAAAGATTTAGGAGATAAAGTAGATTCTAAGGATAAAGAAAAAGCTGAAGAAGAAATTAAAGCTTTAAAAGATGCATTAGAGAAAAATGATATGGAAGATATCAAAACTAAAAAAGAAAAACTAAATGAAACAGCTATGGCATTTGCTACTAAAGTTTATGAAGAAGCAGCTAAAAAAGCGCAAGAAGAAAATAATACTGATGATACTAAATCTGATGTTCAAGATGCTGAATTTGAGGAAAAATAAGGAAGTTCTAGATTAACTAGAACTTTCTAGTGTAAAGGAGAAAATATGGCAAAACCACAACGTAAACGTGAAGAAATAGAGGAAAAATATACATGGGATTTAAGTTATATTTATAAAAATGATAATACTTGGCAAATAGATTTTAATAAACTTAATAAAGAAATTAAACAAATAGTACAGTTTAAAGGAAAATTAGTTGATAATGCTAAAAACTTATTAGATTATCTTGAATTATCTTGTTTATTAGAAAGAAAAATGTATAAATTATATTATTATGCTAATTTAAAGCATGATCAGGATACGACTAATTCTAAGTATCAAGAAATGTTAGGTAAAATAAAGAATTTAATGAATAAATATGAAGAATTAGACGCTTATGCTAATCCAGAATTAATGAGTGTCGATTATAATTTAATTAAAACATTTTATAAACAAGAACCTAAATTAAAAAAATATAAATTTGTTTTAGAAAATATCTATCGTTTTAAAAAACATATTTTAAACAATGATTCTGAAAAGATTTTGTCATCTTTAAGTAAAGTTTTTGGCAATCCATCTGAAACTTTTGACATGTTGACTGATGCCGATATAAAATTTGGTATGATTACCGATGAATCAGGCCATGAAGTTGAATTGACTGGAAGTAATTATCGTGTCTTTTTACAGTCTAAAAAACGTGAAGTTAGAAAAAAAGCTTTCGAACAGATGTTGGGAAAATATGGTGAATTTAAAAATACGATTAGTTCAACTTTTGCAGGTAATGTCGATATGTTGACAACCTTAGCTAAATTAAAGAATTACCGCTCTAGTTTAGAAGCTTCATTGTTTGATGATAATGTCAGTATTAAAGTATACAATAATTTGATCGATACTGTATCCCAACATTTAGATGTTATTTATAAGTATTTTGATTTAAAGAAACAATTTTTAAAGGTAGATGAGTTTCATCTATATGATCAATATGTCGATTTAGTTAATCAAAATAGTAAAGAATATCCTTTTGAAGAAGGTAAAGAATTAGTGTTAAAAGCTTTAAATGTGTTAGGTGAAGATTATATAAACAATTTAAATAAAGCTTTTTCTGAAAGATGGATCGATGTTTATAATAATGTCGGTAAAAGAAGTGGAGCTTATTCAAGTGGTTTTTATGACACTAAACCTTATGTTTTATTGAATTATGAAAATACTTTAAATGATGTCTCTACTTTAGCTCATGAATTAGGTCATTCAATGCATACTTATTATTCTTGTTTAAATAATCCTTATCAGTATTCACATTATACGATATTTGTAGCTGAAGTAGCGTCGACTGTAAACGAATTGTTACTTAATTATTATTTGTTAAATAATACGAATGATAAAGAAGAAAAAAAATATATTTTAAGTAATTTGATGGATCTATTTAAAGCAACTTTGTATCGTCAAACAATGTTTGCTGAATTTGAAAGAGATATGCATTCAAAAGTCGAAAATGGTGAAGTATTAACTAATGAGTTGTTATGTAATGAATATTATAAATTGAATTTAAAATATTTTGGTCCTCATGTTATCGTTGATGATTTAATTAAATACGAATGGGAAAGAATACCTCATTTCTATTATAATTTTTATGTATATAAATATTCGATTGGTTTATCTTGTGCCTGTTATATAGTCGAAGGCATATTGAATAAAAAAGAGAATGCATTACAAAATTATCTTAAGTTTTTAAGTAGTGGTGGTAGTGATTATCCAATCAATTTACTTAAAATTGCGGGTATCGATGTTACTAAACGGGAAGTTGTGGAAAGTGCTATTAATATGTTTGATAATTTTATTGAACAGTTTAAAACATTAATATAAAGAAGGTGAAGTATGAAAAAAGATTATTATGAGGTGTTAGGTGTTTCAAAAACAGCTACCCAGGATGAAATAAAATCAGCGTTTCGTAAACTAGCCAAGAAATATCACCCCGATGTTTCAAAAGAGGAAAATGCTGCTGAAAAATTTAAAGAATGTCAAGAAGCATATGCAGTTTTATCAGATGAAAATAAACGAAAACAATATGATCAATATGGCCATGCAGCGTTCCAGAACAATGGTAGTGGTGGTTATGATTTCTCTGGTTTTGATTTTTCTGATATTTTTAGCGAAATATTTGGATCAGGTTTTGGTTTTAACTTTGGTGGAAATAGCAGAACAAAATCTCGTGGTCGAGATCGTGTGATGCGAGTCGATTTAACGTTTGAGGAAGCTGTTTTTGGAACTAAGAAGACTATTAATTTGGATACTTATGATGAATGTGATTCTTGTCATGGTAAAGGTGGTTTTGATGAGGAAGTTTGTTCTAATTGCCATGGAACAGGTACAGTAACTGCTGAACAAAGGACTTTATTTGGCGCTTTTATGACTAAAACTACTTGTCCAAAATGTTCTGGTAAGGGAAGAACTTATAAAAGAAGTTGTAGTAAATGTTCTGGAACAGGTAAGGTAAGGGTAAATAAGGATATAGAAGTTAAAGTTCCTGCTGGGGTTGATAATGGTAATCAGCAAAGAGTGTCTGGGTATGGTGAATATGGACAATATGGTAGTGGCGATCTTTATTTAGAATATAGAGTATCTCCTCATCCTTTATTTCAAAGAGAAGAAAATGATATTTATTTAGAGGTACCACTTACAATAGCTGAAGCTGCTTTAGGTTGTAAAAAAGAGATTCCTACTTTGACTGGAAATGTCAAGTTGACGATCGAACCAGGTAGTAATACAGGTGATAAATTAAGATTGAAAGGTAAAGGAATTGAAGATGTTCATAGTTATCATAAGGGTGATATGTATGTTATTTTAAAGGTTATCATTCCTGAGAAACTTTCACGTGATCAAAAGAAATTGTTTGAAGATTTAGCTAAAACTGAACTTGAAACTAAAGATTTTAAAAAATTTAATGACTATATGAAAAAACACTAAAATAGTATATTTGTTTTGAATTTTTATGCGCATAATCTTATTTATGCGTTTTTTTATTTAAGTGGGTTATTTTGTTTGTGAAAGATATTATGTGAAGAATACGAGTTATAACAATATAATTTAAGTATTATACATCTTGTAGTGGAAATGATGGTTATAGTAATGAAAGAATGATCCAAAATTAGAACTAAAATATTATTGTATTATTTTGGTCAAATGGTATAATTGTAATATATAGTTTGGCTTCAAGAGTAGCTAATTAAAGAAGATTCTTTATTTAAGAAAAGTTAGTAAATTTATGCTTGACGTTGATACCGAATATATTTAAAATAGTGATTTACAAGGATCTATAATGTATAGAATAGTGCATGATGTTTATGTAGTTTTTTAATATGATCCATGTTCTTAATTTGTGAGGTAAAATAATGAAAAAAGTATATTTAACAGTAATAATTTTAGTTATAATATTATCTATTTTTTTAATATGTTTTAAATTGTTTAGAAGTCATATATTTGAAATTAATATAAGTTGGGAAGTGAATATTCCAATGGAGGATGAATTAATCTATTATAAAGATTGTTTTGATGAAGATGATATTAGAATGTTTGGTGATGGTTGGTATTACACTGTTTTAAAATATAACAATGAGAAAAAAATTGCTAAACTATCAAATATAAACTGGATTTCAGGTAAAAATGAAGAATTTGAAGAAAAAGCTTTAGATATCATTGATAAAATAGATGTTTCTAATGAATTTATAATTGACTTTAAAGAAGAATATCAATATTTTTATAAAGAGAAAAATGAAACAAATTATATTATAATTTTCTTTCATAAAAAAAATAATATGCTATATATAATAGAACAAAAAACATAATTTTTATAGTATTTAATTAGGAAGTATGAAATATTAATTATGAAAAATGAAAGCAGTATCTTAATATGATATTGTTTTTTTTAGACTGGATGATATATGCATTTATTAAAAATTACTAACACAGGTAATTCAAAATTATAAAGAATTAAAATCAAAATTTATACATTTAAAAGTACAAATAAATTAGCTTTAATCGTATTACAAACTGTAACTAAAAAATTCAATGAAAAAAGATAGAATTGCTCTATCTTTCATTTTTTTATCAAAAAATCTTTAATTTCTTCTGGATCTTTATCTTTAAATATAATATCATAAATCAAATCTATAATAGGGATGTCTACCTTCTTATTATGTAATAACTTATAAATAGACTTTAGAGTATATAAACCTTCGATAGTAGTATTGTTTATATAATCTGTAATTAGATCTTTAGATTGTTTTTCACCAATCATTTTGCCTAACTTAAAATTACGACTTTTAATGCTAGTTGCTGTCAACAATAAATCACCAAAACCAGCAAACGATAAAATAGTAGTCTTATTTCCCCCTAAAGCTTTAATCAATTCTTTAATATCGTGTAGTGATTCAGTTATAAACATCGCTTGAGTTGATTCGGGCAGTCCCATACCGACAATTATTCCTGAAGCAATGGCAATTACATTTTTAATTGATCCACATATCTCAATTCCAACAATATCGTCAGTCATTCTTAATTTTAAATATTTATTTTGTAGAGCATTGATTACTATTGAAGCAGTTTCGTTATTTTTAGTAGCCAAAGATAAACCGATAGGTACTTTTTTGATAATATCGCTAGCAAAACTTGGACCTGAAATAACAGCCATTTTATCAGTTTTGATATATTTATTGATAACATCATCAGCAAAAAGGCAAGTGTCTTGTTCGATACCTTTGCTAGCAATACAGATGTGTTGATGGGTATAGTAATTACTTAAATCTTTAGCTACATCGTCGATAAAATCGGTTGGAATAGCAAAAATAATCAATTCACTATCACTGACAGCTTTTTTTAAATCCATAGTGTATTTGATATCACTAGGCATAATATAACCTGGCAAAGCGCGATTGTTAGTATGGTTTATTTCTAATTCTTCTAGTTCTGTTTGTAATTTAGTCCAGATTGTAATTTCGTGTTTATTTTCTTTAATCATACTTGCTAATGCTAAAGCATAGGCACCAGCACCTAAAATTGTAATTTTCATATTATTCTCCTTAATATTATACTAAAATCCTAGCTTAACTAGGATTTTGTAAATTATCGTTAATTCTAATTTTGATAAATTTATATTCATTTTGATATTCTGTTAAGTTCAAATCATTGCTTAAAATAGGATCGACAGTAATCAAATAGCGATCAAAAGCGATCGATTCGATAGCTGGATAACTAGTTTTAAAACTGTTTATTTCATCAGGATAAAGAAGTTCAACAACCGATAAGATAGTATTGTAAGTTAAACTTGTTAATTGATCTTTTTCTGCTATGATAAAAGTTTTACCAGTTTCATCGGTTTGTTCATAAAGTAAGACTTTACCTTTAGAAATTTGTACGATTTGATTTTCTTCTATCGCATCACTATATTCCTTTAAATCATTTAATTCAATATACATCATATTCAAAGCCGACGTATCTATTTTTTGATCGATATCGATACTGTATAAATAACTATTAGAATTTTCAGTAACAGTGATTCCTGGTACATTATTGTCAGTAAGATTAATTGAATTTAAATAGATATAAACTTCATGTTCATCTAGACCATAAAATGCTCCAATACTATCAGCAACAATCAAAAACAAATTGAAACTTAGTTCATCAGTAGCGTCGATACTTAACTTACGATCTGCAAAAATGAATTCATAAATTTTAGTTTCCTCATCAAAAGAAAGAGTAATAACTAAATTGTTTTCTACAATGTCAGCTTTGGTTTGATAATTGTCGATTTTTCTTAACAGTTTATTATTGTTAAAATTATTAACAACATCAGTAAGACTAATCGTTTTATTGACAAGCTTTTCGTTACTAACAATATTAGGAACATCAGCAGTCTGTTTTTTGTTAATTTGCAACATTAAGAAAACTCCTAAACCGATAATTATGATCAACAAGATAATAATGACTAACAATTTCTTAAAAGATTTCTTCTTTTTGGGTTTATTGATCGATGGTTCGTTTTCAATATAGGTTTCATTTTCATTTTTTTCGTATAAAGTTTCTACTTTGATAATTTTATCAGGATCGAACGGATTAACTAATTCGATATTATTTGTTTTTATTGTTTGACTATTGGAAATTGAGCTTGGTTGCTCTTGATTAGGAATAGATGTAGCGTTATTATTGATATTTTCATTCATAATATATATCCTCTTTTCACGATAATATTATATCATTAACGTGACATGATTTGCAACACTAACTTTTAACTTTCTGGTTTAACAGTTGGAATGGCATCGTCTAAATTATAATCATTTGATGGCTCTGTTCCCTTTAAATAATACTGAATTGTACTATTTTTAGTTTCTTCCGTAGCTAATTGACCAGTTATAGGATCGACTAAGACACCGACGACATTATTTGGCATAGAATACCAATTATCTTTTTTATCAGCGAGATATTTTTCAGTAATATCGGCCCATAAATTTTTATTAGTTGTAGCGTCACCAACAGATAAATTACGGTTATCATCATAACCACTCCAAACACTAACTACGACATCTTTATTATAACCAAAAACTAGATGATCATATTCAGTTGTACCAGTTTTGATAGCATATTTTTTAGTTAATTTGTTAGCGATAACATAAGATGTTGGGTAAGTATAGCTGATATATTTAGGATTGCTAGTGTTTGCTAATAATTCATTTATGATAAAAGTTATACTTTTGTTTAAAACTGCTTCCTTGTTATCTTTATATTCGTATAAAACATTACCATTAATATCTTCCACCCTTTGTATAAAATGTGGTTTTACTTTATATCCTTCGTTAGCTAACATCGAGTAGGCAGCTGTCATTTCGATTAAACTGATTGCTTGACTTCCTAAAGCAAGCGATGGAATACTATCCAATTTTGTCGTAATTCCAACTCGTTTCATCATATCGACTAAAACATCACTACCTAAAAATAGATGAGTTTTAACAGCGTATATATTATCTGATGTCGCTATGGCTGAAGCTAAAGAAATCTCTTTGTTTGGGTATTGATCACCATAATTAGTGGGACTATATGTCTGATTTTCTGAAAAAACAAAAGTTGTTTTTTCACTAGTAAAAGTAGTTGAGGCTGTAAAATTATTTTCTAAAGCAGCATAATATAGAAAAGGTTTAATGGTCGATCCGACACTTCTATTTGCAGATAGTGCTCGATTAAATTGGCTTTTACTGTAATCAGTACCACCAACTAAACCTAAGACAGCTCCTGTATTTGGATCCATAATAATACTAGCTACTTGAATATCTGAATCGATAGTTTGCTTTATAGTTGATTCGATCGCTTCTTGGGCTTTTAAATCTAAATTAGTATATATTTTTAAACCACCAGTCTTTATTAACGAACTAGGGATCGAAGTGATATTTTTCAACTCCTCGATAACAGCATCTTGATAATACATGATCGAATTTAGTTCTTCATTATCTTCTTTATTGTCAAAAACTAATTGTTCATTATATGCTTTAGTTACTTCTTCTTCGGTAATATAACCATCTCTTTGCATAGATTTTAAGACTGTTAATTGTCTACTTTTAGATGATTCTAAATTAACAAAAGGGGAATATTCACTTGGACGATTGGGAATTCCAGCTAGCATAGCTGCTTCTCCTAATGATAGATCAGCAGCACTCTTACCAAAATAGTATTTACTTGCATTTTCAATTCCAAAAATACCGCCATAGTTGATCGTATTAAGATATCCTTCTAGTATTTCCTCTTTGCTATAATGAGTTTCCAATCTGATAGTTAACCATGCTTCGTTGATTTTTCTTTCCCAAGTTTTATCGAAATCTAAATATAAGTTTTTAGCATATTGTTGGGTTATAGTAGAAGCGCCTTGGCTTTTTGATTTGGTTAATATATTGGTATATAGAGCTTTAGCAATTCGTAAGTAATCAAAACCGTGATGATCGAAAAAATGTCTATCTTCAATCGCAATAGTAGCATTGATGACATCTTGATCTATATTTTCATAACTGATCCATTCATCTGTCCCTGTGATTAAGTTTTCATCTTTGTCATAAAAATAATAGCTTTTGGCGCTATTGATAGTTAATTTTGGGCTCATCCATGCATATAGATAAATCCCACCATAAATCAAAAAGCAAAATAAAACAACAATTAATAGCCATTTAGTTATTTTTTTAAATTTTTTCATAAAGTTCACCTATATTTATTATTAGATAAAATAATAAAAATATAAGTGATTTTAATTTGAATTTATGTTATAATTACAAACAAAGAAAGTGATGAAATGAAAAAAGAAAATATCGAAGTAATTTTAACAAGCAATGGTCAAATTAGTGAAGGAAAATATTTGGCGATTAAAGATGAAGATCATATCAGTTATTTAGATAATGATGTAAAGGTTTGTTTATATTTTAAAAATGGAATGAAAATGACAAGAGAAAACGATGAATATTTGTTAGATCTAAATTTTATTATAGATAAAACGACAAAAGGAAAATATTTTTTAAAAAATATGGATAAAACTATTGACTTATATATCGCAACTGATTATATTATTGTTGAACCTAATTTAATGATAATAAAATATAAAGTTTTGACAACTGATCAAGAAGTAATTTTTAAATTAAAAATGTAAATAATTAGTATATTTTGAATAAGTTGTAACATATTATAAAAATAGTCTTGACACATTTTAAAAATATGTTAAAATGGGACTGATGTATTTATATAAGGAGGTAATTATATTGATAAAAAATATGCCAAAAGAGGAATTAGAGATATTATCTTATACTGATTTAACAGAATTAATCTTAAAGGAAGAAAATAAATCATTAAATACACCGACTATATTTAAAAAAATATGTGATTTGTTAGATTATGATGATAGCGAATTTACTAATAAAATTGGTGAATATTATACGGCATTAGCTACTGATAAACGCTTTGTCTTTTTAGAGAATAACGAATGGGATTTAAGAGAAAAAAATCCTGTCGATATTGTTTTGGATGATGAAGAGGATATAGATGAAGAAATTGAAGAAGAAATAGAGGAATCTGACGAAGAAATTGAAGAAGATATAAATTCAGTACTCGAAGATGATGAATTAGAAGATGATGAAGAACTAGATGATTTAGCTATTTTGACCGATGAAGAATTAGATGATAACTAATTCTTTTTTTAAAACAAAAAAATATTCTTTTTGCCATTTTTCAAAACTATGGTATAATATAATCATACTTAAAATTTTTTTGAGGTGAGTGAAATGATTCAGATAATATATTATATATTTTTTATCCTTGTTTTGACCTATGGTCTATATTTTTTGATCACAGGTATTTTTGGGTTTAAAAACATTAATAAAAAGATAGTTAAAAATCATAAACCTAAGCATAAGTTTGCGGTTTTGGTTGCTTCTCGTAACGAGGAGGGAGTAATTGAAAATTTAGTTAAAAGTTTGTTAAGCCAGGATTATCCTAAGGAATTGTTTGAGGTTTATGTTATTCCTAACAACTGTACTGACGATACTGAAAAGGTAGCTAAAAAAGCTGGAGCGACAATAATGAAATGTACAGTTCCAACTAAGTCAAAAGGGGAAGTTTTAAAATTTGCTTTTGATAAGTTATCTAAAAATAAAGATATTGATGCTTATGTCGTTTTTGACGCTGATAATGTTGTTCATCCAGAATTTTTATCACGGATGAACGATACTTTATGTGAAGGTTATAAAGTAGCTCAAGGGTTTAGAGATAGTAAGAATCCAAGCGATAACTGGATTAGTGGTAGTTACTCTATATTCTATTGGATTCAGAATTTCTTTTTCAACAAAGCACGTATGCAAATGGGAGGTTCCTCTAGTATCAATGGGACAGGTTTCATGATCAAAAAAGAGGTTATTGACGAATATGGTTTCAATACAGTTACTTTAACAGAAGATATCGAATTTACTGCTCAATGTGCTTTAAATGGTATTAAAATTGTATTTGTCGAAGATGCTATTACGTATGATGAACAACCAACAGAGTTTAAAGCTTCTTGGAAACAAAGAAAAAGATGGTCAATGGGAAACATTCAATGTTTTAGAACTTATAAAAAAAGTTTACTTAGAACGTATAGTAAGACTGGCTTTTTAGCTTGTTTAGATATGCTTTTGATTTTTATGGCGCCATATATGCAAATATTATCAGCTTTATTAACTGTCGTATTATTCATATTTAGAGTAGTAAATGTACAGTTATACGATGCTTTTGCTTATATGTATTCTTATGGTATCTTGTTTTTTGCAATTTCCTATTTAGCTAATGTCATTATCAACATATTTGTCATTAAATATAACAATAAGAGTACCAAAGAAAATTTATCGGGAATTTTGCTTTTCACTTTCTTCATAATCACATGGATTCCAATTACGTTAATTTGTTTATTTAAAAAGAACTTATCTTGGGAACCTATCAAACATAGTCGCAGTGTGAAGATCGAAGAAATAAAAAAATAGTTTAATTTTATTAAAACAAACCAAAATACAAATGGTGAAGTGTATGAAAAAAATTTTGTTAGCTTTTACTGTTTGTTTTTTTGTTTTATCTTATTTTAAAGAAGAAAAAACTGTTGCTACATTTATCGAAGATGACAGTTCATATTCTTTTTATACCTTAGAGTTTCCTTCTAAAAATATATCTACTAATAATTTTAATGAATATTTTAATAATATCGATGTGATTATGATCGAACCATATGTTAATAAATTGTATGAAAATCAGATAAAGCAACAATATCAATTTACTAGTATCGATAAATTTAAAGAAGATTATATCAAAGTATTAGAAAATAGTGGATATCGTAGCGATGCTGTCAAATTAAAAATAGAGGGCATAAAAATAAAAAAAATAAAAGTATATAGTAGTAATCGAGATTTAGCAAGGTTAAATATTGAACAGATGATCATAAAAGAAACAAGGTAACTTGTTTTTTATATAAGTAAATCTGATTGTAAGATTAGATGTGTCAAATTTTTTGAAACAATAATTAAAAGATATTTGAAACTATTCAAAAAAATGATATAATAAATAAAGGTGAGAACATGATAATAAAAGGTCTTGCTATCAATTATATAGATTATGGCAATAAAAATAAAACCGCTATTGTATTATTACATGGGTGGGGGCAAAATATTCAAATGATGAAAAGTTTAGGCGATCAGTTTTTAGATAAGCGAGTAATAATAGTTGATTTGCCAGGCTTCGGTTCTAGTGAGGAACCTAAAACAGTTTGGAAGATCGATGATTATGTCGATATGTTACATGAATTGTTGGAAAAGTTAAGTATCGATTCTCCTATTATCGTCGGCCATTCTTTTGGTGGTAAAATAGGATTATTGTATGCTACTAAATATAAGGTTGAAAAGTTAGTTTGTTTAGCTAGTCCATATAAAAAACAAATCGTTAAACTATCTTTAAAAACAAAATTATTAAAAACAGCAAAAAAAGTTCCAGGATTAAATAAGCTAGAAAATTTTGCTAAAAAACATTTTGGTTCAACTGATTATAAAACTGCTAGTGAAATGATGAGAAAAATAATGGTCGAACATGTTAATTATGATATATCAGATCAATTATTTAAAATCAAATGTCCAACTTTATTAATTTGGGGGACTTTAGATGAAGCAGTTAGTATTGCTGATGCTTATGAATTAGAAAAATTAATTGCAAACTGTGGATTAGTAACATATGAAGGTTGCAGTCATTATGCATATTTAGAAAGATTTGATCAAACTGTTAGAGTTTTAAAAAGTTTTATAGGAGATGATAAATAATGAAAATTAAAGTAGGAGTTATATTTGGTGGAACAACTGTGGAACATGAGGTAAGTATCATATCAGCAGTTCAAGCCATGGAACATTTAAACGAGGAAAAGTATGATGTCTATCCAATTTATATCGCTAAGGATAAGACTTGGTATACTGGAAAAATGTTAGCGGATATTGATATTTATCGTGATTTTGAAACATTAAAAAAGTATGCTAAAAAAGTTGTTTTATTTAATCATGATGGCTTATTTAGATTACAATCTTTAGGTTTTTTTAAACGTGTTGTGGCTGATTTAGATATTATTTTACCGATTGTTCACGGCAATAATATGGAAGATGGAACACTTCAAGGTTATTTAGAAATGGTCGGGGTTCCATACGTTGGTAGTGGTGTCTTAGGTTCTAGTTTAGGTCAAGATAAAGTAGTTATGAAACAAATATTTGAAAATATCGGAGTACCAGTAGTTCCTTATGTCTGGTTTTTTGACAACGACTATTATTTAGATAAAGAAAGTATTACTGCTAAAATTAAGAAGTTAGGCTTTCCTGTGATCGTAAAACCTGCCACATTAGGAAGTAGTATCGGTATTACTTATGTTAAAGATGAAAAAGACTTAGAAAAAGCGATCGAAGAAGCAATTACTTATGACGTTAAGATCGTAGTCGAGAAGGCCATTGAAAATTTGATCGAAGTAAATTGTAGTGTTCTTGGTAATTATCAAGCTCAACAAACTAGTGTTTTAGAAGAAGTTATGGGTTCAGATGAATTTTTGACATATAAAGATAAGTATCTAGGAAATGGTAAAACTAAAGGCAAAATAGGTTCTAAAGGAATGGCAAGTACTAATAGAATTATTCCAGCTCGATTAGATGAAAAGATGACTAATAAGATTCAAGATATCGCAAAAGAAGTATTTAAAGCACTTAATTTAAGTGGTGTTTGTCGAATCGACTTTTTAATCGATGGAAAAAGTCAGCAAATATATGTTAATGAGCCGAATACTATTCCTGGTAGTCTATCATTTTATCTTTGGGAAAAAACAGGTAAAACATACGATCAGTTGCTAGACGAAATGATTACTTTAGCTATTAAACAATTTAAAGTAAAAAATAAAAAAGTTTTCACTTTTGATACAAATATTTTGAGTAATTATAATGGTTTAAAAGGATTTAAAGGCAAATTAAAATAACGAAATTAATCGTTATTTTTTTTGTATTAAATTTTTACTCGGATAGTTCGATTTAAAATCAATCTGATGTATTTCTACAATTTTTTTATCACAGTTTATCATAATGTGTCCACATTCTAATAATATGAATTTCTTTTTTTTCTTCTAATATTTCATATACTAATCTGTGTTGTCTATTTATTCTTCTTTCATAAAGACCACTTAGTTCACCACATAATTTTTCATATGATGGTGGATAACAAAAAGGATCATTTTCCATTAATGAAAGAATTGTTTTGCAATTTTTATCCAACCCAACATTTTTTAAATTTTTCTTATCTTTTTCAGCTTGCTTAGAAAACTTAATTATATACTTATTACCATTCTTCATCGGCGTTATACTCCTTAGCAGAATCCCATTTTTCATTTTTTCTAATATTGTTAATATCATCTACTAAACCTGGGATGCTAGAAAGATATAAAGTTTCTTCTATATTTTTCCATTCATCTTCGGATATTAAAACAGCATTATCTCCCTTATTGTTAACTATTGTAATAGGATTAAATCCTACATTAACATCAGACACAAGTTTAAATAGATTTGCTCTTGCTTTAGTAATATTTATAGTATTCATATTTTTCACCTCTCTTACATTATAATGTACTTTTTAATGTACGCCAAGTCCTTTGTATTATTATATGCATATTATCATAAATAATGTAAAAACTCGAACTTTTTAAAAAGTTCGAGTGGCAATCAGTCTGGTGCGGGAGATAACCACGTTTGGAAATTTGTATTAAGGTTAATTTCTAAATCGATTATAACATTTGTAGTAAAGTAATTCTAGAATTAATAGAGATGTTTTCTTTTGCTTTGATATAAAAATTTATTTTAAAGTTTTTTTCATCAATTCTTGTTATGTCACAATTATAATCATTATTTATAATTGATATCCAATTTCTTTCATCTTCATATAAAATATCACTTATATATTCTTTTATATTAAGTTTATTATTCTCTTTCATTTGTTTAAACATCTCATCTGAAAATGTAAATTCTAATCCAACAAATTTATTATTATCTATATTAAAAGAGATAAAAGGTGCTATGCCTTTTCTTCTTTTTCCGCAATGAGATACAGAAAATTCTCCCCATGACACCTTAATACTGTACTCATTATATTTTTTATTATTTATTATAATCAAAATTAATCTTCCCCCCTTATTTTAAGAATTATTATTTTTTAAAAAGTCGTCAATTTTTTTATCATAAGATTGCTTTAGATTTTTTGAAAAGTCATAAGAAAATTGATTTAAATATTCTAAAACTAAATTCAAGTGTTTATCAAAATTTTCATCTTTATCAATGTTTTTTAAATATTTAGAAACCATTTTATTTTTATTTATTCTTTTTATATAAAAATTTAGTAGGTTTGTATTTCCTATCTTTTCTTTTCCAGAATTTACTATAGAAATTAAATATTCTCGAGAAGCCGCTGGCCCATTTATACCTTGATCAAACATAATAAGTACACAACCAATAAATATTTTATCTGTTCCATCTGATGGTAAAGTTTTTTTAGTAAATTCAACTAGTTTAATTATAGATTTTGTTTTTGTATATTCATCTGAAAAAAGCTGTAAAAATTTATTTATTATCAATGTTATACCTCCATTTAATCTTTTTACTATATTTCTGTTTCATAAAAATATAAAACATTAATCAATAATGAATCAGTTAGTTTAAAATTAATAACATTTACTTAAAAATCTTACTTAGTAAGTTGCTTATTAATTCTTCAGATTCCATTTCATTAATTGCAAAACATTTCTTGCCTAAGTCTTTAAATGATGCACCACATGAATATAGTTTCTTTCTATCTATAATTATAAATCTATCATGAAATATTTCTATATTTATAAATTCTATATTAGAATATTCACTTTTGTATTTATTTACCAAAGTGTCATCAATATTTTTAGAAACAATAATTATTTTCTTATCTACATTTTTTAAAATTTTTAATAATTCTTTTCCAGCATAATTATCAATAATAATTATTTCTTCTTTTGCTATTTCAAATATATCTAATAAAAGTACATAGGCATCAAATATTTGACCTTCAAAGAATATAGTGTTTATTTTTTCTTTTTCTTGCATTTTATTAAATGTGTTTTCTAGCTTTAATATTCTATTTTCGTGATTTAACAACATTTCATTATTTATTAAACTATTAGAAACATACCTTCTTAATTTTACAAATGCATCAATAATTTGTACATTTACTTTAACTGCGATATCACTTTTTAGTAATCCTGATAACATCATTATTCCTTGCTCAGTTAAAACATAAGGTAAATATCTTACACCACCATGGCTATTTTCACTTGAGATCGCAAATTGCGACCTCAAGTTATAAAATTCATTTTCCGTTAATTGAAAACAAAAAGTATTAGGAAATCTTTTAATGTTTCTCTTAATAATTTCATTAATTCTTCTTGTTTCCACTTGATAAAGTTTTGCCACATCTGCTGATAGCATTACTTGAACTCCTCTTATTTCATATATCATATTTTCTACATTGCAATTAAATTCCACATTCATTTTTTCTTTGACTGCTACGTTTCCCATTAAAAACCTCCTTAAAACTTTAATTAAATTACGCTTAAATTTCTATTAATATTATAATACTTTTAGCGTGTTTTTTAAAGAATTGTGGTACATTTTTCTTTTTGATTTTTTTCATATTTTTTAAATTTAGTGTACCAACTTCCGTATTGTTACTTATATTTTTGAAGAATACTCAAAAGGTGTAGGCTTTAGAACAATAGCACTTAATCTTAATAGCTTAGGAATACCTAGTCCATCTAATTTAAAATGGTGTCATGCTTCTGTTAGAAGAATTATTACAAATGAAAAATATGTAGGAAATTTAAGAACTGGTAATACTACTGTGATAACGTAATATCTCATAAAAGAAAAGTGAACTATGGAGAGAAAGAACAATACTTTACTTCTAATCATCATGAGCCAATTATCTCACGTGAATTATGGGACAAATGCCAAGAAATACTAACGATCAGAAGTAAAATTGTTAAACCTGATGGAAATAGAGATAAGTTCAGTAGAAAATATCCATTTAATAGTAAAATCTTTTGTGGGATATGTGGTGAGCGATTTATCAGACGTTCTTATAAAATTAAAAGTAATGGAAAAGAAATTGCTTATTGGGTTTGTCGAAGTCATAGAAATAAAATTGATTGTACTAATTTAGTTCATTATAAACAAGAAGAATTAGAAGATATATTTGTAATTACTTATAACAAACTATTTCAAAATAGCGATAAATACATTAATTCATTTATGAAAAAGGTAAATGAAGTTATCAACGAAAACCAAGATTATAATAATCAAAAGAAAATTAAAGAAGAAATCTCTAAATTAGAAAACAAATTATCTAACTTGATTGATTTACAACTTGATGATACCATTTCAAAAGAGATACTCAATCAAAAAAATCAAGAAATTACTACTCAAATTAAGCAATATGAACAACAACTCAAAGATACTGAAAACATTGAACTTACTAGAAAACAGAAACTAGAACAAATTGATAAAATATCAAATATTCTAAAACAATATAAAGGACTTACAAAATTTAATAAAGAAGTCTTTAATAGTTTAGTCGATAAAATTATTATTGGAGAAAAATCAGAAAACGGAAAAGAAGATTTTTACAAGATTAAATTTATTCTTAAAACTGGAGAATTAATCAATGAAAATCTACTAAATGGAAAACTAGATATTGGTACTAACTTTGGAAAATATGGTTTTACAATCACGAAACAAGACTTAAAAGAAAAAGAAGATAAGGTGTCTGCCTATGTATTACAACGGCACTCTACAATAAATTGCTGCATTTTTTCTAATCATTTATAAAACCTCCATTTTACCTTATTTTACTGATTATATCGTTTATTTCAATAAACTAAATCAGCATAATTTCGTTTATTTTTGTATTCATTTTATATTTTATTTGTAAACTTTTCTTTATGAGATTTTATATGATTTTCTATCTTCTTAAAAGGTATATATTTTTCTAAAGTATTAATATAAACATTTTCACATTCGCTAAAGAATAAATAAGTAATACCATTAATTTCTAACTTATGTGGTTCTATATAAGCAATATTTGTTTTAGACAAATGAATAATATTACCATTTTGTAATTTTGCTTTCATATTTAAAAATTTAAGGATATTATTTACTTTCTTTTCTAAAGATTCTTCAATTTCTAATTTTTCCTTTATTATTTGCATAACTAATCAACTCCTTTCAAACAAACAAAAAAAATTAACCGAAATTAACCTTTGTTTATTGAAAGTCGAATTAGTTCGACTAATTTCCCTATGGTGACCAGTACGGGATTCGAACCCGTGAATGCTGCCGTGAAAGGGCAGTGTGTTAAGCCACTTCACCAACTGGCCAATGGCGCCTCAAGTAGGACTCGAACCTACGACCCCTTGATTAACAGTCAAGTGCTCTAACCGACTGAGCTATTGAGGCATATGGTGGGCCTAATAGGACTTGAACCTATGACCCCACGCTTATCAAGCGTGTGCTCTAACCAACTGAGCTATAGGCCCAAAACCAAAATGCTATTTAAGTATACCTTATTTTTTATATTTTGACAAGTACTTTTTTAAAAAAAGTTAATTTTTTCGCAATACTTTAAAAAAATAATCAAATAATAAGACGCTATTTTCATCCATTAAAGTTTCAGGATGCCATTGAACCCCAATAAAAAATTTTTTTGATTTGTCTTCAACAGACTCGATAACAGCTTCATTTATGGTAGCAAATGAGCTGATTTCTAAATCGGTATTGCTTATATAGTCTTTATGTCTACTATTGACTGTTATTCGTTCTTTTTTAATAATTTCATATAATTTAGAATTTTTATCGATAATAATATCATGTACATATGGTTTAACACTGTTGTGGTGTTGTAGTTTACCGATAACCATTTTTCCATTAATGGCGACAGCCATAGTTTGCATTCCTAAGCAGATCCCTAATGTAGCAATATCATGGTTATATAGATATTTGACAATCTTTAGATCAATGTCATTATACATAACGCCACCTTGTAAGATAAATCCACTACACATATCGATGATTTTTTTTAAATCATTAAAATTATCTTTATCTGGATCGACGATAATTCCAAGTGGAATACAATTATAACGGAAAATAACATCGATTATTTCGTTGTTAAAAGTTGTTGCTTCGTTGTTTTTTCTACCGATTATTCCTATATAATTCATTTGTTTCACCTAGAATAATTCTATGCTATTGTAAATTTTATTTACCATATTAAAAGCATCTTTTAAAAAAGATGCCTTATTTTTTATTTCCGTTTTCAAATGCTTTTAGAATTTCAATCGGAACAGCAAAGATAATCGTATTAGATTGATCAGAACTAATATCGTTTAATGTCGATAAGGTTCTTAAATGTAAAGCTCCTGGAGTCGTCGACATTATTTCAGCGGCTTTAGCCAAATTTTGTGAAGCTTCTACTTCACCTTTTGCCTTGGTAATTACAGCAGCTTTTTCTCTTTCGGCTTCAGCGGCTTTAGCTAAAACTCGTTTCATTTCTTCAGGTAATGAAATATCCTTTAATTCGACATTTTCAACCTTTATTCCCCAAGGATCAGTAGCTTCATCGATCAGTTTACATATTTCCTCAGAAATCTTTTCTCTTTCACCTAATAGTTCATCTAAAGATACCGCTCCTACGGCATTACGCATTGTGGTTTGAGCTAATTGGCTAACAGCATATCTAAAGTTTTCAACTGCTAAAATAGCTTTGGAAGCATCAAATACTTTGTAATAAATAACCGCATTGATTCTAACTGATACATTATCGCGAGTAATTGCTTCTTGTTCAGGAACATCGACAGCTTTTGTTCTAATATCAACTTTTTTATACGATTGAAAGATAGGTAAAACCAATCTCCAGCCAGGATTCATCATTTTACTGAATTTTCCAGTAGTAAATTTAACTCCTCTTTCATATTCGTCAATCTGTTTAATCGATAACAAAATAATTACTAAAATGACAATAGGGATAATAATCCACATCATAATCACTCCTTAATTGTATAAGCCTTTTCTTAATAGAATAATATTTTCATTCATAATCGTGAAGTAGTCTTTTTTGTTACTTATCTCATTTTCCGTTAAGTTTGTTAACATGTGCAATTTAACGATTTCCACATCAGAATTTTCAATTAGACTATTAATTGTTTCATTAGGCTCATCATATTGTCCAATATAAATATATTTAATTGTGCCATTTTCTATTAATGCTTTTACATCGCTGATCGTTTTTTGACTTAAATTTTCATTTTCCTCAAGCGAATAGACAGTTAAACCAAATTTATCTCTTGAGAAGAACTTGAAGACATCGTTACCTACGACAAGGATTTTATTGTCGGCATTTTTAGTCATCGTCGAAAGGTCAGATCCTAATTTATCTAATTTTTCTTTTAAGTCTTCAAAATTGTTTTCGATATCTTGTTTTAGATAATAATTATCGACATATTCATTAAAACCATTTTTAATGTTTCGCGCTAAAGTTAAAAGGCGAGATGGATCTAACCATATTTCTTCTAAACCATAAAAATCTTCTTGATTTAGGTTATCAGTAGCATTGATAATCTTTAACTTTTTATTGTTTTCAAACATTGGTTTAATATAATTTCCTTCGTACAACAATGAATTAAAAATAAATAGATCAGCTTGACTATAATCACTTAATTGTTTTTCTGTTAAAGTATACAGTAAATTATCGCAATTTTCACAATTTTCTAGTTGAACATTGACGCCATTAGGATAGACGCTTTTTATATTTGAATATTCACCATATAATTTTTCTGTGATCATTTGAATAGGATAGATGGTTGTATAGATGTCGATTCCCTCCATCGTATCTCGTTTAAAGCAACCAGTTAAACAGCAAAGTCCTAATATAGTTAAAATTATTTTTTTCATTTATTCACCACTTTCTTTTCAGGGACAGGATCATAACCATAACTGCCAAAGGGATTACATTTGATAATTCTTTTAATTGTTAAAAAACTGCCTTTAAGACTTCCATGTTTAATAATCGCTTCGATACCATAATTGGAACAGGTCGGTGTGTGTCTACACATATTGTGCCATGGTCCTGGTATCATTTGGTATGTTTTAATCATTCCCAATAAAAAATATTTCATATATCTAATTATACTAGAAAAAATTTCAAAAGTAAATTTTATTTTTACCGAAATTTATAGTATAATTATTTTGGTGATTGAATATGGAATTATTGAGACAATTAAAAATAGTAAGCAATAATGAAAAATTGTACCTTAAAGCTTTAACGCACACTTCATTCGCTAATGAAAATAATACCGAAAGTTATGAACGATTAGAATATTTAGGTGACGCTGTTTTAGAAGTTATAATAAGTGAGTATCTATATAAAAACACTTCTTATGAGGAAGGAATAATGACTAAATTACGCGCTAAATATGTGTGTGAGGATGCTTTATATGCATATTCACTTCGTCTTGAGTTAAATAAATATTTAAGGTTAGGTCATGGTGAGGAAGAAAATGGAGGACGATATAGAAAGGCGATTGTTGCCGATATATTCGAAGCTTTTATCGGAGCTCTTTACCTTGATCAAGGTTTTGATATAACGAAAAAATTTATCTATGCTAATATTATTCCTTTGATCGAAAATAAGGAAATAAAATTTGATACAGATTATAAGTCGATTTTGCAAGAATTAGTTCAGACAGATAAGCGATCTTTAGAATATGTCGTCGTTGATGAAATGGGACCTGCTCATAATAAAACCTTTAAAGTTATCGTTAAAATAGATGATATTATTTATGGTGAGGGTATTGCCCATAGTAAAAAAGAGGCTGAACAAAATGCAGCACATGATGCTTTAAAGAAGGCGCAAAATGGATGAGTTAATCACTTCTTTTTTTGAACAATGTGCTAAAGGTCGCGTTGAAGTTGGCGAAGTTTATTATAATCTTCATTTTACAATTAATCAGCATATCGATGATAAAGTTTTAGTTATAACAGTTAAAAATCGACAATTATTCTATGACTATATAAAACAATTTATAAATTTATTTAACTTAGAAAAAGAAGAAGATATCTTAAAAAAATTAGTTTATTTATTTTCTAATTTGAGTTTTTCTGATTTTAATGATATTGAATTATATCTTAAACGTAATATTGATTTTGTTCAAAATCGTTTATTAGAAAATAAAAATATCCCATTTTTAGATGAAGAAGTATCTTTAACTACTTTAGAATCTTATCAAGAAACACCTTATTGTTTTAAAGCAAGTATCACTAATGGAATCGATGAATATGATTTGCCAATTATCAGTTATGGAATAAGTGATAATACTTGTTATATCTTTGCTATTCAAGATAAAAATTCAAATAAAAATAGTAATTATAGTAAAAAAATAAAAAGGTTACTCTATAAAATTAATGGTGGCGTTTATGATAATGAAGATTTAGAATATAAAAATTATAAAGAAAATAAATCAAGTTATTATCCAGAAAATATCAGCGATGTCTCACCGAGTGCGGTCTTGAGTTTATCTTTATTTTTAAAACAATTAGCTGATTTAGAAATTACCAAAGTGAAAGTAGTTCCATTTTTACCGATTAGACATCAAGCTAAAAAAGAAGCTTATCAGCGCAAAGTAGACTATTTAATGGAAAAAGAAAATTCTTCCGAAAGACAAGAATTAGAACAAAAATATTTAGCGGAGCATTTAAGAATTCAAAATAATTTGACGCAAAAATTTTTACGTAACTTTTTTAGAATTAATTATCATTTTCCCAATGTTAGTATTGGTTCTCATCCTTTTGAAGTCGATGAATATTTAAATATTAATTTATTTCCTTTTGAAAAAGGTGAAGATATTTTAAATGAAATGGTTTTGGGTGTTGAAAAAAGATTAAAATAAATGTAAAATATAGGAGGTGATTTTTTATGGGGAGAGCTTATGAAGTAAGAAAAGCAAGTATTCAAAAAACAGGAGCAGCTAGAGGTAAAATTTATAGTATGTATGCTAAAGAAATATATCAAGCTGCTAAAAATGGTGGAACTAATTTAGATAGTAACTCAGCTTTAAAAAGATTAGTTGAAAGAGCGAAAAAAGAACAAGTTCCACAAGATATTATTAAAAGAGCTATCGATAAAGTAAATAGTGGTATCGATGAAAACTATACTAAAAATACGTATGAAATGTTTGGACCAGCAGGTTCTACTTTGGTCATCGAATGCTTGACAGATAATGTCAATCGGACAGTTAGCGAATTAAGAGCTGTTGTTAACAAATGTCATGTTAAATTAGGAAATGTGGGAAGTGTTTCTTATAACTATGATAATTTATGTATAGTAAGCTTTAAAGGGTTAAGTATGGAAGATACTTTAAATGCCTTAATTTTAGATGATATCGACGTTGTCGACATCGAAGAAGACGAAGGTATTGTTGTCTATGGTGATCCACAAGATTTATTTAAAATTAAAGAAAGTATTACTAAAGTATTACCGAATGTTATTTTTGATATGGATGAAATAACAATGTTACCAAAAGAAAAAGTAGAATTAGCCGGCGAGGATTTAGAATTGTTTCACAAACTATTATCGATGTTAGATGAAGTTGAGGATGTTTCTAATATTTATCACAACGTCGCTAATGTTTAAACTGGTATTAATATCAGTTTTTGTTTTGTATTTTAACAAAAATATAGTATAATTTATAAAGGTGATGCAAAATGTTTGAAAGTTTAGGCGATAGATTAACAAGTGTAGTAAATAAAATAAAAGGATATGGCAAAATAACTGAGGAAAACATAAGTGATATAACAAGGGAACTAAGATTAGCCTTACTTGAAGCTGATGTTAATTATCAAGTGGTCAAAGAATTCATTAATAATGTTAAAGAAAAAGCTTTAGGTGAGGAGGTTAGCAACAGTTTAAAACCTAGTGAACTATTTATTAAAATAGTCAAAGATGAATTAGTTGAACTATTAGGTGGCGAAAAGAAAGATCTAGCTACTAGCAAAAGTCTAAATATTTTAATGTTGGTCGGATTACAGGGAAGCGGTAAAACAACTACTATCGGTAAATTAAGTTTATTATTAAGAAAAAAATATAATAAAAAACCATTGTTGGTGGCTTGTGATGTATATCGTCCCGCTGCTATTGACCAATTAAAACAAATTGGTAAAGAATTAAATATCGAAGTTTACGAAGAAGGTAAAAAAGATCCAAGAGAAATAGTAACTAATGCTATTAAATATGCTAAAGAAAACAATTTTAACTATATTTTAATAGATACTGCTGGTAGATTACATATCGATGAAGAATTAATGAACGAATTAAACGATATTAAAACCATCGTTAATCCTGATGAAATATTATTGGTAGTCGATAGTATGACCGGACAGGATGCTATTAATGTTATAACTGGGTTTAATGAAAAATTAGAACTAACTGGTGCTATTTTGACTAAACTAGATGGTGATACTAAAGGTGGGGTAGCTTTATCAGTAAGACATTTGACTAACGTACCAATCAAATTCGTTGGAACCTCAGAAAAGATGGATGGTTTAGAGGAATTTTATCCAAAGAGAATGGCGACAAGAATTTTGGACATGGGCGATATTATGAGTATGGTGGAAAAAGCTGAAAGCATTATGGATGATGAAGCAATAAAATCTGCTCAAAAATTGCAAAAAGGTAAATTTGATCTAGAGGATTTTTTAGTTCAATTAAAACAAATAAAAAAATTAGGCCCTTTAGAAAATATTATTAAAATGTTACCGGGAGCTAAAAAGATGGGTTTAAACAATATTCAAATTAATCCTAAAGATATGGCACATATCGAAGCGATTATTCTATCGATGACACCTTATGAAAGAAGACATCCTGAAGTATTAAAGGCATCGCGTAAACAAAGAATCGCTAAAGGTAGTGGTCGAAGTGTCGAAGAAGTAAACCGTCTTTTAAAACAATTTGAACAAATGAAAGTCATGATGAAACAATTTAAAAACGGTAATTTTAAAATGCCATTTTAAAAAATCAAAGAATTAAAATTTTTTGATTTTTTTTATCAAAATTAGGTTGACAATTATTTTTCAATATCATATAATGTATAGCGTGCTATATATTTTTATTAAGGTGATAATATGGATAGAGAAATAGCTTTTTATTTAAAAAAGATTTTTATGACGATGGAAAAAAGTTTAAATAAAGAATTAGAACAAATCGATTTAACAAGTATGCAAGCCCATGTTTTAATCTATTTATATAAAAATAAAAACAATGTTATAAATCAAAGAGATATCGAAAGAAAATTCGAATTAACTAATCCAACAGTTAATGGTATCTTGAATAGATTAGAAAACAAAGGTTTTATTAAACGAGAAGTAAGTCATATCGATGCTCGAAATAAAGAAATTAGTTTAACCGATAAAAGTATTTCTTTAATCACTGACATGAAAAAGAGCGCTAAAAAAATGGAAAACAAAATGACTTCAGGGATAGAAAAGGAAAAGTTAGATGTTTTCTATGAGGTCATAAAGAAAATGTTTGATAATGTACAAGGAGGAATTAAATGAAACATGTCTTGAGAGTTTTAAAAAAATATAGTTTTTATATAGTTTTGATTTTTGTGTTATTATTTTTGCAAGCTAACTGTGATTTAACTTTACCTGAATATACTTCAGATATTGTTAATATTGGTATTCAACAAAATGGGATTGAATCACCAGTACCTGAGGTTATCCGGGAAGAAGAATATGATAAGTTATTATTATTCATGACTAGTGAAAGTAAAGATAAAGTAAATGATAGTTATACTTTAATAACTAAAGATAACACAGAATATTTGGAAAAGTATCCATTGTTGAACGAAGAAAATTTATATATTCTAAAAGATGATGCTAGTGACTTAAGAAATGTCATAACTATGCCTATGATCATGGTTTATAACATTTCACAAGATAATTTTGATCTTAGTAGTTTAGATATGCAAATACCTGAAGGAATTAGCATTTATGAGGCTTTAAGATTGATGGACGAACAACAGCACGATGAATTTATTGCTAAAATAAGTGAAAAATATTCAGAAGATACTGTTAGTTTATTAGAGCAAACAGCGATCGTGTATCTAAAAGATGAATATGTAAAAATTGGTTTAGATGTAGAAAAAATGCAGATTAGTTATATTGCTACTACCGGTTTAAAAATGCTTGGCTTAGCTTTATTATCGATGGTTTTAACCATTGCCTCTGTTTTTTTAACTAGTAGAGTGGCAGCTTTCTTCAGTCGTGATTTAAGAAGTAAAGTTGTCAATAAAGTAATGACATATTCTACTACCGAATTTGAAAGCTTTTCCACAGCTTCTTTAATAACTAGAAGTACTAATGATATTCAACAGATTCAGATGTTGATAGTAATGTTACTTAGAATTGTCTTTTTTGCTCCAATTATGGGGTTTGGGGCCTTGGCTAAAGTAAGTGGCAATGATATGAGTTGGATCATCGCTTTAGCGGTTGGAACGATTATCGGTTTTGTTATTATTTTATTTGCTTTAGCTATGCCTAAATTTAATAAAGTTCAGAAATTGATCGATAAAGTTAACTTAGTGTCAAGAGAGATATTATCTGGAATTCCCGTTATCAGAGCATTTGGAACAGAAAAACATGAGGAAAAAAGATTTGATAACGCTAATAAAGACCTTATGAAAGTAAATTTATTTGTCAACCGAGTTATGACGATTATGATGCCATCGATGATGTTTATTATGAATGGTGTCAGTGTTTTAATTGTCTGGATTGGGGCAAGTAAGATCGATGCTGGTACAATTCAAGTTGGAACATTGATAGCATTTATTACTTATACAACGCAAATAATCATGTCATTCTTAATGATTTCTATGGTATCGATTATGGTACCAAGAGCCTTTGTTTCTTTAAAGAGAATTGGTGAGGTATTGGATAAAGATACTTCGATTAAACAAATTGATAAACCTTTAAAATTTAATAACGAATTAAAAGGAATTGTCGAATTTAAAGACGTTTATTTTAGGTATCCTGATGCCGAGGAAGATGTACTACAAAATATCAGCTTTAAAGCTAATCCAGGAACGACTACTGCCTTTATTGGTTCTACCGGTTCTGGTAAATCAACTTTAATTAATTTAATTCCAAGATTCTTTGATGTGACAGGTGGTAAGATATTGATCGATGGTATCGATATTAGAAGTGCTAATATCGATAAACTAAGAGATAAAATAGGCTATGTTCCACAGAAAGGAACTTTATTCTCTGGTACGATCGAATCTAATATTGCCTTTGGTCTAGATAAGGTAGATAAGGAAAAGATTGAAAGTGCGGCTAAAATTAGTCAATCATTAGAATTTATCGAGAATAAAAAAGATAAATTTAAAAGTGAAATCTCCCAAGGTGGTACCAATGTTTCTGGCGGTCAAAGACAAAGATTAGCGATTGCTAGAGCGATTGCTATTGATCCGGAAATTTATATTTTTGATGATAGTTTTTCAGCATTAGATTATAAAACTGATGCTAAATTGCGGAAAGAGTTAGCTAAAAGCACTAAGAATGCCACAATTTTTATCGTCGCGCAAAGAATTAGTACTGTTATGCAAGCTGATCAGATTATCGTTTTAGATAAAGGACATATTGTGGGTATTGGTACGCATAAAGAATTACTAAAATCTTGTGATATATATAAAGAGATTGCTTATTCGCAATTATCAAAGGAGGAGTTAGAAAATGAATAGAGGTCCTAAAGGTCCCGGTGCAATGACTTCGGAAAAAGCAAAAGACTTTAAAGGAACAGTTCAAAAACTGTTTAAAAGTATGAAAAAATATAAAATTCAATTAATTATAATCATTGTCTTTGCAATTGCTAGTACGATTTTCTCGATCGTTGGACCTAAAATATTAGGTAATGCTACAACTGAATTATTTAACGGTTTAATTAGTAAATTAAGTGGTGGCACTGGTATAGATTTCGGTAAAATTGCTTCGATTTTGACTTTTCTTTTATGTTTATATATTATCAGTGCTTTATTTTCTTATATCCAAGGTTTTATCATGACTGGTATCAGTCAAAAATATACTTACGAATTAAGAAAGAAAGTATCAATTAAAATAAATAAATTACCAATGAATTATTTTGATAAAAAAACTCATGGTGAGGTTTTGTCGATCATTACTAACGACATCGACACGATGAGCCAAAGTTTAAATCAAAGTGCTACTCAATTAATAACTTCGATTGCTACTATCATCGGTATTTTAGTGATGATGTTATCGATCAACGTTGTGATGACGATCGTCGCTTTACTAATTTTACCAATAGCTTCTTTTATAACGATGTTTATTGTTAAACATAGTCAAAAGTATTTCACTAGTCAACAAGAATATTTAGGTCATGTTAATGGTCAAATCGAGGAAATGTATTCCGGTCAAAATGTTATCAAAGTATTTAATGCTGAAGATAAGGTGATCAAGAATTTTGAAAAAGATAATGAACAATTATGTTCTTCTGGTTGGAAAAGTCAATTTTTCTCTGGTATGATGCATCCAATTATGAATTTTATTGGTAATTTGGGTTATGTAATTGTCGCGATATTAGGTGGATACTATGCAATAAAAGGGAAAATTACAGTTGGTAATATCCAATCATTTATCTCTTATACCAAAAACTTTACCAATCCTATTGGTCAATTAGCGCAAGTATCTAATATGATTCAAGCGATGGTTGCAGCCAGTGAAAGAGTTTTTGAATTTTTAGAAGAAACTGAAGAAAGCGAAACTAAACATCCTTTAACAGTTGGCAATATCGAAGGTAATGTTACATTTGATCATGTTAAATTTGGTTACAATGAAGATCAAATTATCATCCAAGATTTTAGCGTTAAAGTTAAAAAAGGCCAAAAAATTGCGATCGTTGGACCAACTGGTGCTGGTAAAACGACAATGGTAAAATTACTGATGCGTTTTTACAATGTTACTGATGGTGCTATTTTAATCGATAATAATAATATTAACGATTATAAACGTAGTGATTTAAGACATATTTTTGGGATGGTTTTACAAGATACGTGGTTGTTTTCTGGCACTATCATGGAAAATTTAAGATATGGTAAATTAGATGCAACTGATGATGAGGTAATTATGGCTGCTAAAAAGGCTCATGTTCATCATTTTATCCAGACATTACCCGACAGCTATAACATGGAATTAAACGAAGAAACTAATAATATTTCACAAGGTCAAAAACAATTATTGACAATCGCTCGTGCTATTTTAGCTGATCCTAAAGTTTTAATTTTAGATGAAGCTACTAGTAGCGTCGATACTAGAACTGAAATATTAATTCAAAAAGCAATGGATGAATTGATGAAAGGTAGAACATCGTTTATCATCGCTCATCGCTTATCGACTATTAAAGATGCAGATTTAATTTTAGTTATGAATAATGGCGATATAGTCGAACAAGGTAATCATGAGCAGTTACTAGCAAAAAATGGATTTTATGCTAGCTTATATAATTCTCAATTTGAGACGATATCTTAATATAATTTACGATATAATATTTAAAAGTTAGGTTTATATTCAAAATCTAACTTTTTATATAATGTCAATAATATTAAAAATTAATTGATTATCTTGATAACTTAATAAAAATAATATATAATATTTATAGAATATGAGGGATAAACATGAAGAAAACAGTTTTATTTTTGATGAATGGTTTTGGAGTCGAACAATTAGACTCTTATAATATTTATAATGCCCAATTAATGCCTAATTTAGATCGCTATACTAAAGAATACTTGTTTTCATCCATTGAAACACCGGCCAACAATTTAGTTAGTGGCTATCGACTTTTTAGTACAGGTTCTAATTATCCTTTATCTTATTCGTTAATCGATAATTATCTAGATAAATTTAATGAAAATAAAAACTTTGAATTATACTTAAATAGTATTAATGATAATGGTAAAATCCATATATTTTTATCACTTGAAAACGATAAAAGTTTAGAACATATCAAATCATTTTTAAAATTTATTAGAAGTAAAAAAAATAATCCAATTTTTATCCATTTGGTCTTGATCGGCGATAATACAAACGATTATAAAAATCTTGAGAGATTGATCAACAAAGTAGTTTATGAAATAAAAGAAGCTAAGATTGGTATCATAGTTGGTAAAAACATTTTAAGTAATATGAATGTAAATTCTTTTATGAATTTGTTTCAAAACGAAGTTGGCGAAAAATGGCGTGAAATATCTAGAAAGGTAAGTTCCTTAGCTTCATTAAAAACGTTACCTAGTAATGTTAGAGAATTCTATATGAATGAAGGTTTTAAATTAGATATAAACGACAGTATATTTTTCTTTAACTATGAATATACCAATTTAACTAATTTAGTAATGGCAATCAGCAAAGTAACTACTAATAATAACTTTTTCTCGCTCTTTCCAATTAGTAGTGTGAAATATCCGATGTTTGCATATCCTAAGTCTGGGATATCGATGCTAAATAGCTTAAATAAGATTGGAGCCAAAGCTCTTGTCATATCTAATCGTAGTAGCATGGGTGTAATTAATTATTATTGTTGTGGACTTCAAAATGTCATTTCTGATCAGATATCTTTTGTCAAGACTGATAATTTAACCTTTGACCAATTAAAAGCAATCATTAGAGATTCAGAGTATAGTTTTATAATAATAAATTATCAAATCGACGACGTTAAAACAGTACCTGAGTTAAATGAACGATTAAGTAGATTAGATAAGATGGTGGGTTATATTCACGATTTTTGCGTCGAAGGCAATTACAGCTTATTTATATCGTCTTTATATGGCATGCAAAAAGAATTAGCTGTCGACAATTTTGTCAAAGCTACGGTTAATTTTTCTCGCAAAGTACCACTTGTAGTTATCGATCCTGTTTTTAAAAAATCTAATTTTAGTTTAGGAATAGGAAATATTTATAATTTAGCGCATACTATATATACGAACATCAATAATAAGTATGACGGTGGCGAAGTTTTGATTCGCAAGAAGAATTTTATTATGAAGTTGTTACGAAAATAGTTGACTAGTTTTTTAAAATATATTAGAATAATTTTATCGATGTGATGACGAAGGTTGGAAACTTCCGAGCAATGTAATTTAAAAGCGATTCTATTAGAATAAGTAAGGTGGAACCACGGTCATGCGTCCTTACATTTCTAATAGTTTTTTCAATAATTAAGGAGGAAATAAAATGGAAGAATTAACGATGGAAAAAATAGTAAATCTATGTAAACAGTATGGATTTATATTTCAAGGAAGTGAAATATATGGTGGTTTAGCTAATACTTGGGATTATGGACCATTAGGTACTAGATTAAAAAATAATATTAAAGATGCGTGGCGGAAAAAGTTTATTCAAGAACGGAAAAATGCTTATGAGGTCGACGCTGATATATTGATGCATCCTCGTGTTTGGGAAGCATCTGGTCATGTCGAATCATTTGCTGATCCATTATTAGATTGTAAAGAATGTAAAACTAGACACCGCGCTGACAATTTAATTAATGATTTTAGCAATAGTTCGATTGGGGATAGTTTGACTAATGAAGAAATGATTAACTATATCAACGAACATAAAGTTCCTTGTCCAAATTGTGGTAAAACTAATTTTACAGATATTAGACAATTTAAACTGATGTTTGAGACTTACCGTGGCGTTACACAAGATTCAAAAAGTGTTGTTTATTTAAGACCTGAAAATGCTCAAGGTGAATATGTCAACTTTTTAAATGTTCAAAGGAGTATGCGTGCTAAATTGCCATTTAGTATTGGGCAAATTGGTAAAGCTTTTAGAAACGAAATTACGCCAGGTAATTTTACTTTTAGAACGATCGAATTTGAACAAATGGAATATCAGACATTTTGTAAAAAAGGTGACGATGAAGAATTATATGATTACTTTAAAGATTATGGTAAAAAGTTTTTTGTATCTTTAGGTCTTCCTGAAGAAAAATTAAGATTTCACGATCATGAAAAATTAGCGCATTATGCGAAAGCAGCTTGCGATATTGAATATAAATTTCCATTTGGTTGGGGTGAAATAAATGGAACCCATAATCGTACAGATTTTGATTTATCTAGACATCAAGAATATAGTGGAAAATCTCAAGAATACTTAGATCCGGATACTAATGAAAAATATATACCTTACATTATCGAATCTACCTATGGTTTAGACCGAACAGTTTTAGCTATTTTGTTTAACTCATACGTTAAAGAAACTTTAGCTGATGGTAGTGAAAGAGAAATAATGAAATTTCATCCATTCTTGGCTCCTTATAAAGTAGCAATATTACCTTTAATTAAAAAAAATCATTCAGAAAAAGCGCAAGAAATATATGCTAAGTTAGCAAAATATTTTATGGTTAATTATGATGAGGCTGGCAATATCGGTAAAAGATATCGTAGAAACGATATTATGGGGACACCATTTTGTATTACTGTCGATGATGATACTTTAAACAATAATACTGTTACAATAAGAGATAGAGATACAATGGAACAAATAACTTTGAATCTTGATGAAGTAGTTGATTATATAAATAAAAAATTACAATTTTAACTAAAGATTATGTCTTTAGTTTTTGTGCTTTAAACCAAATTTGACTTTAATAAAAATTAATAGTATAATAACTGTCGCTGATGGGGGGTTGTTTATGAATTTATTGTTTGATATCGATGATACTATCACTAATGAAACTGATTTCATGATCAAATATGCTCCAATATATTTAAAGAAAAAATATGGTTTAAATGTCCAAGTTGTCAATCCGCATGGATATGATGTAGTGGAAGTTTTTGGCCTAAAAGAAAAATTAAAAGACAATGCAAAATTTTATTTGAACCTCGAAGCTAAGTTAGAAGAAATTAATAAATCATTTTGGAATAAATACTTTATTAAGTATATTTTCTATCCGATCAAAAAAGATGCTAGAAAAATCATCTGTGATTTAAGAAATCGAGGATATAAAATCAACTTTGCTAGTTTAAGAGGTAAAAAGACCAAAGAAAAAGAAAGTTTAAAAGATAAATTTGTTCGGACAAAGATCGTTTTGTTTTTAACTAAATTACAGTTAAAATTAAACCATATCAAATATGACAAGTTAATTTTAGTGGAGAAAAATGAAGATAAGATTAATATTGCTAATGAATTAAATGCTAAAATAGTTTTTGACGACAATGTCGAAGTCTTGGAGAAGGTTCAAAATTCAGTAGCTGTGTGTGTAAAAGCACCACATAATGTCAATGTTAATTTTAAAAATGAAAATGTCGTAAAGCTACCTTTTTCTTTCGAAGCAATAAATAATTTTGTTGCTGAATGTGAAGATAAAAAAAGATTCATCAAATCAGGAAAAAGAAAAATATCAAAATTAAAGATTTATAAAAAAGCACTAACCGAAACAACTTATAGGTTGTTGCGAACTTGCAGTAAACATAAAATTATTAAAGAATTTAAACCTTTAGTAATCGGTGAAGATAATTTACCAAAATTTAAAGGTCCAAACATGTTTGTCGGCAATCATAGAAACATTAAAGATCCTTTAATAATAATATCATTGTTAAAAAATCCTACGCATTTTGCTGCTTTAAAAAGAATGTTTGAATATAATGACAATCTTTTTGGTAAAGTTGGTAAAAATTTAGGTACTGTTGCTACTACTTGGTTTGTTAAATCGATGGGGGCATTACCGATCGCAAGACCAACCGATGAAGATTACCGCAAAGTAAATTTAAAAACATTTCGCGATATTATGGACTATTTAGATAGCGATTCTTCTGTGACTATATACCCAGAAGGTACTTTAAATAGAAATCCTAAGGAAGATGGAAATATATTGCCATTAAAATCAGATCAAACTTTTAGAGTTGCCGAAAATGGCCGAGCTATAATTAGACCAGTAGCGATAGTATGGGTTCCTAAAGAAATAAAAATTGAAAATAGAGTTTTAATTGCTTTTTTAAAGCCGATTAATACTTATGGATTAAAAACAGAACAGATATTAGAAAGATGGCATAATTCTGTTAATGGCGCGATCGATTCGATGAATAAAATTATCGAAGAATTAGATCAAATTAATCAAAGTAACTATTCATCTTCTAATAACGAAAAAATTCTAGAATTATCAAATAATATAAAGCGTTTGTAGTATTTACAAACGTTTTATTTTACGATATAATTTAAAGTATGGTGATAGTATGAATGCTAATGTTTTATTGATGGTAGCTAGTTTATGTTATTTAATTGTTATATTAATATTATATTTTCCTAAAAAAAAGGTCGATACCTTTGAAACAAGAATATATAAGTATATTTTAATTATCGCTGTATTTGGCGTCATTATGGATTTAATCGGCGTTTATGTTAGCCTATATATCGAGGATACCAATGTTATTAGATGGATCGTTTTAAAACTTTATTATTCCTATTTGATAACTATTTTATATTTGTTAACTTTATATATGTTTACTGCTAATGGCGCAAATGAGATGACCAGAACAGAAAAAAGAAAGTTCAATGTTATTTCTATTATTTATGCAATCGTATTGATAATTAATTCTATTTTACCTGTTAATTATTATAAAGAGGGAAAAGTAATATATGCTTATGGAATTGGCGTTAATTATCTATATTTAGTAACAGGTATAATCATCTTTATTTGGATATGTTGTTGGATTAAAGATATCAAAAAATTAAAAACTAGAAGAAATATACCGATGATAATTCTCGTTATTTTAGCTATACCAATCATCTATTTACAGATGACTAATCCACAGTTATTATTAGTCTCTAGTCTTATTAGTTTTATCGTAGTAATCATGTATCATACGATCGAAAACCCAGATATGAAAATGATCAATGCCTTAAATTTAGCTAAAGATACAGCAGAGAAGGCTAATCGAGCCAAGAGTGATTTTTTAAGTAGCATGTCTCATGAGATAAGAACGCCTTTAAATGCAATAGTGGGATTTTCAGAATGTATAAAAAATGCAGATAGTTTAGAAGAAGCTAAAGAAGATGCAAGTGATGTAATAACTGCATCTAATACATTGTTAGAAATAGTAAATGGAATTTTAGATATATCGAAAATAGAAGCTGGGAAACTAGAATTAGTGGAAACAGATTATGATGTAAAGAAGGTATTTAAAGAAATAGTAAGATTGATCGAAGCACGAATAGGCGATAAACAGCTAGAATTTAAGGTTAGTATAGCTGAGGATATCCCAGAAGTACTATATGGCGATCATGCTAATGTAAAAAAAATACTAATCAATTTACTAACCAATGCGGTTAAATATACTGAGCAAGGTTATGTCAGTTTAGATGTGAAATGTGTTAAAAGAAATGGAATATGTCGGTTGTTTATATCAGTAAAAGATAGTGGTCGAGGAATTAAACAAGAAGATATGAAAAAACTATTTACTAAATTTGAAAGAGTCGATGAAGATCGCAATACGACGATAGAGGGAACAGGATTAGGCTTAGCGATAACTAAACAATTAGTAGAGATGATGAATGGTAACATAGTAGTAAGTAGTCAATATGGCGAAGGTTCAGAGTTTAAAGTAGCGATCGACCAAAGAATATCCGAAGCTAAGATCGAAAATGAAGAAAAAGTCGAAGAAAAAATCGATTTGACAGGTAAGAGGATTCTAATAGTCGACGATAACCAACTAAATATAAAAGTAGTAGATAAGATTTTAAAACAATATAATCCGATTGTTGATACAGCAGAAAATGGCATGGAATGCATAGATAAGATCAAAAATAATGAGCAATACGATTTAGTATTGTTAGATGACATGATGCCAAGGATGAGAGGACCTGAGGTATTAAGAAGATTAAAAGAAGATCCCAATTATAAAATACCGACGATTGCGTTGACAGCAAATGCGATCAATGGAATGAGGGAACAGTATATCAAAGAAGGATTTGATGATTATTTATCAAAACCAATCGAAAAAGAAGAACTAAGAAGAATACTAACCAAATATTTAAAAAATGATCAACAAAATCATTCAAAAGAAGAAGTTACTAAAAAAGTCTTATTAGTCGATGATAATAAGATAAATATCGATATAGCCAAAAAGCTTCTTAAAGGATACAACTTTACGATCGATGGTTGTTTAAGTGGTAAAGAATGTTTAGATTTAATTAAAAATGGCAAACAATATGATTTGATATTTGTCGATATTATGATGCCAGAAATGGATGGAATCGAACTGTTTAAGTTATTAAAACAAGAAGCTAATTTTAATGGTAAAATAATCGCTCTTACAGCTGATGCTTTAGAAGGAGCAAAAGAAAAATATATCGATATTGGCTTTGATGGTTATATTCCTAAACCGATCGATAAAAATCTCTTAAACGAGGTAATAACCGATGTACTAAAGGAAAAAATGAAAGTTGTTCAAGAGGAAAGTAACAAAACATCAAATGATTATTTAAAAAACAATGGCGTCGATATCGATAAATCGTTAGAATTATTAGGTGATATTGAAACATATGACGAATTACTAAAAGAGTTTATGAAAACTATCAAAGATAAGGTAAATCAATTAAACGATTATAGATTGAAACGGGATATGGATAACTATGCCATAATAGTTCATGGTTTAAAAAGTGATAGTCGTTATCTAGGTTTTACTAAATTAGCTCAACTTTCATTAGATCACGAGATGAAAAGTAAAGCTAAAGAAACAAGTTATATCGATGATCATTTTGTCGAATTGGTCAAAGAAGTAACAAAAGTTGTCGGCATCATAAATAAGTATTTTAATTAAGTTATATCTTAGATCTTTTCTTAGAATAAATCGGATTTACAAAAATAACAGAAAATTAAAAAATTTTATTCACAATTTGTTTAATATGTGATAAAATGAGGATAGTAGTGTGGATTATCGTCTATACAACAAGGAGGAAAAGGGTATGAATATAAAAAAATGGTTTTCAAGTGAGGAAACAGATATATTGAGTGATGGATTAAATGACCAATATTATAATTTAAAGGCTAGTGAAGCAGTCGAGGAAGATGGAAGTACAAAATTAGTTTTATTAGAGCCACGAGCTTTTTCCGAAACACAACAAATAGCTGATCAATTAAAAAACAGAAATACAGTCGTCGTTAACTTAAAACGAGTTACTTCTGATCAGGCTAAAAGAATTGTCGACTTCTTAAGTGGCACTATATATGCAATAGGTGGCGACTTACAAAAGGTCGGCGGAGGAATATTTTTGTGTACGCCGAATAATGTTAAAGTAAATGGTAAAATAACCGATGAAACTGAAGGTAAAGATATACACGATAATAAAGATATAAATATTGAATGGTAAAACTGATTTGAGGTGAAACTATGGAGAAGTTCAGCCGTGTTCTAAGAGGATATGATCCAGAAGAAGTAAATCGTTTTTTGGATAATGTCATTGCAAAAGTTGAGACAATGGTAAAAGATATCGAAAAAAAAGATAAGCAAATTGAAGAATATAATCATTTGCAAGACGAAAACAACGCTTTAAAGGACAAGATTGCTCAATTTTCTGTCATGGAAGAAAATTTAAAAAGAGCCATCTTGATGGCTGAAAAAACTTCTGAACAGATTAAGTTGACAGCTTACCAAGAAAGAGATATAATAGTTGGCGATGCCAAGAAGAATGCGAATCGTATTATCAATGAGGCATTGATTAAAGCTGAAGAAATCGAAAAAGAAAACGATCTTTTAAGAAGAAATATGATCGTATTTAAAAAACGATTGAAAGAAGCTTTAGAAACACAACTTCAATTAGTTGAAGATATCGAGAAAATAGAGATATAGCAAATGAAAAAGACGTTAAATCAAATTTCTTTGATAGAGAGTTAGTGGTTGGTGAAAACTAATAAAGAATTGATTTATGAATCACTTTGGATGCTTTTTATGGATAAGATAAAAACGGTAACGCGTTATAGTTAAATAAGTAAAAAATAAAGGTGGTACCGCGGAAATATTTCGCCCTTTGGGTATCACTTTTTTTGTATATTAAGGGAGATGATTGAAATGGATTACAAGGATACTTTATTAATGCCCAATACTAGTTTTAGTATGAGAGGTAACTTACCAGAAAATGAAAAATTAATGCGTGAAAAGTGGGAGCAACTAGATTTATATAATAAGATTGTGGAAAAAAACAAAGGCAACCAACCCTTTATCTTACACGATGGCCCACCTTATGCTAATGGTAATATTCATATTGGTCATGCGATGAATAAAATTTTAAAAGATTTTGTCAACCGTTATAAAATGATGGAAGGTTTTGATACTAGATATATTCCTGGTTGGGATACTCATGGTTTACCAATCGAGACGGCTGTTACTAATAGTGGTATCGATCGTAAAAGTATGTCGAAACAAGAATTTAGAAAACTATGTTTAGAATATGCAGTTAAACAAGTAGATAAACAGATGGCAGATTTTAAATCTTTAAATGTCATCGGTGATTGGGAACATCCATATATAACTTATCAAAAAGAGTTTGAAGCTAAACAGATCGAAGTTTTTGCAGAAATGGCAAGACAAGGTTTAATCTTTAAAGGTTTAAAACCGGTGTACTGGTCACCATCAAGTGAATCAGCTTTAGCCGAAGCAGAAATCGAATATAAAGATCGTAAAGATCCTTCTATCTTCGTAGCTTTTAAAGTGGTTGAAGGAAATGACGTAATTGATAAAGATGATAATTTAGTTATCTGGACGACAACTCCTTGGACTTTACCAGGTAATCTAGGTATTGCTGTCGGTGAGCAATTTGATTATGCTAAAGTTTTAGTAAACGATAAAAAATATATTGTTGCTAAAGATTTATTGGATACTTTAGCTAATGAATTTGGTTGGGAAAATTATGAAATTTTAGCTACTTTTAATGGTAAACAATTAGCTGGCGTTAAATACCAACATGTTTTTATGGATCGTATTAGTCCTGTGGTTATCGGTTATCATGTTACGTTAGATGCTGGAACTGGATTGGTACATATCGCTCCATCGTATGGTGCTGATGATTTTATAATTGGCAAACAATATGATTTAGGTATGGTTAATGGTGTCGATGACAATGGTGTCTTAAATAGTGAATCAGGTCAATTTGCCGGTTTATTTTTCGAGGATGCTAACAAGGAAGTAACTAAAAAACTTGATGAGTTAGGTGTTTTATTAAAACTTAAATTTATAACGCACTCATATCCTCATGATTGGCGAACTAAAAAACCGATTATTTTTAGAGCTACTGCTCAATGGTTTTGCAGTATTGACAAAATAAGAGATAAATTATTAAATGAATTAGATAATCATGTTACTTTCCATACTACTTGGGGTAAGACCAGATTATATAACATGATTAAAGAGCGTGGCGATTGGTGTATTTCAAGACAAAGAGTTTGGGGAGTTCCAATACCAATTTTCTATAATGAAGATGGCAGTGAAATTGTCGACTATGATGTTATGATGCATGTAGCTGATCTATTTAGAAAATATGGCTCTAATGTTTGGTTTGAAAGAGAAGCTAAGGATTTGTTGCCAGAAGGTTATACTAATCCAGCTAGCCCTAACGGTAAATTTACAAAAGAAGAAGATATCATGGATGTCTGGTTTGATTCAGGCTCATCTCATACAGCTGTTTTAGTTGATAGAGGATTACCATATCCTGCTGATCTTTATCTAGAAGGTTCTGATCAGTATCGTGGTTGGTTTAATTCTTCTTTGATCTGTGGGGTAGCAGTTCATGGTCAAACACCGTATAAAAATTTGGTATCTCATGGTTTCGTTTTAGATGGTAAAGGTTTAAAGATGAGTAAATCGATCGGTAATACTGTCGATCCATTACAGATGATAAAACTTCACGGAGCAGATGTATTAAGATTATGGGTAGCTAGTGTCGATTATACCGAAGATGTTAGAATCAGTGACGAATTGATTACTCAAGTTAAAGAAAGTTACCGTAAGATTAGAAATACATACCGCTTTATTTTAGGTAATTTATTCGATTTTGATTATAAAAAAGACAAAGTTGATTATCAAGATATGTTTATTTATGATAAATATATGATGATTAAATTAAATGAATTAATCAAGAATATCAAAGATGCTTACGATAACTATAATTATCAAGAAGTATATAAATTAGTTAATAACTATGTATCATTTAATTTATCTAACTTTTACTTAGACTTTACAAAAGATATTCTATATATTGAAAAAAGTGACTCTAAGGTAAGAAGAAGTGTTCAAACTGTTTTATATGAGACATTGACTAGCTTAATTAAATTATTAGCGCCAATTCTTCCTTATACTAGTGAAGAAGTTTATCAATTAATTAACGATCATAAAGAAAGTGTTCATTTAGAGAATAATCCTATCGCTTTAGAATATGAAGATCAACAAGAAATATTAGCTAAGTTTGATCAATTCTTTAAAGTAAAAGATGATGTTTACAAGAAACTAGAAGAAGCACGTAATGAAAAATTAATTGGTAAATCTTTAGAAGCTAAGGTATATCTATCACTTGAAGATGAAGAATTTATCGACTATTTTAAAGATTATCTAAAACAGTTATTGATCGTTTCTAAGGTCATCTTAAGTAAAGGTAAATATGATATTAAAGTTGAAGCATTTGTAGGTAATAAGTGTGAAAGATGCTGGAATTTATTTGATGAAGATGAAATGGTAGGCGATATTTGTCATCGTTGCCATGAAGTTGTTAAAAATTGTTAATAAAATCATCATGATTGTTTAAAAAAAACATGTAGATTATTTTAAAATCTACATGTTTTATTTTTTAGGCTCGATAGTTAGTGTGGCATAATTACTAAAGTCGATGTTTTTAATTAATTTACAGAAATCTTTATAATTTAAACTTTTAATATCGTTATATTTATCGTTATTAAATTTACCATATTTAATTAAATCATTAGTTATATCATTGTTTAAACTAAAGATATTTTCACTCATATATATAAGTGAACTTAATAAAACCTTTTTCTTACGGTTAAATTCTTCTTCGCTAATCGTGATATTTTCCATTTCTTTTTTAATTTTATTTAGTAAAATATCAGGTTTAGTCGTTTCACCTAAAACAAACATTATCGTATAATCAGTACTATTGTCAAAGTCAATTGTTAAATTATCATTGATGATTTCCTCATCAAATAAATTACTTACAAAATCACTTGTCGAAGAAAATTTGCAATCGAACAAAGCTAATAAATAAAATAAATCTTTAACGTTTTTTGCCATCTTTATTTTGTATGCGATCGCACATTTAGGAATAGTAACATTTAATTTGATTGTCTCATTATCTTTTTTGACTTGTTTAGGTTCATCATATCTTTTGATTTTAATCGGTGAGAAATCAGCAAAATCTTTGCGATCTTGGTTATTTTTTATAATATTGATAACTTCATTTTCATCGACATTACCAACGACTATGACAAACATATTAGCTGGATGGTAAAAAGTATTATAGCAATTATACAAATCCTCTTTAGTAATCGAATTAATACTTTCGACAGTTCCGATAATGGAATATTGCATCGGATTAACATTAAAAATGTTTTCTAGCAATTTGTCGTAAATAACTGTACTTGGCATATCTTGATACATTTTAATTTCTTGGGTAATTATACCTTTCTCTTTTTCGACATTATCATCGGTAAAATAAGGTTCTTGAACATAATCTAACAACATGTTGAGGTTTTCTTCTAAGAAATCAGGCGAAGAAAACAAATATGAAGTTTTAGTGTAGTTAGTATTAGCGTTACAGTCAGCTCCTCGTTCGCTATAAAAAGAGAAAATATCTTTACCATCTTTCTGTTCAAACATTTTATGTTCTAAAAAGTGAGCGATACCAAGAGGAACTTTGATGAATTCTTTTTGATCGAGTGGTTTGAATTCGATGATATTAGATCCATATTTTGTTGAAAAAGTAACATAGATATTATTGACATTTTTTTTAGGAAGAATGAATACTTCTAGACCATTGTCCAATTTTTCATAGAAAACATCTAGTTGTAAACCTTTATAATCAATTTTCTTCATTTAAATCTCCCTCCAAAGTAAAAATGGTATCAAGATATATTTTTTTATGTAAATCTATAATATCTTTTTTAGTAACTTCTTGAATCTTTTTACATCTATCATCTAGGCAATCATAGTTAAAATACTCGTGACTTTCGTACATCTTTAATATGCCACTTTGATAATCTTCAATATCTTTTAAGCTGTTGATGTAAGTTGTTTTAGCAGCTTCGATGTCATTATCGTTAAAATCACCTTTTGCCATTTTGTTTAATTCTTTTTTTATTAGGCTAAGACATTTTTTAACGTCGTCTTTGTTAGTTCCAACTGTTATATAGATGATGTTATAAATAGCTTTGTGAGTTGCGTTTATTCCATAGCATAGACTGTTTTCTTCTCTAACAGTCTTAAATAGTTTCGAGTTAGGTCCACCACCTAGAATAAAACAATAAACATATAAAACATATTGCCTTTCAAAATCGGTAAGATCTTTAAGTTTAAAACCGATGTTTAAATTGGTCTGTTCGACAGCCATAGTTTCTTTTTCTTTTTTGACAGTTTTTCTAATTTTTTCATGTTCGATAAAATGTGAACCACTAGTTTTTTTGACCGTATTGATGTTGAAATTATCATTAAACATTTTGACGATGTCATTATTGTCAAAATCACCGACGATAAAGATATCGACGATATCGCTTTTTAACATTTTTTGATAGTATGCGACTAGTTGTTCATTTGTAATGTTATCTAGATCTTCTTTATATCCGATAGAATTATATTGTAAAGGTGTTCCTTTACCTAATATTTCTAATAGTCGTTGAAGGGAATATTTTTTAACGTTGTCTTTAAGTGAATCGATTTCATCTAAAACTAATCTTTTTTCTAAATCAAAGTATTTGAAATTATTGTTTTCAGTATTGGGGTTAAAAATTATTTCTAATAAAAATGCGATAGTTTTTTCATTCATTTTTTCTTCAGTATATTTTTCGTTTAGAAAACTACAATTAAAAGAACTAACGATATAATTACCCATTAAAGAACTCGTGTAATTAACACTGACGCCATATAGATCTTCTGTTTTAATTTCCATATCTTTTTTTGTTGGACAATTTTTGGTTGAACTTAGTAATACTTTGCCTAATAAATTACGATAAGTTACATCTTCTTTGACTAGATGTTTTTTAAAATTAATCTTGATCGATATAGTTTTAAACTTATCGGTATTGATAATATGGAGATTGTAAGCTTTATTTAAATAATTATTATACATTAAATCACCCTTCCTATTATGCGTGATATTTGTTATTTAATACCATTATAACACATAAAATTAACTGAGGTGTTGCATGTTAGAGTTTTTAAGAAAATTATTTAAGGATTTTTATATTTTTACGGCAGCTTATTCCAACAATGTTTTTCCCGATCCGTTATCTAAGGAGGAAGAAGATAAATGCATTGAAATGGCCCGATTGGGCGATAAGGAAGCTAGAAATAAATTGATCGAACACAATTTACGATTAGTGGCACATATTGTTAAAAAATATGATCATCGAAAAGACGATGTCGATGATTTGATAAGTATTGGTACTATTGGTTTGATTAAGGGTGTGGATAGTTTTAGTTATAAGCATGGTACAAGACTGACAACTTATGCTGCTAAATGTATAGAAAATGAGATATTAATGTACTATCGTTCTGATAAAAAACACAATAAAAACATAAGCATTAATGAGTCGATTGGTTTTGATAAGGATGGTAATGAAATTACCTTCTTAGATATTTTAAAGACTCCAAAGCCAGATTTTGAATTTGACATTCAAAAGAAAGATAACTTACAGCTTTTAAAAAAATACTTTAATGTTTTAACTGAACGCGAAAAACAGATAATAACTAAAAGGTATGGATTGGGCGATCAAGATGAAATCACACAAAAAGAAATAGCTAAACAGCTAGGAATATCGCGTAGTTATGTTTCAAGAATAGAAAAAAGGGCATTGACTAAAATATTTAAAGAATTTAAAATGCAAAATAAATAGGCGATAAATTTAAAAAAATGTTTACATTAAATTAATTTAATGCTATAATGTTTTTGGGTAATACTATAAACGTTAGGTGTTTTCTCGCTTTCTATTTAGAAGGGGGTGACTGTTGTAGCGTAAAAAGGCAAAAGTATTCTATCACCTTAGCCATTTATCGTATTATGTTTGATATTTCGATAATTGGAAAATATAAAAGATACTCAAAACGTTGATCTATTTTGAGTATCCATAGCAATTTGCGGTAGATACTTAATGTTTATAAGTATTACCTTTTTATTATATGAGGCTCTCTCACATATATACATGATAACATAAAAACTGTTGATTGACAAGCTATTTTTTATTTTAAAATATACCTTTTGATTAATAATAAAACCTTTATTTCTAAAGGTTTTAAAGACTATTATGGTGTCCCCTTAGGGATTCGAACCCTAGACCCACAGATTAAGAGTCTGTTGCTCTACCAGCTGAGCTAAGGAGACGTTTTGAAACATCAAATCTACTTGTTAAGTATAACACAAAAAAAACTAAAAATAAATACCTAAACTACAATTTTATAAACTATTTGTTAGTTTAGAGATAAAAAAACAATATTTTGTTTCCTAAATATGTTTAAATTAATCATAATTTTTTTTTCGCATATAATATAATGGCCATAAAATATAAGAAAAAATGAGGTTTTTTGTCAATTTGCATTATTTAAAAATTTATGGTACAATATAACTCGTCTGAGGAGGAAAGTTCAAAAATGTTGCAGATATTATTAATAATCGTTTCGATTTTATTAATTTCCATAGTATTATTACAAGCAGGTAAAGCTGAGAGTGCTTCTAATGTAATTACTGGTGGTAGTGATGCTTTATTTGCTAATCGTAAAGAGCGTGGTGGAGAATTATTCATTACTAGATTAACGATGGTTTTAGGACTGCTGTTTTTCATCATTTGCTTAGTAATAGGATTTTAGAGTTCATTTTGAACTCTATTTTTTATTGGTTGTCTTTATTAAGATGATAAGTTAAAGCTGTTTAATATTTTATATAAAGTACCGTTATTAAAAGTTTACCAAATCTTGTAAAAGGGCTGGTAGATTTTTATTTTATAACTTGATATAATATAAACATATAAAAAAGGAGTTGAAATTATATGAAAAAATGGTGGAAAATTAGTTTAGGGATTATAGGTGTAGTTATTATATTTTTTGCAGTTGATTTAATATGTATTTTTACAATTAATAGACCGTTATTTGCTATTAAGGAAGATAATTTTGCTTCTGTTGGTTTAGTATATAGAGGTTTGTTATATGATACATATAGTTGTCCAGAATATTCTAGTCCACAAATTAAAGCAAAAGGAACTAAATTTAATTGTGCTATTAGCAAAGATAATATAGGAAAAGTTATTGAATTAGTAGACAAAACAAAAGAAATAGCTGATTTTGCTTGTAATGAAACATTAGAAAGTTTCTATGAAGACGATGATTATATTTATTTTTGGAATTGTATAAAGAATAAATATATGATCGTTAAATATGAAAATGGTTTGGAAGAAACAATTAGTGATGCTTTAAAAAATAAGACGATAACAATTAGTGATTTAGATAGATATAATATCAATTATCTTAAACAAGAAAAATAACAAGCAATTATTAAACCCTTGATCTATTTCCTTTTAATTGAACTATATTTTGTGTATGATAGAAACAAGAAAGGAGAAATTTTACATGAATCAAGAGAAGATTGGTAGATTTATTGCAAGTATGCGAAAAGCCAAAAATTTAACGCAGCAAGATTTAGCAGAAAAACTAGGGGTATCTGATAGAACTATTGGAAATTGGGAAAATGGTAGAAATATGCCGGATTTATCTTTATTTAAACCATTATGTGATGAGCTTGATATTACAATTAACGACTTAATGAGTGGCGAAAAGATAAGTGATAATAACTATCAAGAAAAATTAGAGGAAAATATAATCAATACTATCGATTATACAAACCAAAAATTAAAAAATAAAAATAATTTTATTGGTTTAATTTTAATTATATTTGGCGTTTTAATTTCTATTACCGCAGTAGCTATATTTCCTAGTGAAAGTAGTTGGGGATCAATTTATTCAGTTTTTGGGGCAATAATTTCTTTGATGGGGGTAAGTAAATTTACCAAGAAATTATCATATTTTAAAAGATTGATTTGTAATTTTGGATATTTTATTATATTTGTATTAGTCCTTATGCTAATAGATTATATAGGTGTGATTAATATTCATCAAGCACCTAGATTTTCATTATATAAAATTTCAGCGAGTGATACTATATATTATGATACACCTTTTTATGATGTAGTTAGATGTAACGTTGATGAAAAAGATGAGACATTTAATGTTATTAATAATCAAAAATATGATAAAAATAATATTGCTAAGTATTGTGAATAGGTAATTACAATTTTAATCTTTAAAAAAATAAATGATGATACTTTAATAAATATTTATAAAACTATGCTATAATATACCTAATATAAAAATAGTTATTTAAAGGTGAGATAGTTTTATGATGTCAAAGATTTTTAATTATATATCAACTATAAGTTGTGTTGTTACAATTATTTTATTATATAGTTTTATAGCAATTAGTGATAGTTTTTATTTTAATGGATATATAGTTTTGCTTTTTCTACTAATGCTATTAAATCCTATTGTAAATTTATGTAGATTAAATAAGAAAATTATAAATAATCCTATATTTCATATTTTAGTATTTACTTTAACCATATATATATCATGCATGTTAATAAATAGTATTATGTTATATATAAATAATTTAAATGAAACAATAGATAAATCTTTGGCTCATAATATATCTATCTCGTATTTTTATGATAAATTTATATATATTTTTATAGCGGTTGTTATTTTATTATTATTTACATTTCTATTTAAAAAAACTAATATTAAATCCAGCAAAGATAATTCTATAATTATGCTTTTAATAATTATGCTAACATCATTAATACCAATACTGATTGGTAGTATAGGTTCAATGCCATTAATATGTGCTGGATTTAATATAGCGTTATTTATTTTTTCGATAATTATATTTTTTAAATCGAAATCGATAAATACGGCAAGTGAATTAAGAAGTTATTATTTGGTTCTTATTGTTAGTTCCATGATATCAATTAATCCGATTGCTTTTATTTTATCTGTGTTTATGTTTTTACAAACAGATATTTTTGGATTAAAAATTTAATAATAAATTATAATTTCCTTATTAATTTTAAATAGTTTTGTTTTTGGGTTAACAACTTAAATAAATAACATTTTTGATAATAATGTTTGTTTGCATACAAAATTTATCACTTTCTTAGACAAATTTGAAAAATTATGATATTATAAAAATATATGATGTGTATAACAAGATATTACTTTATATAAAGTAATACGACACATTGCAAAGGATAGTAAAATAGGAGGTGAAATAATAATGGAAAAAAAGAGAAGTTCTAAGGTTATTACTATTGTAGCTTTGTGCATAGCAGTGATTGGATTATCAGTGGGTTTTGCCGTTTTTTCCAATTCTTTAGTAATTAATTCTAGCGCAAATGTCAACCCTTCATCAAGTGCATTTAATGTTGATTTTTCATCATCAAGTACTAGTGTATCAACCACTTCAGTAACACCAACTAAAAGTCCAACTAGTTTGACAGCAGGTAGTGCAACTATCAGTAATAGTGGGAATCCTACTGTCAGTGGATTAACAGTTACATTCACTGAACCTGGACAATCAGTAGTCTATACTTTTTATGCTCATAATACTGGAGCTTATATTGCATATTTAAATAGTATTACTTACGGCAATGCATCTGGTGGTTCAAGTTTTAAAACATGTACAGCAGGTAGTGGGACAACGGCATCGTTGGTTACGGCTGCTTGTGACGATATCACAGTTTCAGTTAAAGTAGGTAGTGATTCTGCTGTGACATCTACTAAGTCAAGTATTTCTAATCATACTTTAGCAATCGGTGCTAACGAAACAGTAATTGTTACAATTGCTTATGCTTCAGGTGGTGATAGAGCAGATGGTGACTTTACAGTAAGTTTTGGAAATATTTCTTTACTTTATAGTTCTGCGGATTAATCAAAAGTTATATTATTGTCATAATAGTTTAAACTTATTCTTAATCGTTAAAGTTAGAAACAGTTAAAAATAATTAGTATAATTTCCTTATTACTTTTAATAGGTTCTTGTTTATATTTGATTAAAAGAAACTATTTATTTTAAAACAATAAATTTATAGTTAATATAAATAAAAAAATGCCAACTACTATGGTTTGCAACTAATTTTCCAATGATTCCTTAGATAAGGACACTTGGAATTTTTTTATAAGGTTAATTTCTATAATAAGCATATCATAAATTTAAACATATTAAAACTCGAACCGCAAAAGTTCGAGTAACAATCAATCTGGTGTCCCAGAAGGGATTCGAACCCCTGACCGCTGCCTTAGAAGGGCATTGCTCTATCCAACTGAGCTACTGAGACAATTAAATGAACAAATCAATTATACTATATAAATTTTAATTATTCAATACTTTTATTTATTTTTTGTGATTTTTTTGATATAATTTATAAAGGTGAAATTATGAAAAAGATAAGAAAAGCTGTAATCCCAGTAGCAGGTATGGGAACGAGATTTTTACCTGTAACTAAATCGGTACCTAAAGAAATGTTACCGATAATCGACAAACCAACATTGCAATATATAGTTGAAGAATGTGTCGATAGTGGAATTGAAGAAATATTGTTTATTACAAGTCCTTACAAGACTAGCATCGAAAACCATTTTGATCAAAGTTTTGAATTAGAAGCACGACTAGCTAAAAGCAATAAAACTAAAGAGTTAGAAAAAGTTCAAAAAATATCAAAAATGTGCAAAATATATTATACTAGACAAGGTGAACCTTTGGGTAGTGGTCATGCAATAAAGATGGCTAAAGCATTTATTGGTGATGAACCTTTTGCTGTTTTGTATGGTGATGATTTAATGAAAGCTGAAGTACCAGTGCTAAAACAGTTAATAGATGTTTATGAAAAACATGATTGTAATGTTATCGGTGTTCAAGAAGTAGCAAAAGAACTAGTATATAAATATGGCATTATCGAGTTTGAAACTGATGATAAGATTAAAGGAATTGTTGAAAAACCAACTCCTGATAAAGCACCTAGTAATTATGCTGGACTTGGTAGATATATAGTAAAACCTGAGATATTTGAAGAAATAGAAAATCTTAATGTTGGAAATGGTAGTGAATATCAATTTACTGATGCTATGTTGTCACTTATGAAAAAACAAGATTTTCGTGCTTGTAAATTTAAGGGAACGTACCTTGATATCGGCAATCAGTTTGGTTATTTAAAGGCTAATATTCTTTTTGGGCTAGAACGCGATGATATAAAAGATGATTTGAAAAAATTTTTAAGTGGAATTTAATTTATCTTTTAGTTGATAGTTTATTACAATTTTGTAATTATTTGTCATTTAAAAAAATATATAGTATAATTAATTTATAATCTATCTTAGAAATGGTTGGTAGTATGAAGGAGAAATGGCAAAAATTTAAGAATTATTTTAAAAAAGACGAGAAAGTTTTCGCTAAAGGGATTTGTTTTGAAAAACTATTTGCTATATTTCTTATTGGATCAATAATAGGATCGTTTTATGAAGAAATCTTAAACTTTTTTCTTGTCTATTCGAGAACTGGCCAATTTGTGTGGGAGTATCGTAGGGGAGTAATATATGGCCCATTTAATATTATATATGGAGTAGGGGCTGTTATAATTGTCGCTCTTTTGGCAGACAAAAAGCACAAATGGTATGAAACAATTTTATATGGAGCGTTGTTGGGTGGCGGAATTGAATATTTAATTAGTTTTCTTCAAGAAACTTTTACTCATACAACATCGTGGGATTATTCTAATAAATATTTAGATATCAACGGAAGAACAACTCTGCCATTTATGTTGATATGGGGAATTTTTTCATTTTTATTTGTTCGTTATCTATATCCTTTTATTTCGCGGCAAATTGAAAAAATACCATATAATTTAGGTAAAGTTTTAACCAAAATTTTTCTTGTTTTTATGGCCTTAAATATGGCGATATCTTGGTCGGCTATTATAAGACAAACATTAAGAAAAAATAATGTTCCACCACTTTCGCCAATCGGACATTTTTTAGATGAGCACTACGATGATGAATTTTTATCTAAATATTTTCCTAATATGGAACATCATAGTAAAGGAGATTAACAATGTTTGATTCAATTTGCATATGTTTTGTCATCATGGGTATTTTGCTTTTAATATTAGGCAATTACAACATACGAAAGAATAAAAATCCTATTAAATTACAAAAGAATAATAGTAAAAACTTGGCAATTTTAGTTCCGGCTCGTGATGAAAGCAAAGTTATAGAGGGACTGTTAAAAAGTATAAAAGAGCAGACTGTAACAGTTAATATGGAAGATGTATATGTCATCGTCGAAGAAATAAAAGATAAAACTGTTACAATTTGTAAAAAATACGGAGCAACAGTTCTTTTAAGAACTAATCCTGAAAGACAAAGAAAAGGTTATGCGTTAGATGAAGCAATAAAGCAGATAAAAAAAGATTATGATTTATACTTTATCTTTGATGCTGATAATGTTTTAGATTCTAACTATATTAAAGAAATGCTTGAAACATATTGTGCTGGATATGATATTGGAATCGGTTATCGTAATTGCAAGAATGGTAATGATAATGTAATAGCAGCTTGTTCTAGTTTAACTTTTTCAATGATCAATACTTTAGGTAACTCTTTTCGCAATAAATATAATGTCAATTCTATTATTTCAGGAACAGGTTTTTATATAAAGGGTAAATGGATCAAGAAATGGCAAGGATATCCATTTTGTAGTTTGACTGAAGATTATGAACTTAGCTTATATGCTATATTGAATGATATGACAACTTATTATAATGACAAGGCAATTTTTTACGATGAACAGCCAACTAAATATAAACAGACTGTAAAACAAAGAGTAAGGTGGATTAAAGGATACTTTGAGTCACGAAAAAAATATTTGCCTTTGATCGTTGAAAAAATGAATGAAACTGAATCAAATTATGGTTCTAAATATAATGTTCGTATCGGTGTAAGACCATATATTTATATTGCAATCGGCGTCGTTCTTTATATTATTAAAAGTTTAATGGCTTTATTAACTCGCGATTTTAATCGAGGTAATTCAATTTTACTTATTTCGATTATTCTCTTATGTGTGATTATAGTTGCTTATATTGTTATGATGATAGTAACGATCGTGATGTTAAAAAGAGATAAATTAAATCTAAGTAAAAAAATGAAATTAAAAACAATTTTATATAATCCGATATATTTATCAACTTATGTAATTTGTGCATTAAAATCATTATTCACAAAAGAAGTTGCTTGGGATAAAATTGAACATAAGGTAAATATAAAGTAGTTATTTTGGACAAATAGATATCTGTTTGTCTTTTTTCATAAAATATTGCTTTTGATAGATAAATGATATATAATGAAAATGTAGAAAGTAGGTGTAGTTAGATGTTAAGAAAGATAAATAAATTAGCAAATAGCACACATGGGGGGGGGCATAACCCTTTACAAAATAAA
>CATYVZ010000010.1 GCA_958413985.1 uncultured Bacilli bacterium
CCTACTTTCTACATTTTCATTATATATCATTTATCTATCAAAAGCAATATTTTACGAAACAAAAAAACAATCGTTTATAAATCGATTATTTCTTTATAGGACTTGCTTTAAATATTCACATAATTGTTTATTTATTTGTTCAACCGATAACATTTTTCCATCTTTAGTGCATTCGATAGTTTTAAAATTATACAGTTGAGCTATTTCTAGATAAGCCTTTTCAGCATTGATTAAATGATTAGGATTAGATTCATGTTGATCAAATTCTTCCTTACGATTTTTTCTTATTTCTAACGATACCTCATATGGAACATGTAAAAATATTCTGATATCAGGAATTGGTAACTGCAATAACTTAACTTCCAATTCTTCTAACCATTTATACATTTTAAATCTTTCCTCTTTATCGCTTATCTTACCACCTTGATGTGCCATATTAGAATAAAAATAACGATCTAATATAACATTATAGCCAGCTTCCAATAATTCTTCGATAAAAGCAATATTATATTTACGATCAGCTGCATAATAAAGCGAAGCTATCTTAGGATCAACAGCAGCCGCACCTTCTTTAAACCAACCTTCACAAATATGCTTTTTGCTTAAATAAGGCCCTCCGACTATTTTGCCAGTTGGACTATCGTAGTTAGGAAAAGAAAAATATTTAAAATTATACTGTTTTAAATTTTCAATTATTTTCTTACTTTGGGTTTCTTTTCCTGAGCAATCAGTTCCTTCAATTACTATTATCTTACCTTTCATATTATTTCCTTTCATATAAAACATGACTATAACTTATATTATTATCACTATTCTGACCTAGTATAGTTTTTTTATACTTTGTTTTAACAAAAGAAGGAAAATATACATCAGCTTCACTAGTAGCTTCTATCTCAGTTAAATATATATTTTCAGCCCGATCGATAAACTGCTTATATAAAGAAGCACCCCCAATAATAAATACATCTTTATCAGCAATATAATCGTTTAATTCATCGATACTATTAAACTGTAAAACTCCTAAAGGCAAAGTGACTTTATCACTAGATAAAACGACATTAATGCGATTAGGCAAAGGACGACCTAAAGATAAAAAAGTATTATATCCCATAACCACTATCTTATTAATTGTCTGTTCTTTAAAAAACTTTAAATCGTTTGGTAAATGCCAAATCAGGTTATTGTTTTTGCCCAATTCATTATTTTTACCAACAGCAGCAATTAAACTAATCATATACTCCTCCTTATTTAGATATATCAAACTTAATTGGGCCATAATGCTCATAACCAACTATTTTGATATCATTACAATCTTTAGAATTATCAAATTTATAAAAATCATCGATGTTAGGATTGATCCACAAACTAGGAGCTTTAAGATCTGGTAACGTCTCAAATCTAGAAATTTGTTCTTTAATGCCATCGATCTGATTGACATAAATATGAGCATCTTTAATACTCCAATCGATAGTTCCCGGCTTTAAATGACAAACTTGAGCAATTAGACTAAGCAAAACTGCATATTGAGTAACATTAAAAGGTAAACCTAAAGGAACATCACAACTTCTTTGATGAACCCATAAATTTAGTCTGCCATTGGTCACATCCCATTCACTACTCCAAACACAGCTAGGTAAAACTGCCGTATCTAAATAATCATCCTGCCACAAAGACATTACTAACCTTCGATCATTAGGATTATTTTTAATCGTATTAATTAATTTGTCGATCAACTTAAATTTATTAACAATATAGCCATAAGCTGTTCCAATAGTATAAGCATAATCTTTATCAAATTGTTTGACAATATCTTTTTTGATTAACTTTCCATCTTCTAAAACCATTTGATTAGCTTTCCATAAGCCATCTTTATCGATCTGCCACTCATCCCAAATATGAACATTTCTATCTTGCAACCATCTAACATCATTTGATTGTGCCTGATAAATCCACAACATTTCTAAAATTGCTTGTCTAAAATATAGTTGCTTAGTTGTTAAAACAGGAAACTCTTTAGACAAATCAAATTTTAAATGATAACTAGGAATTTTAATCGTATTAGTTCCTGTTCGGTTTTCAACCTCAACTCCATCTTTCAAGATCTTTTTACATAGTTTTATATAATCTTTATCCCACTTTGTCATCCTTACCACCATTTTAATTTTATCTTAATCAGAAACTCAAGTCAACAAAGTTAACTAAAATAGTATTAGAAATATATATATACTTAGGATTTATTTTAAGATGTTCATTTTCGATTAATAATTTGTTTTCCTGATATAGTTGTTTTACTACCGGTATATCAAAAACAGACATATTAAACTTATGTTTAAAAGCATTTAAATCAATTCCATCAATTTTTCTAAAACCTAAAATAAACTCATTTTCGATTTGTTCCTTTTTGCTTAATCGGTGACTTTCTAATATATAATTTCCTTTTAAATAATTTTGATAGGATTTAGTATTATCATACCTTATACCGTCGACATAACCAGAAGCACTAATTCCAAAGCCATAATATTCCAAATTGTTCCAATAAACCAAATTATGTTTAGAATAATGATTATCTTTCGCATAATTACTTATTTCATAATGAATATAATTACTTAACTTTTTATTAATCAATTTATACATTTGGTAATCTAAATCTTCATCGATATAATCTGTTTTATCGATATAAATTTTTGTATGAGGTTCGATTATCAAAGAGTATGTTGATATATGATCAATATCTAAACTTAAGATAAAATCTAAATCTTGTTCTAATTCTTTTAGCGTTTGATTAGGCATTCCATATATTAAATCAACATTAACACTAAAATTATATTGTTTTAATAAGTTGACTAAATTAATTACCTCTTCTTTAGTATGGTTACGGTTTAAAAAGGTTAAATGTTTTTTGTTAACCGTTTGAACACCAATACTAATTCGATTAACGCCATACTTTTTTAATAGTTTTATTTTTTCCAAAGTCAAATCTACATTAGTTTCAACAGTAAATTCAATTTCTTTACAATTAAAAATGGTAACTAATTTAAGTAATTTTTCTAATTGGTATTCATTTAAAGATGTCGGCGTTCCCCCACCGATATAAATAGTATTAATTATTTCATTTTTATATTTTTTTTTAATTTCTTTTTCTAACGCTATTAAATAGTCATCGACCCATTTTTCGTTATAATAAAATTTACAAAAATCACAATATGAACAAATTGTTTTACAAAAAGGAATATGGATATAAATAGACATAAACTTCACCTATTTAATTATAACAAAAAAAAAGATTATAAATAATCTTTTCGAAATTAAAAATTATTACTTTTTAATTTTTGAAATTTTCTTCTAGTTGTCTCGCCACCACGAATATGTCTTAAGGATTTATTTTCTTCCATGACATCACTAACTAATTTGGTTAATTCACCATCACATTGTGGTAAAATCTTACGCATATCATTATGAATACTAGTTTTGCTCATACCAAATTTACTAGCCGCTTGACGTATTGTTGACTTAGTATCGACAATATAACTACCAATAGTGATAGCTCTTTCATGTATTTCTAAATTTTTCATTTTACCCTCCTGATGAAATATATTATATTTGATTATAAAATATTTGTCAAATTATTCTTCGTCAACTTTCAAAACCGCTAGAAAAGCTTCCTCTGGTATTTCGACTCGTCCTACCATTTTCATTCTTTTTTTACCTTCTTTCTGCTTTTCTAACAATTTTCTTTTTCTTGAAACATCGCCACCATAACACTTAGCTAAAACATCTTTTCTAACTGCTTTAATAGTTTCACGAGCAATTATTTTACTACCTAAACTTGCCTGGACCGGAACCTCAAATTGTTGTCGAGGAATCATCTTTCTTAAAGTTTCTACAATCGCTTTACCACGTTTATAAGCAAAATCACTATGAACGATAATACTTAAAGCATCCACTATTTCACCGTTTAACAAAATATCCATTTTAACTAAATTACTAGATTTATACCCAATTAATTCATAGTCAAATGAAGCGTAACCTTTAGAAATACTTTTAAGACGATCAAAAAAATCATATACTATTTCGGATAATGGTATTTCATAATGAATGTTTACTCTGGTCTGATCCAAATACTCCATCGAAATATAGTTTCCTCTTTTATCTTGGCATAACTCCATAATTGGCCCAATATAATTACTTGGCACAAAAATTGAAGTTTTTATATAAGGTTCTTTGATGTCCTTTATTTTTACTTTATCAGGCATTTTACTAGGACTATCAATACTAATGAAAGTCCCGTCAGTAAGCTCTAAATTATAAATAACCGATGGACTAGTAACAATCAAAGCAATATTAAATTCCCTTTCTAACCGTTCTTTAATAATCTCCAAATGTAATAGACCTAAAAAACCACATCTAAATCCAAAGCCTAAAGCTTTTGAAGTCTCTGGCGTAAATTCCAAAGAAGCATCATTTAGTTTTAATTTTTCTAACGCTTCTCTAAGATCAGAGTATTTAGCAGTTTCAATCGGATAAATACCTGAGAAAACCATCGGTTTCATTGGTTTATATCCTGGCAAAATACTAGAAGCTGGATTATCAGCTAAAGTTATCGTATCGCCAACTTTGATATCCGAAATATCCTTAATTGCTCCACAGAGATACCCAACCTCACCAGCGACTAAACTATCCTTTTTTTCCTCCTTTGGACTATTAACGCCTAATTCGACCACTTCTTCTATTTTACCAGTAGCCATCAACTTTATTTTATCGCCAACTTTAACTTTACCATTGACAACTCTTATTAAAACAACCACACCACGATAAGAATCATAAAAGCTATCAAAAATTAAAGCTTGTAGCGGTTTATTAATATCGCCAGTTGGACTAGGAACACGCTTTATAATAGAAGTTATTAATTCTTTAATACCAATTCCATTTTTAGCTGAAGTTAAAATGATCTCATCCTTAGAAAAACCTAAAGTATCTTCTAATTCTTTGGTAACTTTAGGAATGTCAGCATTCGGTAAATCAATTTTATTGATAACTGGAATAATAGTTAAATTATTATCTAAAGCAAGATATAAATTAGCTAAAGTTTGAGCCTCGATTCCTTGAGCTGCATCGACCACTAAAATTGCCCCTTCACAAGCAGCTAAAGATCGACTGACTTCGTAGTTAAAGTCGACATGTCCCGGAGTATCGATTAAATGAAGTACATAATCTTCATCATTATATTTATATTTTAATTGTACTGCATTAAGCTTGATTGTAATGCCACGCTCTCTTTCGAGATCCATGTTATCTAATAATTGATCTTGTCGTTCGCGTTCAGTTATTGCTCCAGTTTCTTCTAAAATACGATCAGCCAAAGTACTTTTACCATGATCGATATGAGCAATAATCGAAAAATTTCTGATGTTTTCCTGTTTCACGTTAAATCACCAATATAATTATATATTAATTTAATAACATTTACAAATCATAATTAGCTAAAATTTGATTATTTGTTTAATTTTAATGTTTTTTTATTATATATTATAAATAAAACAAATGAAGCCAAACTGATCGTTATCCCTAAATTTAAACCTTTAACTTTATAAATTATTTCAATTTCATGATATCCTTCATTTAAATCAAGACCGATAAAATTGTTGAAAACTTGATAGTAATCAGTTTTTGTACCATCGACTAAAATCTCAAAATTATCGTTATACGGTATCGATAAAAATAAAACATTATCTTCTAACACTTCGATATTTCCTTTAATATGATCACTTTTAAAATCTGTAATATTTAACTGTTGTTTAGTCAAATCTTCGATCGTTTTAGTGAAAAGGTCAAAGTCAAAATAACCAACATAGATATCTTTTATATCCCCTTTATTTCCTACATTCACTTCTATCGTATCGCCTATTTCATAGTCGTTTTCAACATAGACTACTTTATTAGAATTATAATTAAAAACAAAACAATTTTGATCAATACAAACACTATAAGCCGATGAAACATCGATACTATTTTCAACAAAAAGAACATAAAAATTATCTTTGCTTTTAATTTCTATTACATCATCGATTTTTTCAAAGTTGTAGATTTCATTATCTTGAGCAGTCATCTGTTTAATCATCTTATTTTGACAATCAAAAGCACTACTACATATAAATGATTCTTTAACTGTTTTATCGACCATATAACCTAAACCTAAAGCATAAGGATTTTGATAAAGATAACTAGTTTGCATGAAATTACCATATAACATATCGTCATAAATGGAAACATCCTTAGTTTCTAATAATTTATAATAATTATACTGTCGAATTGATTCATAATATTTTATTCCAAATAAACTATCTAATAATAAATAGTGATTATATAATTGCAAATTATTATAACTATAATAACCAATATTGTTATAAAAATCTGAATTTAAATTAGCGCTCGATAACCATCCAGTTATTCCATTATAATTATAGTATAAAGGTTCATTTAATAATTGATGGGTTTCAAATTCCATTCGGTAAAAACCATCGTCGACAATCTTTGAAACACTATCAGTCTTTTCTTGATAACGACCATTTAAAGCTTTACGATAAGTAAAATCATGAGCATTTAATACTGTATAACAATTAAAAAATAATTCGCTAATCGCTAGAAATAAAAACAAAAATTTTGTATCTTTATTCTTACTTTTAAAAATGCATAAATATATTAAAGCTAAAGCAAGAGTAACATATATATAAATGGGATTCATTATATCTCTAACGATAACTAGTAAAGCTATTAAAACTATTACTAAAAAACTCAAGAAATACCACTTTAAATCGACATACTTTAAATTAACAAACGATTTAACGCAAAGAGAAATAGTAAAAATATTAAATAGATATATATACCTAAAATTAAAACCGATTGGATTACTTAACGCATGCCAGAAATTGTTTAAAGTGACAATTATAATACTTATAGCAAGAACAAAAAGAAAAATTAACGACAATATTTTTTCTTTTCGTTCGATCTTTTGATTAAAAAAATAAAATAATAATAAAATAATGTTGAATACTCCAATATATAGATAAGGATGAAATTCGTTATTTAATCCCCCAGAAACATTAGATCCGATAAATATTTTTGACAAAATACCAGAAATATCGGTATTGAATAAGTAATCCCGTGATATATTACGAGGAATATTTATTAATTCAAGTAAATTCGGTAAATGTAAAAACATAGTCATTAAACCCGACAGTAAAGAAATTATTATAAAATTTAAAATGATTCTTTTATCTTTGTTTTTCATTAATAAATATTTATAAACAAAATATAAAACACTATATAAACAGCACATATATCCCATATAATAGTTAGTTAAAATGATCAAAAATAAAACTATTCCATATAACAATGGTTTTCTTTCTTTAATTAGTTTATCGATTCCAAGCAATAACAATGGAGCTAAAAAATAAGCATCTAACCACATAATATTAAAATAATTTATAACAATATAAAACGATAAAGCATAGCTAATGGCAAAAAGTAAAAGATATTTACTTGTATAGTTATATTTTAAATAGCTATACATAGTGACTCCACATAAACCTATCTTAATAAAAGATAAAAGCAAAAAACAGACTTCAATATTTTCATAACTAAAAAAATTAACTAAAATATTAAATGGACTCATTAAATAATAAGCAAAAGTACTAATTAATGGTGTTCCAAAGCCTACCTGAAAAGTATATGAAAAACTAGATGAACCAACAAAAAAGCGTTTTAAATAAATTAGTAATTGTTGATATTGTAATTGAGAATCACTAACGAAAGCTGAAAAATCACCAAAAATAACTCCATTAAAAATAAATGATAAGACTAAAATCGCGACGGGAATTATAAACGCTAAAAAATACTTCTTCATATGTTTCACCTTAATAATCATATCATTTTAGTTAAAAAAAAACAAGAAATTACTTTCTTGTTCATTTTATAAAATTATTTAGTTGGATCAGCCCAAGAGCCTGATGTCATAGTAACAGTATAACCATTACTTACAACAGTAATTCCAGTAACTTGTCCACCTGATAATGTAACACTACCACTTACAGTAGCATTTCCTAAATTAACCATTGCTTCAACATCTGATGTTCCTAAAGAAGTTCCACAAGCCGTAGCTCCACTAACTCCCATTTGAACTTGCATATCTTTGATAGCACAGTTATTGTTGATACCACTAACGATCATATTAGCTTCAGATTCAGCTGCACTTTTCTTCGCATCATCAACAACATTTAAAATAATTGGTGTAGCGATTAAAGCAATAATAGCCAAAATGATAATTACAGCTAACAATTCGATCAATGTAAAACCTTTTTTCACCCAATCTCACCACCTTACTTTTCCTACTATGCTCAGTATACATGATTTTTTTGATATAGTCAAGTATATTATGTATAAAATTCGACAAAATATGTGGAAATATGTAAATTAGTTTAGCTTATTATTTATTAATTCTAAATCATTTTTATCCTTTATTAAACTGCTTTTTTCACTTTCGACAATATTTTTTGGCGCTTTAGATATATATCCTTGATTACTTAACAATTTTTCCCTTCTTGCTATTGAGTTAATCAATCTTTCTCTTTCTTTTAATAATTTTTCTTTTTCATCTTCTGTTAATCTTCCATCATAGAATAATGAAACTATTTCATTGTTAAAATTAATATCAATTTTACTAAATTCACCATTATATTCTGTTAAAATATTATCATTTTTCAATATTCTACTAATTAAATCTTTATTTTTCAAAATTATTTCATTGTCAGTTACAATTAAATAATCTTTACCCAAATTATTCTCTAATTTTATTTTTCTGATCTTTTTAATTAGATCGATCAACAAATCTAAAGTATTATCCCCAAATACAAATTCTTTCTTGTATTTAGGATAATCACTAATCATTATTGATTCATCATGAATTGGCAACATTAGATATATTTCTTCTGTTACATAAGGCATAAATGGATGCAATAGCTTTAAAATATTAGTTAATACAATAACTAAGACCGTCTTGGTTGTATCGTTCATATTATTTTTAGCTAATTCAATATACCAATCACAAAAATCATCCCAAGTAAAACTATATAACTCTTTGCCAACAACATTAAATTCATACTTATTCATATGTTTGATAACATTATTGATTAAGTTATTCATTTTATTTAAAATCCACTTATCACTGATCGATAAATCATCTAAACTATAATTAAAATCTTCAATATTTAATAAAACAAAGCGGGAAGCATTCCATAATTTATTAATAAAATTCCAAGTAGATTTTACTTTTTCCTCATCATACCTTAAATCAGTTCCACTAGCAGTAGTTGTCGATAGAAAAAATCTTAAGGAATCACAGCCATATTCTTTTATAATATCCATAGGATCAATCCCATTACCTAACGATTTACTCATCTTTCTTCCCATTTTATCGCGAATTAGACCGTGAATTAAACAATTTTGAAATGGTCTCTTATCAGTAAAATGCAAGCCTTGAAAAGTCATTCTATTAACCCAAAATGGAATAATATCATATGCTGTCACTAAACAATCATTAGGATAATAACGTTTTAAAAGTTCGCTATTATTGGGCCAACCTAATGTACTAAATGGCCACAAAGCACTACTAAACCAAGTATCTAAAACATCAGTATCCTGAACCCAGTCATCTCCTGGAGCTTCATAACCAACATATACTTCGTCGCCTTTATACCAGGCTGGTATTTGGTGTCCCCACCATAATTGTCTTGAAATACACCAATCATAAGTTATTTCCATCCAATGATTCATGATTTTTTCATATCTTGATGGAATAAAATTAACTTTAGTTTTTTTATCTTTTTGATTTTCCAAAACACGATCAGCTAAAGGGCGCATTTTAACGAACCATTGCTTAGATAAATATGGTTCAACCATAACATCGGTTCTTTCAGAATGTCCAACTGCATGAGTAATTTTTTCAATTTTGACTAACAATTTTTCTTTTTCTAAATCTTGAACTAGTTTTTCTCGACATTCAAAGCGATCTAACCCATTATATTTACAAGCATTTTCGTTCATTGTCCCATCAGGATTAATAACGATTATTCTTTCTAAATTATGTCTATTTCCAACTTCAAAGTCATTTGGATCATGAGCAGGCGTTATTTTAACTACACCAGTACCAAAGTCTTTATCAGCGTGAACATCAGCAATAACTGGAATTTTTTTGTTAATAATAGGCAAAATGACATTTTTACCAATATACTGTTTGTAGCGTTCATCATCAGGATTAACTGCAACAGCCGTATCACCGAATAATGTTTCTGGTCTAGTTGTAGCAACTTCTAAATATTGATCACTATCTTCAATATAGTATTTTATATGGTAAAATGCTCCAGGAACATCTTTATAGATAACTTCTTCATTTGATAAAGCTGTCATTGCTTTAGGATCCCAGTTAATAATTCGCTCGCCACGATAGATTAATCCTTCATTATATAAATCAATAAAAACCTTCTTAACAGCATATGATAATCCTTCATCTAAAGTAAATCTTTCTTTCGTATAATCTAATGATAAACCTAACTTAGCCCATTGTTCGTGAATGTTTTTGGCATAATCTTCTTTCCATTCCCAAGCATATTTAAGCCATTCTTCGCGCTTCAAACCACGAGGATTAATGCCCAAATCTCTTAGTTTAGCATCAACTTTAGCTTGAGTAGCAATTCCTGCGTGATCCATTCCTGGTAGCCATAATGCATCATACCCTTGCATTCTTTTATATCGAATAATAATATCCTGTAATGTTGTATCCCAGGCATGACCTAAATGTAATTTACCTGTAACATTAGGTGGCGGAATGACAATACAAAAAGGCTTTTTAGATAGATCACCACTTGTAAAATATCCTTTTTCTTTCCATGTTTCATATTTATTATTTTCAACTTCTAAATGATTATATTTCTTATCTAACATAAAAATCCTCCTAACTAAAAAATCACATCCTAATAAGGACGTGATTATTACGTGGTACCACCTTAATTTATAGACAAAGTCTACCTTAAAAGACTATAACGCGTCACCTTTTGCTCCAAAGACTACTTCATTAAAGATTATTAAATGTTTGCACCAAGCACATTCTCTCTTGAAATAATTACTTTAATTACTCCTTCTTTTTCATAGCTAGCAATATAATAACATATTTTTTTCATTCAAACAATATTAAATGATTAATTTATTTAATTTTTAATTATGTTAATTAAACTTTTCTTAGCTTTATAACTGCTATAACCAGCAAAATAATACCTAAAATATAATTTTGGTAAAAGTTATATGAATACATAGCTATACTTTCGATGAAAGCTTTAAAGCCATAGAATTCACCACACAAGCATAAGCCAGAAAAACCAGCAACAGCAAAATATATTCCTATAATTAGAGCAATAACAAAAGGAGAAACACCTAAAATCAATAAAATTTTCCAAAACTTTTTATTATTTTTAGAAAAATATATAATTCCAAATAATAATGCTAATAACAATATAAAGAATGTTACAAATCTAACTAATACAAATGCCGTCAAAGTATCGCCGATATGATGCCATTTCATCACTTCAAAAAATGAAATTGTCATAAAAAATGATAAGAAAATTGTAATTATATTAATAAATATCTTTTTCATAATCCCACCTATTTAATCATAGCACAATATATATATCAAATCAATAAACAAAAAATGATTTTTATGTTATATAAAAAAAGAATTATACAACTAATTCTTATAATTAAAAAAATTAAACCGTCAATTTATTTAAATTATTAATAAAATTCTTACTTTTAAGATATAGACCAGTATAACGGTCGTAATACTCATTTAAAAAACTATTAATCTCATTTTTTGCTTCTTTGCTCACTTCTAATTTAGTTATTTTAGCAATATCGACATAATAATACATGCGAATTAATTTAATCGTCTTATCGCTAACTATTTTTTCATTAGTATAACATTTACTACAAATAAAACCACCAGCATCACTTGATAATGTTTTAATTGTAGTATTGCCACATTTACAGCAACCATCGATAATTGGCATAACCCCCAAATAATCTAAATATTTTAATTCTAAAATATTCATAATAACTAAAGGATCATAATTCTCATTTATCTTAATTAAAGCATTAATTAATAAATCAAAGATTTCACATTTTAAACTGTGCTTAACTACTTGACCTGTCAATTCTAAAAGATAAGTTGCATAGCTTATTTTAGTAATATCTTTCTTAATGTTCTTGAAATTATCGATAATATCGATATTAGATAAAATCGATAATTTATCTTTTTTATAATAAACATAAAACTTACCATAAGTAAGTTTATCGGTCGCACTTCTTAAATTGCTTTTAATACTTTTACAACCTTTAGCAATCATACTGATAATACCATTTTCTTTAGTAATAACGTTAATAATTTTACTAGTTTCTCCATAATCCTGACTAGTTAAAATAATTCCCTCAACTTCAATCATTTTTAATCAGCTCGAATCGATATTCTTGTTTTATATCTGGATACTTAGTTTTATCTACTGGCGATATAAACATATCATATGGTCTAACCCATATTTTATGATCGTCATATAAAGCTTCATATATGACCAATTTTTTAGGTTTTTCTTCATTGTTAGTTTCACTGTCATAACCGATCATTAAAACTTTATATAATTTGCCTTTAAAATGTTTATAGATACCACCTACGACAACATCCAAATTATTCACCTTCTTTTTTATACTTTAAATAATATTCAATCTTTCCGGTTTTTTCAAACAATTTCCATAATAGTTCTTTTTTCATTTTATCATCACCATTAATATTGTGTTTATTAAGTATAAATTTTATTCAAATTATTTCATAAAATCTGTAAAACCAAATTCTTGTAAATATTTTTCTTTATCACGCCAATTTTTAATCGTTTTAACAAATAAATCTAAATATACTTTTTTACCTAACAACTGTTCTAAATCCAACCGTGATTGAATACCTATTTCTTTAATTTTACTGCCTTGTTTGCCGATAATTATTTTCTTTAATGATTCACGATCGACGATAATTACAACATTGATGCTATAATTGTTTTTCTCTTTTTCAATTTTTTCCACAACACAAGTGATCGAATGAGGAACTTCCTCCTCAGTTAAATTAAAGATTTTTTCTCTTACTATTTCAGCTATTAAAAACTCAATTTGTTTATTCGTATAAGTTTCATCTTCAAAATATTTCACATTATCCGGTAAATATTTAGTTAAAACGTTAATTAAGGTTTCAACATTGTCTTTTTTTATTGCCGACAAAGGAATAATCTCTTTAAATGGATATAAATCTTTATATTCATCGATCTTTAACAAAATTTTTTCCTTGGTAATTTTGTCGATTTTATTAATAACCAAAATAACCGGTTTAGTAATCTCTTTTAATTTGTCGATAACATACAAATCTCCAGCTCCAAGCTTTTCACTACCATCTATTAAAAATACAATTACATCGACATCATCGATGCTGTAATATGCTTGTTTATTCAAATATTTTCCTAACTTATGTTTAGGTTTATGAATTCCTGGTGTGTCGATGAAAACTATTTGTTTTTCTTGGTCAGTATATATACCTTCGATCATATTACGTGTCGTTTGTGGTTTGTTAGAAGTTATTGCGATTTTTTTCCCAACAATACTATTGATCAATGTACTTTTGCCAACATTAGGTCGGCCAATTAAACTTACAAAACCACTTTTCATATAACTCAACCTTTCTTAAAATAGTGCTATGATTTTAGGTACAAAGATAAAAAGACCGACGATCAAACTAGCCAATGACGATAAAAACACAGCAGCACTAGCAGTATCCTTTGATATTCTGATTCTTTCTGATTTTTCAAGAGTAACCGCATCACAAACTGATTCGATGGCTGTATTGAGAAGCTCTAAAATTGCTGTTATAACAAGTAACGTCATTATCGATAGCCATTCTGTCAATGTTATTTTTAATATACATCCTAAAATAATTGTCAAGATAGTTGCTAAAGCATGAATAAATAAACTTTGTTCGTTTAAATATGCATACTTCAAACCATTGAATGAATTTTTAAAACTAGCAATAAATCTTTTAAAACCAAATTTTTTATTTTGTAATTCCGAATTCATTTAATAATTCCTCCTGTTTTGCAAACATAATTTCTTCATCTTTTTTATCGATGTGATCATACCCTAACAAATGTAATAAACCATGAACTGTTAAAAACGAAAGCTCCCTTAAAAATGAATGGCCATAAAGTAAAGCTTGTTCCTGTGCCTTTTCAACCGATATATATATATCCCCTAAAACTCTAAACTCTAATTTAACTTCATCAACGTTATCTTCTAATGCAAAACTAATAACATCGGTTTCTCTATCTATTCCTCGGTAGTCTTTGTTAATTTTATGAATATATTTATTATCGACTAAAATAACGTTAAAAAGGCAATTATCAAGTTTCTCTTTGGTTACAATAAAATCTAAAAGGCTTTTAATCGTTACCAACTGCTCAATTTTTTCATTTGTTTCATTGATTAATTCATACATAAATTACTCCTGACAGGTATAAAACTATTACCGATAATATAACTACCATTATTATATTATAAACATAAGCTTTTTGCAATAAAGGAAATTTATTTTTTAATTTATCACCGATATAAAAAATTGTAAATCCTAATAATCCTCCAACAATATTAAGCATAATATCGTCGATATCAAATACTCGTCCAATCATAAATTGAGTTGTTTCGATAGTAATAGAAACTAAAAATGTCATTAAAAAAATATGCAATGGTTTTTTTAGCTTTAAAAAGTAAGATGTAAAAAAACCATAAGGAATAAACATAAGCATATTACCTACTACGTTTCGATAAAACTTCTTACTACCAAAATCATATCGGAACATCTCTTTAAAAGGAACAATATTAGAAGTAGACCAACTGACATCTTGAAAAGTAACTACTCTAAAAAGAGCCATAACATATAAAATAAACCCCAACATTAAAACTTCTTTATAAAAAACAAACTTCTTCTTATTTTTAACTAAATAGATAATTCGCATCGAAATAATTATGACACAACAAATAAGAACCATCGGCCAAATATCAGTAAAAATATTTAAAATTGTATCACGAAACAATCTCATCACCTTCTATAATTTTGCTATAACCTGTTATATTTTCATAAACTGTGAAAAAAACATCTAACACTATTTTATCCTCTTTTATGTTCAGTTTTAAAACTTTATAATCGATAATTTTCTCATCGTCATCTAATTTTTCTTCCATTTTTTCCTTTGCTGCAATTATAGCTTTCTCTTTAGCTTCTTCAGCCGTCAAGACTAAAGATATTGTCTTTATTTCTTTTTGTTCTTGTCTTACTAAAGATATTGGTAACAATGGATGGTAAAGTAATACTTTTTCTGAAACTTTCTTTTCTAAAAAAGGATCAGTTGTAAACTCAATATTATGAGATAAAATTTTTAAAACATAGACATCTTTATAGTTATTCATTTCTTTAACTTCACTATAAATATACGGATATTCAACACTAACATTGTACCATACTTCACCATAGACAGTCCCTTTGGCAGCAACAGTATCTTTAACTTCATCGTTTAAATAAATATTGCCCGATATGATAACATCTCCTGCATTGACATATTCATTGATGTTTTTAACTACTTCACCATTGTGAGCAATTATCTTTTTTATAATAGCGCTTTTATTAGCAATAACATTTTGTTTTTCTTCTTCTTTTTCGTTATCTTTGATAATTCTTTCTTCTAATCTAACTATATAAGTTGTTCCGCTTTCTTCAATTTCTAGCCACTCTATTTCATTTTTATACTTTTCTAAAATTGAATTTTTAATCTCTTGAATTTCTTGATAACTTTTCTTTAATCGATATTTCTTTAAACCATAGTTTTCTAATTCTTGTAAAAGAAAATTTCTAACATCACTATCAGTATGAATAACTTCAATATTAAAAATGACATGTGACAAAAAAATTAAAAGAGCTATTCCTAATGTAACAAAACCGACGACATATTTATATATGTTAGCAATTTCTTTAATTTTTATTATACCATAAAAATCGACCATAGTTACATCATAAATAGTTTTTAATTCGATTAATTTGTCATAATCTTTTTTATATATAATAATATTTACTTCATTGTAACTTAAATAAGTTATTTTTAATAAATCGATTTGATTAGAGCGCAATCTTTTAATGAAACGTTCGATGTTTTTACCTTTGATATTTAGTTTAACCTTGCTAGTCATCTTCCCAACAAAACCATTTTCCATGAATATCACCTAAATTCTATCTTTTCAATCTGTCCTTCGATCAACAGTTCATCACTAACCAATTTTGATATAACTAGACTCTTACCACCTATCACAATACTACCACCACTATAATTAACGATGATTTTATTACTGTCAAAATGAGCTATATCTATATAATTAACTATGTTTAATTTGTTTTCAATATAATTGATTTTAAATTGTTCTTCTAAAACTAAATCTCTAAAATTATTTAATAGGTTCAATTTTATCACCTATATTATTTTATTATTCTAAACAAGTAATTAGTCTTAAAAGAAGAACAATACACTAATAATTTTTTTTCATCAATTTAATTAAATAAAAAAGAAACCTATGTTCCTTTATTATTTAAAAGACGAAAGAATGGTTTGAATCATATCAAAAGTATCGATAACTTTATTAATACGATCAGTTGGTCTTAATCTATACGCCGTTTTCATTTCATTTTCAAATTGTTTGAAGTAATCATCATCTCTATTTAGTAATTTGTACCAATGTGAATTTTCTCGAAGAAATTTAGTATAATTAGCGTTGCTTTTCATTTTAAATTGAGTTGCTATACTCATTTAATCCTCGAAATGTTTGTACATTGGTCGTGGTTTGTATTCTTTGTTTGGTTTCGTATCATCTTTACTAGATAAATCTTGTACCAAACCTATCACCCGTTGTAAATTACTAATTCCTGATTGAAAACTATCTAAATTAATATTTTTTAGCCAATTAAAAACTTCGCCTACTCCAATAGCTGTCGTAGCAGCGGCTGCGGTAGCGGTGGCTGTTTCTACGTTTAAATAATCTTTCCACGCTTCCTTATCCTCGCCATATAAATCATATATTTCATAAAAATTTTGCCAGTTACTATCACCATTTTTAACATATTTAACTAAACGAGGATTTTTTTTAACAAAATCTTTAAAATCATCTATTTTGGCCATGACAATCACCTAATATATTTTATGCTATTTAACTAAAAAATGTACATATATTATAAAACATGATATAATGTTATTTGGAGTGATATTGTGGAAAAAATTAAAGATTTATTTTCGAAGATTAAATTAAATAAAAAAAACATTTTAAAAATTTTACTCGTAGTTTTTGTTATACTTATCATATATTTTATTATTTCTAGCATTTTAAGTGGTAATAAAAACCGTAAATGTGATTCTTTGCGTGAGGAAATAATCAATAAAGCTGATACTTATGTTGAAAATCATAACTTATGGCCAAATTTAAACGGAAGTGCCATCACTATCAACTTATCTGATTTAGATAGTAATATTACTTTTAAAGATAAAAATGTATCAGGCAGTATTACTTATACAAAATATAATGACAGTTATGTCAAAACAGTCAACATAGATAATGCTAGTTATTGTAGTACTGGTGATTTCGGAAAAGAAAAAGATCGATACGACAATTCCAAAAATGTTAAAGTAAATGCTTATTTTAATTATGTAACTGTCGAATCTTATAATTCTAAATGGAGCAGTTGGTATCCAAGTGAAGATATCAGCGAAGAAGAAACTAATGGCGTTTTATTGCCGATCGATGAAAATGATTTACCAAGTATTCCTAACGATGCTGTAATTACTGAATATGTTAGAGAAACTAAAACTTATTATAGTTACCGTGACAAAAAATGGCGCTGGTATCGAAACGATATTAAATATAGCGACTTTAGTTCTACCCAACCAACTGGTTACACTAATAAAGATACTTCGATTAAATCAACTACTGAAGACTCACCTTGGAGTTTAGATTATCCTACTGAATATGATTATCGTCATATAAATTCTAAAACTGGTTATCGTTGGTATTATTTAGTTGACGATGAAAAAGTTTATTGGAATAATGGAGAATATTCTCCAAACTCACCTGGAGATGAATATAAACGTGATACCCAATCATCAGCTAAGATGTACTCTTATTATGATGATATGTGGAAATGGTATAATGGTGATACTAAAAGAATATACAGCAGTTCTAGTTCTACTAAACCAAATAGTTACAATTATAAAGATGAGGACACTTTAACTTATACTAATTGGAGTAAATTTAGCGACACTAGTTATTTAGATAGCTCTAATAGTAGTTATCGTGAAGAAAGAACTGATATTTATTCAAGGTATTTAATTAAATATGATATTTACTCTTTCCCTATTTTAGATAATTATGTTACATTATCTGAATTAGAACAGAAACTCGGTAAAACTTATGAAGAATTATCTAAAGATGATTCGATCAAGATAGAAGTTATTTTTAAATTTCAATATGAATAAAAAAAAAGTAAGAACAACCTTATATTATCCAACAAGGTTAGCTAGTTCTTACTTTTTTTGTAGGAAAATGCAATGATAATTATACTTTACAAAATAAAAACCCTTATAAAATAAGGGATAATTATTCAATGGCGGAGTAGAAAGGATTTGAACCTTCGCGCCGGTTACCCGACCTACACCCTTAGCAGGGGCGCCTCTTCAGCCTCTTGAGTACTACTCCAAAACGCTATAAATAAATTTTACTATATTTTTAACATTTTAGCAATACTTCTAACAAAAAAAATCAATTTTAATTGATTTTAATCTTTTGGTTTAAATATTAATGAGAAAATAAATGAAAATACTATGGCTGCTGTAATCCCTGAAGCAGTCAAATTAAACATCCCACTCATAAGTCCCATAATACCAACATCATTTGTAGTTGCCATAGCCCCATGGATCAATAAATGACCAAAACTAGTAATTGGAACCATTGCTCCACCACCAGCCCATAAGATAATCTTATCATAAATACCAAAAACATCTAAAAATGATCCTAAAACAACAAAAATGGTTGTTATATGGCCAGGTGTCAATTTGGTATTATCCAAAATTAACTGACCAATCAAACATACTATTCCACAAAAAAGAAATGAATTAAGATAGATCATTCGATCACCTCCAAGCTAACAGCGTGAGCAATAGCAGGAATCGTATTTTTATAGTTAACCATCGTCGTATTCATAAGAGCACCGGTAGCAACTAATAAAACTCGTCTTATATCCTTTTTAGCCATTTTATGAAAAACATAACCATAAGTTACCAAAGGAGCACAAGCTGGTCCACTAGCTCCGGCATATACTGGTTGATTTTTAATATCATATATCATTGTCGCACAATCATCATAATTCTTTAATTCGATGTTATATTCTGACAACATATAATCTTTCAATATGTCCTTGCCATATACTCCCAAATCACCTGTTAATATAAGATCATAATAGCCGATTTCTCTTTTAGTTTCCCTTAAATGATCATAAATCGTCTTAGCAGCAGCTGGAGCCATAACAGCCCCCATATGATAGACGTCTTTAATGCCTAAATCGACGATAGTTCCTAAGGTCGCACTTTCAACTTTGATACCATATTTGTCTTGCGATATATAAGAACAAGCCGCACCGGTAGAAGTGAAAGTAGTGGTTTTTCTTTTGGGACCACCATACTCGATAGGATAACGAAACTGCTTTTCTGCGTTATTATTATGTGAAGAAGTTGCAGTAATAGCATTCTTCACTTGTTTAGCATCAACTAAATTAGCAGCAATAATAGTCCCTAAAACACTAGTAGAACAAGCCCCATAAATACCAATCAAAGGAATTCCCAAACTTGAAGCTGAATAATTAGTCGCTACAATTTGATTTGATAGATCGCCAGAAACAAAAACATCTATGTCAAATTTTGTTCTTTGAACCTTATTTAACAATATATCAACAGCTTCTTCGATCGATTTTATTTCAGCTGATTCCCAATTCTTTGTTCCAAAATATAAATCATCGTAACTTTTATCAAAGTATTTAGAAAGTGGTCCCTTACTTTCATAAGGACCTGTTACTGTCGCCACATCGTTTATATATACATTATTATATTTAAATGTCATTTTAACCTCCCATTATTAACAATCTAATAAGTCCAAATATATAAGCACTAACAACGCCAAATATAATAACTGATCCAGCCAATTTAAACATATTTGCGCCGATTCCTGTAACTAAACCTTCCTTCCGATATTCTAAAGTAGCACTCATCATAGCATGTGCAAAACCAGTTATCGGAATAATTAATCCACATCTGGCAAAATGAACCATTTTGTCAAAGAACCCTAAACACGTTAATAAGCATCCTAAAAATACTAAAGTTACGATCATCAACATAGCCGCATCACTAGTCGAAATGTTGAAGAAATAAGAATAAATATCGATCAATGCTTGTCCTAAAATTCCCATTAAACCACCAATTAAAAATGCTATCAATGCATTAGATAATATATTTTCTTTTGGTGTATGTTTGCTCACCAAATTTTTATATTTTTTTTCTTCCATATTCTTCCTCCTATGGTTATTATGGAAGCAAATAAAAATTTTATACAAAAAAACTAACTAAGCAGTTAGTTTGGTTCTTAATTTAGTTAATATTTTTTTCTCGCCACGGGAAACTTGAACTTGTGTAATTCCTAAAGCATTAGCTGTTTGTTGTTGTGTTAGATCTTCCATATATCTTTTATTAATCAAATCTTGTTCAAAGGAATTAAGTTTAGATAGTTCTTCTTTTAATAAAAGTAAATCATCTTTATCCATATCATCGATTTGACCGATCGTATCTTGTAGCGTTATTTCTTTACCTTCGTTATTTAACGGTTCATCGATACTATAAATTGGTTTATTGCTGTTAATGGCTTCTGAAATAAGATAACTTGGGACCTCTAAAAATTGCGCTAATTCTTCTAAAGTTGGTTCACGCATCATTTTTTGCGTTAATAGAAGACTGGCTTTTTCGATTTGTAAATTTAGTTTTTGAATATTGCGACTAACTTTAACACTTTTATCTTCTCGAACTAGTTTCTTCATTTCACCTAAAATGAAAGAATAGGCATAAGTTGTAAATTTGACATCTAATTTAGGATTATAATTGATATAGGCATTTATTATTCCCATACATCCTGCCTGAAACAAATCATCTTTATTAGGATAATTTGAAAAATATCTAGAAATTAAATAATAAATCAGATTTTTATTAGCTAATATTTGTTCTTCCATGTTTCCTCCTATAAATTAATTATATTAATAGCACTTAATTCATCTGAAGTTTCATACATATATTTTAACAATCTACTATTGTTGATACGGTGTTTTACTAAATTATTGTTAAGTCCGCAAACTAGACTTTTCCCATTATTATTTTTACATACCTCGTAATTATTTAATAACGCATTTATTCCATAACAATCGATCGATTGAAGACCACTAATATTAAATACTATATTTCTAATTCCATTTTCCATTATTAGATTATTAACATCATTTTTAAACTGACTAATTGTACTTTTATCTAAAACACCATTTAACCTTATAAACAAAATTCCTTTAGTAAACTCGATATCTATATCTAACAAACCTATCACCTTCCATAATAATTTAGCACACATTTTTAAAAATTTATACAGCTTCGACAAAACTAGATTTATTTAGAGCTTTTTCGCCACCTATAAATTAAATAAATTATTAAGATTAATAAAAGTAAAAAAATAAAAACATAGCTAACAGTTCGATAATTAATTCTTAAAATATAAGAATTTAAGTTAGTATTTTCAGTTGTCTTTAATTCTTTCTTTATTTGCTGATATTGACTGTCTTTAATAGATAATTGTTCTTGTAATATGTCTATTTTGTCCAAATATTCATCGATCAATAAATCTTTCTTAGCTAAGGCGTCACTTAAACTATTTATTAGATCTCTTAAATCACCTTCAAGCTCTACTATTTTATTTTTATAAAAATCATTTAAATTAAGCAAATTGCTAATTCTTTTATCATAGTCTTCAATTATTTCTTGATTTAATTTAGAGCTATTAATTTTAAGGTTTTCTATTTCACTGTTTAACTGCTTAACTTTTAAAATTAGTTCATAATTATCAGTATTTAAAATATCTACCTTAGTTTTTTCTTCATCTAATGTAACTTGTAATTGGTTTATTTGTTCACTTAAATCTAATATTTTATTAGTATAAACAGTTATTAAACTATCTTTTTCTTGAATTACTTTATTTAGACATTCGCTATCTAAATGACAATTATTTAATTTCTGGTTTAAATCAGCTATTTTCTGCTCATATTCTTTTACTTGCCTTTCAAAATCGGCTAATAATTGTTTTAATTGATTATTTAATGCTTCAATCTCGTCATTTAACTCCTTGATAGTATTGCTATCTACATTTAAAACGACTGACTTTGTTACTTCTAAATCATTAACTTTAAATGTAACGTCATAATTGCCATTTTTATTCCAATCAATATCTTCACTAATCATTACTTCTCCAGTACTATTTATGATAAAATCGTTTAAATCAAAATCTTTGGAATTGATTTCAAATATGTCTAACTCTAATTTGTCTCTTGTCTGATAACTATAATATGTTTTCTTACTGCTATCATCTTTAATTGTATATGAATCAAAAGCTTCTTTACTATATTCTGAATGATATAATTTTACTATCTCATAAGGTCGACACCACTTAACTTGATAACGATATTCCTCGCTAACAACAGTAGCAATAACGCTATCATCTTCGATATTTTGATATGACACCTCACTATAAGTCCAGTCGTTTATATCGACTTGTAAATCATAAATATCTGTTTCTATTTTTAAAGCATTAACCCAATATTGATCAGCAAACTTTAAATTATAACTTTTTGATACTAATATATTGTTATTAGAATCAGCAAAGCCTAATGTGTACAATTTTTCACTTGGCCCCAAATCAAAAATATAAAAAACAATTTCGATTTGATTAAGTGGATATTCTTTACCCAAATCGATAATTAAAGAGCCACCATTATCAATATAAGATTTGTTTTCATCATATATTCCATTATTGATATATTGCTCAAAATTTTCCCAACAACCATTACAACTAAAACTGTAATCGAGCTTCTGTCCATTGATCATAATAGTCATCTCAGTTATTCTAAAAGCACCATAACTGCCTTGTAAATCAAACAAATGGATATATCTTGCCTTTTTTGTTTTAGTATATTCATACTTTGTTCTCGTTTCATAAACATAAGCAGTATTTTCTTGTTTTTCGGTTGACCAGGCCGATGGTTCCTCTAAATAGCAATCGTTAGTAAAATTATCAATTTTATTATATGGAATATAATCTTTGATAATCTGTTCATTCTTATACCACAGATAACGATCTTCAAAAATCACATTAGTACAATCATCTTGTTCGATCATTTCTTCTTGATATGGGCTAAAATCTGTATAATCAGAGTAAAATACCTCACTAGCTTCCACTTTATTAACCAACATAATAGCAAACAATAACCACAAAAACTTTTTCATCTTTCACCTCCTACTAGTTATATTAGTAAAAGAGACGATAAACTCCTTTAACAAATTTAATATAATTTAAAAACCACACTTTCATGTAGTTTAATTTAAATAAGGTTTTAAGAATTGACCAGTGTAACTTTCCATAACCTTGACAATTTCTTCAGGAGTGCCACAAGCGACAATTTTACCTCCTTCATCGCCACCTTCAGGCCCTAAATCAATAATATAATCAGCTACTTTGATAATGTCTAAATTATGTTCAATAACTAATACCGTATCACCATTATCGACAATTTTCTGTAAAATCAATAGCAACTTCTTAATGTCATAACTATGTAAACCAGTACTTGGCTCATCTAATATAAATAAACTTTTGCCTGTCGGTTTTTTTTGTAATTCTTTAGCTAATTTTACTCTCGCTGCTTCCCCACCTGATAAAGTTGGAGCACTTTGACCTAGTTTAACATAAGATAGACCAACATCCATCAACATTTGTAATTTACTTTTAACTTTTGGTACATTTTCAAAAAAAGTGATCGCTTCTTCAACACGCATTTCTAAAACATCGTAAATACTCTTACCTTTATATTTTATTTGCAAAGTTTCTTGATTATATCGTGTTCCATGACATACCTCACAAGGAACATAAACGTCTGGCAAAAAGTGCATTTCGATCTTTTTGACGCCATCACCCCAACAAGCTTCACATCTACCACCTTTAACATTAAAAGAAAATCTACCTTTATCATACCCTTTGATCTTAGCCTCTTTAGTGCTGGCAAATACTTCTCTTATATCATCGAAAACCCCCGTATAAGTAGCAGGGTTACTTCTTGGTGTCCTACCGATTGGTGCTTGTGATATATCGATAACTTTATCGATATTTTCTAAACCTTTAATCTGTTTATGTGCTCCTGGTTTTTCTTTAAATTTATATAAATTACTAGCAACAGCTTTATATAGTATTTCATTAATTAAAGTCGATTTACCACTACCCGATACACCAGTGATACAAGTAAAAGTATTTAAAGGTATTTTTACATTTATATTTTTCAAATTATTCTCTTTAGCGCCAATAATCTCTAATTTTTTACCGTTTCCTTTTCTTCTTGTACTAGGAACTTCAATCTTATCAATTCCAGATAGAAATCTACCTGTAATACTGTTAGGATTATTCATTACTTCCTTAGGCGTACCAGAAGCGACGACTTCCCCACCATGTAATCCTGCTAATGGTCCAATATCGACTAAATAGTCACTAGCTAACATCGTATCAGTATCGTGTTCGACGACGATCAAAGTATTTCCTAAATCACGCATTTCTAACAAAGAGTTAATCAAACGATTATTATCTCTTTGATGTAAGCCAATACTTGGTTCATCCAACACATATAAAACGCCAGTTAACCTTGAACCGATTTGCGTTGCTAATCTAATTCGACCAACTTCCCCACCTGATAAAGTTCCTGCCGAACGATTTAAAGTTAGATATTCTAACCCAACATTGATTAAAAATGAAAGTCGCGACAATATTTCTTTAACGATCAGTTCAGAAATACTTTTTTGTTCTTGATTAAGCTTTAAATTAGATAAAAATTCTTTTAGTTCTTTAATACTTAATTTAGTTAATTCATAAATATTTTTTTTGTTGATTAAAACTGACAAAACTGAATCATCTAATCTAGCTCCTTTACAAGTAGGGCAAACTGATTCGGTCATATAGTTTTCAATCCATTCTCTAATCCAATTACTTTTTGTTTCGACATATCTTCTTTCTAAATTAGTAATTATACCTTCATAATAATCTTTACTATTACGCGTATTGCCATTTTTAGAAGTATATTTAAATTCCAAAAGGTCTTTAGAGCCATATAAAATAATATCTAATTTTTGACGATCTAATTTTTTTATCGGCAGATCAAGATCGATATCATAATATTTAGCTAAAGTATTCATTTGAGTTGAATAAATACTATTTTCATCTTCTAGATTTAAAGATACAATAGCTCCTTGATTAATACTTAAATCTTTGTTAGGTATAATTAAATCTTCATCGATTTTAAGCTTAATACCCAATCCTTTACAATCATCGCAAGCACCATATGGCGAATTAAAACTAAACATTCTTGGCTCTAGTTCAGGCAAAGAAAAATCGCATTTAGGACAAGCATAATTTTCGCTCATAACAATCTCATCTTGACCGACTACATCGATAACCACTTTCCCATGACTCAGTTTAGAAGCTAACTCGATCGCTTCATATAAACGACTTCTAATTTCTTCTTTGATTATCAATCGATCGATGACGACTTTGATAAAATGCTTTTTATTCTTTTCTAAATTTATTTCATCACTTAATTCATATTCATTATTATCGACAATGACCCGAACATATCCTTCTTTTTTTAAATTTTCTAACAAATCTTTATGTGTACCTTTCTCACCATAAACAACAGGACTTAATACTCTAATTTTAGTGCCTAAATCTAGATTCATGATTTGATTAGTCATTTCTTCAATACTCTGACTAGTAATTGGTTCTTTATGAATTGGACAATAAGGTATACCAATTCTAGCATATAGTAGCCTTAAATAATCATATATTTCAGTAATCGTTCCAACCGTACTACGAGGATTCTTATTAGTAGTTTTTTGATCGATACTGATCGATGGACTTAAGCCTTCGATGCTATCGACGTCAGGTTTTTCAGTGCCACCTAAAAATTGTCTAGCATATGCTGATAGACTTTCCACGTATCTTCGTTGACCTTCGGCGTAAATCGTGTCAAAAGCTAAACTACTTTTCCCACTGCCCGATACACCAGTCATTACTATCAATTTGTTTTTAGGAAGCTCGATATTGATATTTTTTAGATTGTTTTCTCTTGCTCCTTTAATAATAATTTTATCCATAGATATTACCTCTTCATTCGAACATTATTATACCATCCGAACAAATTTTTGTAAATAATAAAAGCATCAATTTTCTTGATGCTTTAAAATATCATTTAAGTCACAATTTGCTTTGGCATTTAAATTTAAGTCGGCAACAATTCCTTTTTGATAAGCATAAAACCCCGCTGCTCCAATCATCGCTGCATTATCTGTACAATATAAAATAGGTGGTATTGTTAAATCAAAACCGTTTTTGATACATTCCTGCTCTAGTGAACTTCTAATGGCACTATTAGCTGCAACACCACCAGCCACAATTAAGTTTTTAACATGGTATTTTTTTAAAGCTTTAATTGTTTTTTTCGTCAATATTTCAACCACTCTATTTTGAAATGAGCAAGCTAAATCAGCTTTTCTTATTTCATTACCTCTTTGTTCTTCGTTGTGAACTAAATTAATGACTGCTGATTTAATCCCGCTAAAACTAAAATCGTAACTATCGTCATTTAAAGGTAACGGTAACTTATAAGTATCTATACCAGTTTTAGCTAATTTATCGATACTTGGTCCCCCAGGATACGCTAGACCTAAAACACGAGCTACTTTATCATAACACTCGCCAACCGCATCATCCAAAGTTCCCCCGATTTTTTCAAAGCTATAATCTTCCTTCATATAGATTAATTCAGTATGGCCACCGCTTATAACTAAAGCAATCAAAGGAAATTCCATTTTTTTGACTAAATTATTAGCATATATATGTCCAGCAATATGATGAACAGGAATCAATGGCTTATCATAAATATAAGCAATCGTTTTAGCTGCTATTAACCCCACTAATAAAGAGCCAATTAGCCCTGGTCCATAAGTCACAGCTATTGCTTCAATTTCGTCCATTGTCGTTTTAGCTTTAGTTAATACTTCTTCTAAAACAACTGTTATACTTTCGACATGTGAACGACTTGCAATTTCTGGAACCACGCCACCATATAATTTATGAATGTCAATTTGCGATAAAATAACTGTTCCTAAATCGATGTGACCATCTTCGATAATACTCATACTTGTTTCATCACAAGATGATTCGATCGCTAATATTTTCATGATTCACCTTCTTTCCATTAAATACCCATCAACACCGTTATAATAATTTGAGCGGATGTTGATAATTTTAAAATCAAATTTTTTATATAAATTTATTGCTTTATCATTATCGATCCTTACCTCTAAAGTGATGTTGTCATATTCATAATTATCGATAATAAAACTAAGTAACTTACTAGCAATATTTTGACGACGGTATTTTTCGACGACAAAAAGATAATTGATTTCAATTCTTTGATACATGACACTATAATCTAAAAAACCAACTAAATTATCATCTAAATAATAGCCTAAAACTTTGTTAAAAGCATTAAAACTAACCTTATAATCACTTAAACTATTTAGATAGGTTAAATCATTAACTTCTTTTAGCATCTAAATTTTCTTCCGCCTCTGTTTTCTTTAAATAGTTAGGTTTTAAATTATGAGGATTGATCGGTTGATCAAACTCATGTTTTTTTATTATTTTAAGTAAATCTATTTTCGCATTTGTACTATCGATAATCGTATAATCTAAAGGATATTCTTTTTCTAATTGTGAAAGTAAAATATGAGTCTCTTTAAAATATGGATTTAAATCTTGATCGTAAATTGCACCGTAAACATAACCCCTTCTTGCATCAATCAAAGGGATATTATATTTAGTCTCTGTTTTAGTTGTCGCTAGAAGTTCCAATTCACTTAAAGGAACAAGCGGTATATTCAAACAAAAGCCAACTATTTTAGCAACAGTAACTCCAACTCTGATTCCGGTAAATGATCCTGGTCCATTCACGATAAAAATTTTATCGATATCTTTAATTTTTAGATTAGTCTTCGAAAAAGCCTCATCAATTTCGGCCATTATTTTAGAGGATGTGTTACTAATATTGGTATTATTAAAACAATAAATAACTTTATTGTTTTCGATTATTGCGATAATTAAACTATTGGCTGAAGTATCTATAAATAGATATTTCATAATACTGCCTCACATAAATCTTCATATTGTTTACCATAAGGAGTTATTACTAAAACACGTTTGTTTTCATCTAAAATTTTAAATTTTATATCTAATCTTTCCTCAGGTAAAATATCTTTGATCGTATCAGCCCATTCGATTAGAACAATTCCATTTTTAGAAAAATATTCTTCGATATTGACACCACTAGTATTGCCATCTAAACGATAAACATCCATATGAAATAAAGGTAATTCCCCATCGTACTCTTTAATAATTGAAAAGGTTGGTGAAGTAACGTTATCACTTACACCTAAAGCATTGGCAAAACCTTTAGCAAATACTGTTTTCCCGCTACCTAATTCACCATTTAAACAAATAACCATGTTGGGAAATTTTTCTGATTCAAAATTTTGAGCTAACTCAATAGTATCCATTTCATCTTTTACAGTAATTTTATATTCCATTTCCAATCACCATTAATATTATATAAGATAAAAATAATTATTACAATCTTTTTTAACATTTTTATTAAATGATATGTTAATTAATATATCCTAAATAATACTTTTTCTTTCCCTTTCTTAAGACAATGATCGTTTTATCGATAGCTGATTCTTTTGTTATAATTGTATCTAAAGAAACTTTAGTGCCATTAACTGTAATAGCTCCATTATTTAAAAATTCTCTAGCTTCTCTTTTACCTGTACATATATTATTATCTACTAATATATCGATAATGGAACCTTCCTTGCATTTAAAATTAGGAACATCTTTAAATCCTATTAAAATATCTTCTTTCGTTAAATTATTTATATCACCACTAAATAAAGCCTCACTGATTCTAACTGCCTTTTCATATTCTTCTTTGCCGTGTAAAAAGGTGATAACTTCTTTAGCTAAAGTTTTATGAGCATCTCTATTTTCTGGATGAGTTAGATGTTTTTCTTCGATCAAATCGATTTCTTTCTTTGATAAAAAAGTCAACTTCTTTAAATATTCAATTACCTTGCTATCTTCAGCATTTAAAAAGAATTGATACATTTCATAACTAGATGTTTTATTAATATCTAACCAAATAGCATTTCCTTCACTTTTGCCAAATTTAGTTCCATCAGCTTTAGTAATTAATGGCATAGTTAAACCAAAAGCTTCTTGACCTATTTTTTTTCTAATTAATTCAACGCCTGAAGTAATATTACCCCACTGATCAGAGCCACCGATCTGTAAAGTACAGTTTTTATTTTCATATAACCATAAAAAATCTAAAGCTTGCATGATCATATAAGAAAATTCTGTATAAGTAATTCCAATATCTAATCTACTTTTGACAGTTTCTTTGTTTAACATATAATTTAAGTTAAAGTATTTACCATAATCTCTTAAATAGTCGATAAAATTAATATCTTTTGACCAATCATAATTGTTTACCACTTCAAAACCAAAAATATCTTCAACTTGTTTTCTTAATTTTTTATAATTATACTCTAATGTTTCTTTTGTTATCATTGGTCTTTCTGCACTTGGTTTAGGATCGCCGATCAATCCAGTAGCGCCACCGACTAACAAAATTGGATTATGTCCGCCTTGTTTCAAACGAAATGCCATCGAAAAAGTAGAATAATGGCCGATGTGTAGACTATCTCCAGTAGGATCAGTTCCAATATAAAAAGTTAGACCTCCATTATTTATTTTTTCGATCAATTTTTCATCCGTGATATTTTCAATTAATCCACGCCATACTAATTCATCATATAATTTCATCGTTATTCCTCCTATCCGTACTACCAGAACCACCTGTTCTAATAGTTGTGGTTTCATCATTATCAGTAATTAAAAATTTAATAAATACCCCTTGACTATAAGCCATATTTTTATCGATCGTAATTTCCTTTTGACCTTCATTCTGAATCGAAATCCAAATATGACCTTCATTTGATTCATTGTTATAGTAATCACTATCGATTAGTCCTACTTGATTAGTCAATCTTAAATTATATTTAAATCCTAAACTGCTTCGCATTAAGATTAATAAAGCTTCATCAAAATTAAACTTAGCTTTACATCCAGTCGGTATTTTAACAATTTCTCCTGGAGCGATAGTGAACTTTTCAACAGCAAAAAAATCATACCCGGCACTATTTTTAGTCGAACGTTTAGGTAAAATATAATTATTATATAACTGTAAATCATCTTTGATATCTTTTCTAAATTGATCAAAGCTTATTTTTTCAAAACAACGCATTTTAATATCCTTCTTTCAATCGCTTTTCTTGTTTGACTATCTTCTTAAAACAAGCTGTGATTATTTCTTCTTCACTAAATTCAAGCAAATTTCCAATGTGAATCAAATAACTAAATATTTGAGGTGGGATAGATGGGATAATATTATCAAATAATTGTGTGCTTAATTTAAATGTCTCATTTAAACAGTCTAAGATGTCATCGTTTAAAATAGGATGACACTCTACATTTTTAAGATCAAAATAATTATAAAAGAATAGACAAGTCATAATGCTGTCAGCCAATTCTTCTAAAGTTGCTTCTTTATTCATTTTCTTACTTGACCAATACTTAAAACAGCGAGTTTCATTAGCAAATTCAGCTATTTCAACAGTTAGTTCAAGACAGTTCTTAGCGATTATACTTTCATCGTCAAGATAACTTTGAAAAACGTCATCTAGCTTTTTGTTTTTTTGATAAATATCATTCCAATTCATAAAACCTCCAAAAAAAATACCCACAAATAAGGACGAATTGCTCGCGGTACCACCTTAATTTATGAATATCCCATACTCTTTATTTTTAACGGAATTACCCGTTTTAACTCCTAAAATGTAATTAACTATTCAGTCTTGATTAGTTTTCATCGACCACTAATTTTCTATATTGCCAACCAAATAGCTGTTATTTTATTCACAGTTAAATATCATTATAAATATAACATATCGATAATTGAATTGTCAACTATCTTCTTTTACACAATGTAAAATTATGCTCGTTAGCTTCGATCAATTCATCTAATTTTTCAATTGTAAATTTATAAGCATCAGATACATATGGATTATCTCTTTTTATTTGCATTTTTGGTAAAAGATTTTCTTTTTTAATAATTTTAGCAACGCTTACTAATTTAAGATCATTAATAAAACTTAATCTAACTAGTTCACCAACATTAGCATTCCATAAGTTTCTCTTTTTTAAATTACTAATATCTAGATATTGTCCATTATAAAAATCTTCTAAAACAGTTGGTGGAATCGGTGCATCTGATTTTTTAGGAACAGATCTGCCATCGACTACTTGACGGTAGATATCAAGTCGATCGACATCTTGGATAACTTGTGTCATAAAGTTTTCCACCATAGTTTTAGCTTTTTCTGTTTCCATACCATAGATAAGATAAGCATCACAACATTCTAATAAACCACTATATAATATAGCATTTAAATCCAATGAGTTAGCTCTAGCACTTACATGACGTCTAACCACATTAATGATCAATCTATCAAATATTCGCGTATCCGGAATTTGTTTTTTTATAAGTCCATTTGCTAAAATATCGCCACCTAATTCACCATGATCAGCCCACAAAGAAAGTTCATGGTCATTAAAGTTACCAGTCATCCTAACTTGCGCAAAACGGCCAATATCATGATCTAGAAGTGCTATTTGAGCTAATTTTTCAAACGACTCATCTAAATGTAATTGTCTAACTACTTCTGTCCCATCTTGCAAAACATGCATTGTATGAATAAACTTTTGATTCATAAGATCGATTTTTTCAGCTTTTTTGTAAGTTAAACCAACAGTCTGTAATTTAATATAACGGTAAAATTCCTTTCTTGCTGTCTCTAAATTCAATTTTATCATAAAATTTCCCCCTGCACTCGTATAATATCATATGCTAAATAACATGTCAATTTTCCTTGTGGATCTGTTCGATAATATCTTCGATTTTTTTGCCATACGCAATCGATTCATCATAGACAAATTCTAATTCTGGTATATATCTAACATCGATTCGTTCAGCTAACTGTTTACGAATAAATGAAGAAGCTTCATTTAAAGATTTTAAAGTTGTCTCTTTCTTTTCTTGATCGAAAACAGTCACATAAATTTTGGCATAACTTAAATCTGTGGTCAATTTACAATCAGTAACAGTCACAAATTTAATATCGTTATCTTTTACTTCATAAGCTAAAATATAACTTACTTCTTTAATTATATTGCTAGCAATACGTTTCGTTTTTACACTCATCTTTTTATTTCCACCATTTCGTAAGCTTCAATAACATCTTTTTCTTTTATATCATTATAGTTTTCGATCGTAATACCACATTCTAAACCTTTTTTAACTTCTTTAACAGAATCTTTTTCTCTTTGGATAGAATTGATATTACCATCATACATAACAACGCCATCTCTTATTATTCGTGCTTTTGCATCTTTTTTTATAAATCCATCAGTAACATAAGAACCCGCTATCGTTCCAACCTTAGAAAATTTAAATATTTTTCTTACTTCTGCCGTTCCAATAACTTTTTCTTCAAATATAGGTTCTAACATTCCTTTCATGGCTGCTTCAATTTCTTCAACTGCCTTATAAATAATATCATACAATCGAATTTCGACACCTTGGTCTTTAGCATATTCTTTAATTGCATTATTCGGTCTAACATTAAAACCGATGATCAACGCGTTACTAGCTTTAGCAAGTACGATATCACTTTCCTTAATAGCACCGACACTACTTCTTATTACATTGACTCTTACACCTTCGACATCTAATTTTTCTAAAGCATTTTTAACAGCTTCACTACTGCCGTTAACATCAGCTTTAATAATAATATTTATCTCTTTTTTTCCTTCTTGAATTTTATTGAATAAATCTTCTAAAGTTATCGAAGTTTTAGGACTCATCTCTTTTTGTTTAGATAATTCTTTTCGTTTAAGTGCGACACTTTTAGCTTGTTTTTCAGATTCAAACGCCATAAATTTATCTCCAGCTTTAGGGACATCATCTAACCCCGTTATTTCAACTGGTTGTGATAAATTAGTCATCGTTAAATCTTGACCTTTATCATTTTTTAAGGTCCTTATTTTACCATAAGTAGTTCCTACTACTACGGGATCACCCAATCTTAGAGTTCCATTTTGAACCAAAACAGTAACAATCGGACCAAGATGTTTATCTAAACGAGATTCGACGACTGTTCCTACTGCATATCGATTAGGATTGGCCTTATAACTATTCATTTCTGCTACCAATAAAATATTTTCTAACAATTCGTCGATTCCTTGACCAGTTTTAGCTGAAATTAAACTAACTAAGGTATCTCCTCCCCAAGCTTCTGGTGTTAAGCCATGCTCAGTTAGTTGTGTCATAACACGTTCGACATTGGCATCAGGTTTATCGATTTTATTTATTGCAACAATAATAGGTACATTAGCTGCCTTAGCGTGATCGATTACTTCTTCAGTTTGTGGCATTATTCCATCATCAGCAGCAATAATAATAATAACTATATCTGTTATACTAGCTCCCCTAGCACGCATTTCAGTAAATGCGGCATGTCCTGGTGTATCGATAAAAGTAATATGATTGCCTTTTACTTGTACTTGATAGGCACTAATAGCTTGCGTTATTCCACCAGCTTCACCACTAGCAACATCAGTTTTACGAATCATATCTAACAAAGTAGTCTTACCATGATCGACATGTCCCATAATCGTTACTACTGGTGGTCTAGTTTCAAGATCTTCATCAGCATCGATTATCTCATATTCTTCAAAATTAGTAACATCAGCTGTCTGTTCTTTTTTTAATTCTTTGTCGTAATCGATAACTAAAAGCTCGGCATTTTCAAAACTAATTGCATTGTTAATTGTCGAAATTATTCCTAATGAAAATAGCTTTTTAAGCAATTCACTGCTATTGACACCAAGTGCTAGAGCTAGCTGACCAACTGTCATATTTTCTTTATAAAGTACGACATTATCGTTAAGTGATGTATTGGTCATAAGTTTTGTTTTATTCTTATACATTTCTTTTTTCTTTTGTTGAAAGTCTTTCTTATTAGATAATTTGATATCCTGCTTTTTCTTAAGTTTCTGTTTAGCAACAGTATCTTCTACTTTGATATTTTTGTTTTCGATTATTTCGTCGACGATCTCATCGATATCTTCAAAATCAGCATTGTCCAAAATAACGATATCATCTTCACTTAACAGATCGTTTTCGTTAGTTACTAAAATATCAAGTTCTTCACATTTTTTTAATATCTCAGCAACGGTTTTGTTTACATCATTAGCGTATTCCAATACACTCATCATAATAAACACCTCCTATATTATTTTTTTTAGTTCATCATAAACTTCATCCTTAACTTCTATTTCTAAAATTTTATCTAGGATTTTATTTTTTTGGGCTTTTTCAAAAACTGTTAGATCTTTTTTTAAATAAGCTCCACGTCCATTAACTTTGCCTGTTAGATCCACGACAACTGTCTGTTGTGGGGTCTTAACAACTCTAATCAATTCTTTTTTAGGTAATTTTTCTTTAGTAATAACACATGACCGCATTGGTATTTTTTTTACTTTCAAAATAATTCACCTCTTTAAAAAACAATATTAATGCCCATTTCTTTAGCTTGTTCAGTTGTCTTAATATCCAACTTATATTTGGTTAAGCGAGAAGCTAACTTCACGTTTAGACCTTTTTTACCAATCGCTAAAGATAAGTTTTCGCCATCGACTACAATTAAAGCTTCTTGTTTCTTTTCATCAGTAATGAAAACATGAAGATCTTTAGCTGGCGATAAGGCATTTTCGATAAATTTAACCTTATCGGTTGTATAAGCAACTATATCAACCTTTTCTGGACCTAGTTCTTTTAATATATTGGCAATTCTCATTCCTTTTTCGCCAATGCAAGAACCGACTGGATCAATGTTAGAGTTTTCTGAATAAACGGCAATTTTAGTTCTCACTCCAGCTTCACGAGCAACACTATAAACTAAAATAATACCTTCATTTATTTCGGGAATTTCTAGTTCAAACAATCTTTTAACAAAGCCATAATGACTACGTGATAAAAGAATAAATGGTCCTTTACTAGTACTTTCAACTTTTGTAACGTAGACCTTAATATTTGATCCCATTTTGATCGTTTCACCAGGAATAATTTCTGACTTTGGTAAAATTCCTTGAGTTTTACCAAGATCGATATAATAATTTTTCACATCTTCCATTGCTACTAAACCGGTAACTAATTCGTCTTGTTTACCAGCAAATTCATTCATAATAATTTCTTTTTCAGCTTCTTTAATCTTTTGGATAACGACTTGCTTAGCAGTCGCTGCTGCAACGCGACCAAAATCTTTAGGTGTTACTTCATCTTCGATCGTTTCACCAATTTCGATACCCGGAACAATTTTTCTTGCTTCCTCTAAAGTTATATGAATACGTGGATCAAATAAATAAGATTTCTCCACTTCGATCATTTTTCCTTCTTCTTCTGGATCTTCTACTTCGATCATAATTGGTTCTAAAGCTTCATGTTCTTCGTCTAAAACGACAGTTTTGTAAGAATAAACATGAATATCTCCAATTTCTTTGTCGATTTTAACTCGAACATTGGTTAAAGATTTATAATTTTTTTTGTAGGCTGATGTTAAAGCTAACTCCATTGCATCATATATAACATCAGCTGGAATACCTTTTTCTTTAACTAAGACATCTAAGGCTTTTTTAAATTCTTTAGTATCCATTTTATTCACTTCCTTTCTCTTTTGAACAAATATCAACAATATAACTATCTTCGATAAAATCGATCTTATCTAAAATAGGGTCTAGTAAATCATTAACCGCAACACAATCGTTAACATCAATATAGCCATTATTTTTGTCGATAACGATTCTTAGAAAATTAAGATTGTTCTCCTTAAGGTATAAAACTTCATCGAGAATATAACCAGCTTTAGTAATTTCGTCTTCAATTAAAACTCTAATTTTATTTTCCATAACTCCTCCAATTATATTAAAGAGTGGGATTAAGCCCCACTCCTCTTGTGACATAATTATTATACCATATATTTCACTAATTAGAACATTTTTATCATTAAAATATTAAAATTATTTAGTATTTTTGATATAATATATAATGGTGATAAAATGAAAGAAAATAAAAAAGCAATTATTGGTCTTTGCATCGTAATATCATATTTTATATTTAGTTATTGTCAATTAGTTCCTTTAGAACTATTGGGTATCGATTACGCAAAGATGAGTTTAGTAAGTAAAGTTATTTATTTGCTTATAACAGAATTCATTTACTTATTTATATTGTTTTGGGTATACCGGAAAAGGTTTATTAGTGATTTTAAGGACTTTAAAGAAAATTTTAAACCATACACCAAAAAATATATGGAATATTGGGCTTTATCCTTTGCACTGATGTTGATAAGTAACTTTATTATCGTATCCTTGTTTCCAGATTCTGTTGCTACTAATCAAGAAATTGTCAACAGTAATCTAGTAGTAGCTCCTATCTATATGATCATCACTTCAGTTATCTTTGCTCCTTTCCTAGAAGAAACTATTTTTAGATTAGGATTTCGCGAAATATTTAAAAATGATACTCTTTTCATAATTATGTCCGGATTAGTTTTCGGTGGATTACATGTTATATCTTCCTATACCAATCTTATTAATCTAATCTATATTATTCCCTATTCGATTCCAGGATTTGTTTTTGCCTATACTTTAGTTAAGTCTAAAAATATCTGTGTTCCGATTGGGCTTCATTTTTTCCATAATGCAATTATGATGTTTGTTCAACTTGTATTGTTGTTTATTTAAGGTGTTAGTATGAAAAAATTCATTATTATTACATGTATTGTTGTCTTATTTATTTCTGGTTTACTGTTATATTCACGTTTTATTGGAACAACAGGATTAAATGTCAAAGAATATAAAGTAGTAAATAATAAAATAAGCAACGAATATCATGGTTTAAAAGTTGTCCATTTAAGTGATATTCATTTTAATTCGACGATTTCAGAAAAAGATCTTGAACAAATTGTCGATAAAGTAAACCAATTAAAACCTGATATTGTCGTTATAACAGGCGATATTATCGATGAAAGAATCAGTTATGATAAAGATATCCTGATAAACTGTTTAAAGAAAATCCAAGCGAAATTAGGCAAATTTGCTATTAGTGGTAACCATGATTTACCTCTTGATGATTTTAATTCTATCGTAAAGGAAAGTGGCTTTGTCAATCTAGATAACACTTATGAATTAATTTATGCAAATAGTAATCAACCGATAATTATATCTGGTATCAATTCTAATTATTCTGATAGTTCGAATATAGGTGTAAAAACAGCGGAATTTGATAACTATATTGCTAATTTAACTGATGATATTAAACCTATTTATTCGATTCTATTAATTCATGAACCTGATTTTATCGATAATTTAAATTTGGATAATTACGATTTAATATTAGCGGGACATTCTCATGGCGGTCAAATTAAATTACCTTTAATTAGTAAAATATATACTCCTCATGGAGCTAAAAAATATTATGATGAATACTATAAAATTAATAATACTGATTTGTATATTTCAAGTGGATTAGGTACTTCTAAATTAAAATTTCGTCTTTTTAATCGACCTTCGATCAATTTTTATAGAATAACAAATAAATAGCCTAAAAGGCTATTTTAATTATTTTACGGATCAATAATCCTAGATAAAAAGGAATTGTCGCTTGAATAATAATCATGACTAAAGTGAAAAGACTACCTGTCGCATTATATAGAAAACTAAGTGGCGCAAAATCCTTTGAAATAAACATTAAATTACTATCAAAAATGCAATTAAATATATAAGCTAAAAAACAAACAATTAAAATTAAACACATGTAATATTTTATATCCTTATGCTCTATTTTAACATAGTCATATTTATTAACAATGATGCCTAAATATATCATGACTCCATGGTAAAAGAAACTATGAATACTGATAAAATGCCATAAAGGATAGCTAACTAATGAGGTTGTCGGAAAAATTAAAAAACAAATTCCTGCTATCAAACTTCCGACTGCTAAAAATATATCACCCATTCTTTTTAACTTTCCCTTAGCAAAACCACTAAATATTCCAGCATATAATAAAAGACTACAATAGTATAATGGGATATATGTATTAACATTGTGTGCATTGCCAGCTAATAGATTAAAAATTATCTTAATAATTTCTAAAGCCCAAACTAAAATAGTTAATTCTTTAATTTTTGTTCTTATATCTTCTTTATTATTTATTTTAGTTCTTTTTACTGCAATCACTACAAATGTGATAGTAAGCATAAATAGCAACAGATGTTCCCAACCGAACAATCCAACTGCTTCATACGTTCCCGGTTTTGAAAAAAACATATTTCACTTCCTAAGCTAAATTTTAATTAAATATTATTACAATTATTATAGCATATTTTTAAAGATTAATCTTAAGTTATAATATTTTAAATTTAGAATAGTTAGACATATTGTTATAATCTTAGAAAATTACTTATTTTTTATGTTTAATTAAACTCATTCCTAACTTTTTTTTACAATCACGTATTTCTTTTTCAATTCTGTTTATCTCTTTATTTCCGTTAGACAAAATAGATAAATTCTCAGTTGTCTGTTTTTTCACCAATTCTATATATTTATCATAATCAATTAAACTATCATTTTTTCTTAAATATAAAATTAAGATGATTACAGCAGTCAAATTAAGTAAACAAAAACTAAATATTACTATTATTTCTTGCATGTAATCAACTCCTTAAAAAAAACTAAAACTTTTAGACAAAATAATTTAAGTTTCTTTTTTCGTAAAACTTTTTTCATTTTCTTGACCATTTTTATATATTTATCATAATCAAGTTCATAAGATATATTTTTTTTATAATATTGAAGTCTATTATATTTTTTATTTTCATCGATTATAACAAATAGACAATAAGCCAAAATTAACCCTATCCAGATAATTAACAAAACTATCTTAAATATTAAATCGTTACTCATCCTAAATCCCCTTTACCTTATCAATTACCAATATGTAATAATATCTAATACATATTATTTGATGTAATATCACCTATACAATTATAACATATATATCGTATTTTTGCATAATAAAACTATATTTTTGCTTTAAATGGGAAAATTATAATTGTGATGTTTATGATTAGTGAACGATTATTAGATATAAGGGATGAAGCAAATTTAAAACAGGAAGATATGGCGACAATATTGAAAGTTAGTCAATCAAACTATTCAAGATGGGAAAATGGTAAAGAACTAATCCCTTTAAACAAATTAAATTTGCTATGCAATCATTTTAAGGTTAGCATGGATTATGTCATCGGAATTTCTCGTAATTCTAAATGCCAAGAAATATATGACTTTAAAAAAGAAGTTATAGGTAAAAACTTAAAAAAGTTGCGTGAAGATAAAAACATGACTCAACAAGAATTAGCTACCTTTCTTAATACAACACAATCGACTATCAGTGCTTATGAAAGCGGTAAAACAACTTTACTTACAGCATTCGCATTACAAATAGTTGAGGAATACCATATTTCTTTAGATTGGTTATGTGGAAGATATTAATATAAAATAACTCCAATTAAATTTTATTCTTAATTGGAGTTTTATAATATTTATTTATAAATTCAATTTTTTATTCTGATTCTCCTTTTAGATTTCATAAAATTCTTAATTACTGTTGATATTATCTACTTCGTTTAAAAATTTATCATATTCTTTATATGCAAGTTCCTTTACTACTTCATGAGATATTTTTCCTGCTCCATATAATATATCTCTTCCATTAAATTTTAAAAAGACATTTAATTTCTCTACCTAATCTTTCATTGTCATAGTATTATGATTTTCTGTTTGTATTTCTACATAATCTAAATACATTGTAACAAAATCTTTTTCTGTTAAATAGTTTTTTGATATATCAATATCATATTTATATATTGGACCATTAGATGATTGCTTTCAAAAGATTGTCCCTGATGACACTAATTTTTATTATTCAACGATAACAAATCTCTATTTATCTCCTTTTGTAATATTTCTAATTCTTTTATATTTCTATTATTTTGTAATATTCTCATTTGATTTTTAGCAGATTCATTCAATGATATTAATCTTTCTTTTTGAGAAATTCCTTTCCTAATTAATTCGGCATTTGTATTTTCCAAATTATTTAATATTACTAGATGAAGTAAATCTGTATAATCTCTTATATTGCCATTTTTAGATAATTCCGGATGCTCATCTCTCCACTCTTTTGCTCTCATACCAAATAAAGCAACATTTAATACATCTGCTTCATTTGCATATATATAATTTTTTTGTTCTTCTGTTAAATTAGGAACAATATAATTTTTTATGGCATCCGTGTGTACAACATAATTAACTTTTGCTAAAATTCTATTTGCGTGCCATTCAATTTTTTCTTGATATGCTTCATTTTGTTTTAATCTTTCAAATTCCTTTATCAAATAGAGTTTAAATTCTGGCGACAACCAACTAGCAAACTCAAATGCTATATCGGGATGAGCAAAAGTACCAACACTATATTTCCCACTACTTGGAACAATCCCTATTGAATTAAATTTATCTTTCCATCTCTTTGGTGTCATTGTAAATCTATTATAAGGAGCTTCTTCTGTTTTAATTCTGTGAAATTCCACGGAATTAAAATTTTCGTTATTTATTTCTTCCCATAATCCATAATACTCAAAAGAGTTTTTATTCGACATCCAATTTCTTATGACTCCAGATGGATCATCATTATTAGAATACTTTGCTAAATCTGTAATTGAAATATAATCAATATTTCCTATTCTCATTATTCTAATTTTATTATTTATAACTTCTATTTCCGTTTTAATAGTATTATTTTTCACTTTTATTTACTCTCCTTTCATCATTGATATTATTATAACAAAATTACAATCGCTATACCTATTATTTGTTTTATATATTTTGATATGATTTTGTTCTATTACCCTCTTGAAATACAATAGTTCAGTCAATTTTGTTAAACGTGTCATATCGGACATACTTTCCAATCAGTAAGTCCCATATTTTCCTTGTCATAATCTACACTATATAGAGAATATATATCGGTTATTTTTTGATACCTACTGACTAGTTGATTTTCCCTTTATTTACAAGGACTTGCTAGACTCAAGAACGCACACACATTCCACATGATAAGTATTACTAAACATATCGAAAGGCGTTATTTCAACAACATCATAATCTTTACTTAACAATTTTAAATCGCGAGCTAGAGTAACTGGATCACATGAAACATAAATTAGTTTGTTAGGTTTAATATTGATAATATTTTTAATAGTTAAGTTATCTAAACCTGACCTTGATGGATCTACTATAATAATATCTGCTTTGAAATTATTTTCATTTAAAACAGATCCAACATCGCCTAATTTAAAATCAACATTATTTAAATGATTAATTTCCTTATTCTTCAAAGCATCTTTAATAGCCGATTCATTAATTTCGACACCTAAAACGTGTTTTACTTTATGCGCCAAATAAATTCCGATTGTTCCAGTTCCACAATATAAATCTAAAACATTAGTATCGTTGTCGACATACTTTAAAACTTGATCGTATATATTAATCATGCCAAGACGATTAACTTGAAAGAAAGAATTTGGGGAAATAACAAACTTTAAGTTATTAATTTCTTCAATTATATATCCTTTACCTTTTAATACTTTGTTATCCACAATAATTGTATCGATATCATCAAATAGTTTTATATCAATTATACCTTTTTCCACAATCAACATACTTTCATTACTAGTTACTCTTATCACTATTTTAGTTATAGTATTTAAATCGATATTGTTTAACTTTTTAATTATATTATTGATTTTACTATCGGCAATCAAACAACTATCGATAAAAATAAGATCATAAGATTTTTTTTGATAATACCCTAATTTTCGATTCACATGTAGCGTAACCTTATTGCGATAATTATATTGAACAGTTGGAACAATCGCATTAATATTACCTACATTGCCAAATTTTTGAATGACCTCTGCGACTTTATTTTCTTTATACTTTAATTGTTCTTTATAGCCTAAATGCAATAAATCACAACCCCCACATTTCTCATAATATGGACAATCGCTTTTTACCCTTAAAGGACTTTTTTTAATATATTTTATAACTTTCCCTTCACTATATTTTTTCTTATCTTTAATTATTTCAATTACAACTATTTCGCCAACTAATGCATTGTCAATAAAAATTGGTTTATCCTTTTTTGCTATACCACGACCAAAATGATCTAAACTTATTATTTCAACTTCTAAATTTTTCATAAATATATTATAACATGAAAAAGAATGCTAAGGTAACATTCTTTTCTTAAATATTTTTTTAATACATTTTAGAATTTTTTTAAATAATATAATTATCTTTTGACAGAATGACGGTTTTTTTGCCGGTTCTTCATCCTTAGTATAAATAACATCGACAGCCTCATCTTTTTCCATTACTCCAGAAACGACAGCTATGTTTGGTGTATAACCAATAATACTAGGACTAGTAAAACTATAATCTGTTCCTTGAACAATTTGCTTAATTAAACTAGGACTAGCTATACTACCATTTTCATATAAATAGTTAATTGTCAAAGTAAATTCTTTAATTTCTGGCACTTCTTTAATATATCCATTTAATCCAGTCTCTTTCATGATTTCAGGATAATTTTTATAACTATAATCAAGATCAACATTACCGCTTATTCCATTTACCTTACCAGTGCTGGTATACTGCCAAATTCCATACTTATCCTCAAAATTAACGCTAGAACTCCACTGCGCTATCCACTTATCATACATAACCAAATCACTCAAAATAAGTCTTTCTCTAAACCAAGAAGTCGAAGCATAAATAGCAGCATAATAGTTATTTTTTTCTAAAATATCACAAAAATTAGCTATAATCGGCGTCAATTTGCTTTTACCAATCGATGCTTGACTAGTACTAGCATATTTATCATTTTTAATGTCATGATTATCTTCAGTATCTATTACGATCGGATATTCAAATTGCTTGTCTTTGATAAGTTTTAGGACAAATTCAGCCTCGGAAGTAGATTCTTCAATGGTGGTAGCACACGAATAATAATATGTACCAACTGGTAATCCTACTTTTTTACATAAATTATAATTGTTTTCAAAATAATCGTCAATATATTTTAATTTTGATTTACCATAAGTCGTATACCCACAACGAATTATGACAAATTCAATTCCTGACGCTTTTATTTTTTGAAAGTCATCTAACGAAAGGTTACCTTGCCATTCTGAAATATCAATACCTTTTATTTCCATCCTCTCACCTCTGTTATAAAATATGAAAATAGAAAATATCGATAAAGTTAAAAAGTTTAAAAACAAACTATTTTAGCACAAAAAAAATTGGCAACTTGCTATTTTCGCTTTAACACTATCTTCGCCGTTAAAGAGCTTAACTGCTGTGTTCGAGATGGGAACAGGTGTATCCTCTTTGCTATCGTCACCAATTTAAATATAGAGAAAATAATTCTCTGAAAACATGGTAATTGTTTTTATCACAAATTTAGTTAAAATAAATATGATTAAATCCTCGTTCTATTAGTATTAGTCAGCTCAATGTGTCACCACACTTCCACCTCTAACCTATCAACCTCATAGTCTATGAGGGAACTTACTATTTAAAATATGGGAAAACTCATCTTGAAGTTGGCTTCCCGCTTAGATGCTTTCAGCGGTTATCCATTCCATACATAGCTACTCTGCACTGCCACTGGCATGACAACAGATACACCAGAGGTATGTCCGTTCCGGTCCTCTCGTACTAGGAACAGCTCTCCTCAATTTTCCTACGCCCACGACGGATAGGGACCGAACTGTCTCACGACGTTCTGAACCCAGCTCGCGTGCCACTTTAATGGGCGAACAGCCCAACCCTTGGAAGCGACTTCACCTCCAGGATGTGACGAGCCGACATCGAGGTGCCAAACACCACCGTCTATGTGAACTATTGGGTGGTATCAGCCTGTTATCCCCGGGGTAACTTTTATCCGTTAAGCGACGACCATTCCATTCTGAATCGCCTGATCACTAAGTCCTGCTTTCGCATCTGCTTGACTTGTAGGTCTCGCAGTTAAGCTCCCTTATACCTTTACACTCTACAAATGATTTCCAACCATTTTGAGGGAACCTTTGAGCGCCTCCGTTACTTTTTAGGAGGCGACCGCCCCAGTCAAACTGCCCACCAGACACTGTCCCTATACCAGATTCATGGTACCAGGTTAGAAATTCAATCCATTAAGGGTGGTATTCCAAGGTTGACTCCTCTAGAACTAGCGTCCTAGACTCAACGTCTCCCACCTATCCTCTACATAATGAACCGAACTTCAATATCAAGCTGCAGTAAAGCTCCACGGGGTCTTTCCGTCCTGTCGCGGGTAACCTGCATTTTCACAGGTATTAAAATTTCACCGAGTCTATGGTCGAGACAGTGCCCAGATCGTTACACCTTTCGTGCGGGTCGGAACTTACCCGACAAGGAATTTCGCTACCTTAGGACCGTTATAGTTACGGCCGCCGTTCACTGGGGCTTCAATTCGAGCCTTCGCAATATCGACTAAAAGTCAAAGCTAAGCTCTCCTCTTAACCTTCCAGCACTGGGCAGGCGTCAGCCCCTATACATCGTCTTACGACTTAGCAGAGACCTGTGTTTTTGGTAAACAGTCGCCTGGGCCTATTCACTGCGGATCGATTACTCGATCACTCCTTCTCCCGAAGTTACGGAGTCATTTTGCCGAGTTCCTTAACCATAGTTCTCTCGCTCACCTTAGGATACTCTC
>CATYVZ010000011.1 GCA_958413985.1 uncultured Bacilli bacterium
CCTTTACAGTAAGAATAGCAAATATATCAACACCAGAAGAATGTAATAGTGAAGGATTTTCACAAACAGCGTGTGGTTTTGTAGTAGAATTTGTTGATATTATAACTGAGAATGCAATGAATTCAACTTCTACTACTAAAGGAGGATGGCCAGCAAGTGAGATGTATAGTTTTGTCAATGACACTATCTATAATGCATTACCAAGTGACTTAAGAAATGTTATAATAGATACTTATACAGTATCAGGTTATGGTTCAGATGATGTATTTACTAGTTCCAATTTTACCTCAACAGATAAATTATATTTATTGACTGTTAAAGAAGTTTATGGTTCAAATATATCTTATGATACAGTTCAAGAAGAAACAAGACAATTAGATTACTATAAGAATAATGGAGTAACAGAAGATAATTATAGTGGAGCAATAAAGATGTATGAAGGAAGTGCAGATGATTGGTGGTTGCGTTCGGCCAATTCTGATATGCGTGGTTTTGGTTTCTACTATGTCAATACTTCTGGCAATTGGACTTACGACATTTCTACTCTTACTAATGGCGTAGCTCCAGCTTTTAGAATAGGATAAAAAAGCGATTTAATTTATAGGTACTATAATATAAGCAATAAACAAAGCGTAAGTATTTAAATAAGTCTATTTACTTTTAAAAGTGATAGACTTTTTTTATGTTTGAAGTTATAAAAAAATAGGTAGTTTTAAACCTATTTAATATCTTTAAAATTTTCAATTAATGAATCGATGTTTATATTTTACGATATAAGCCAATAGCTTTACCTAAAATTGTGACATTGTCCATAATAAATGGTTCCATAGTATCATTTTCTGGTTGTAATCTAAAATGATCTTTTTCTTTATAAAATGTTTTTAATGTTACTTCGTTTTCATCGGTCATCGCAACGACAATATCTCCATTATTAGCAGTATTTTTTCTTTCGACAATGACAATATCACCATCTAAAATACCAGCATTAATCATACTTTCACCTTCGACTAAAAGAGTAAAAACTTCTTTATTTTTCGGTATTAAATATGATGGTAAAGAGAAAAATTCATCAGGTCTTTCGATAGCTTCGATAGGATTACCGGCAGTTATCTTACCAAGCAATGGCACCTCTGTAATCAATTCATTTTTAATTTCATATTCGTTATCAACTAAAATTTCAATCGTTCGATTTTTACTTTCTTCTTTGCGAATGTAACCTTTTTTTTCTAAGTTATTTAGATGAACTTGTACTGTTGCTGTACTTGACAAGTCCATTTCCTGACATAATTCTCGAACAGTTGGAGCATAGCCGTGACGAACAACATATTGTTTGATTTTATCTAACATTTTTTCTTGTTGGTTAGTTAATTTTTCCAAATTCATTATCCTCCTTTAACGTTACATTTACATTTTAACATACAAATATACATTTGTCAAACATAAATTCGATTTTTATCAAAAAAAGTATTGACACGAATTTATGTTCGTGGTATGATTTAATCATGAAAGGAATGGTGCTATGGAATATTATACAGTTAGTGACATTCAGATATTAACTGGATATAAAGAAGTTGAAGTTTATGATCTGATCGAAAGGTTAAACAATGAAATAAAAGAAAAATACAAAACATATCAACTAAAACCGTTAATATTTGTCGATAAAATTGAAAAAAAATATTTTTTAAAAAGAATGGAGATTGAATTATGAAAGAAATGTTAAAAAGTAAAACTATTATCGCGTTTATTGTTATTATTTTAGGAATAGCTTTTATCAGTAGTCCTAGTACCAAATTAGATGATACTAACACCATCGAACAAGAATATGTTTCTTATAATTTAAAATAACCCTTAAAGTTATTTTTTTAAATCAAAACTGCATCAATATGATGTGGTTTTTAGATATTAAAAAAGACAAATAAGCTTTTACCTATTTGTCAATAATTTGTATAATTTTAATAATTTTTAAGTTTTTTCTTAAATTCTTTTTTAAAGTTATTTTTAATTTTGTTAACAGTTTTTTTGCGATATTTTTGGCTGATTAGACAAATGATAAGAACAACTATTACACTACCTATAATATAGTATAAGTAATTATCATTTTCTTCCCAAATGCCAATTTGATTAGTTTTAGCTACTTCCTCACTAATTCTTAATTGAGTTAGGTATTTATAATCACCATAAATATATGAAACTTGACCTAATCCTTTTTGAATAATTGAATTTTGCAATAATTGATCGTCGACGAAGACCCAAACTAAATGTCGATTATATTTATCTAATTTGTCACTATTATCATCATATTCAATCTCAATTTTACTAGCATTAGTTAGTAAGTTACAAGTATAATCACTAGCTTCTTTACCAAATGGTTCAACTTTGTTAGTTGATTCAGGTGTATCAATAGCAAGAAATCGTGCTTTAATCTTCTCATCATTTAAAACAAACCAAGCAGTATCGCCATCGACACATTTATCTAAAGTTACTTCTATTTTCTCAGTAGCACAAACATTAACTGCCGATAATAAAAATATAAAAATACTAAATATCCATTTCACACTAACCACCGCTATCATTATAACATAAAACTTTACAAATAATTTTAAAAATGCTATAATTCATTAGTTGATTGGGAGTGAATTTATGGAAAGGATAAGAAATGTTGCAATAATTGCCCATGTCGATCATGGTAAGACAACTTTAGTAGACAAACTATTACAGATGTCAGGAACATTTCATGAAAATGAAAATATTGAATCGATGGATTCAAATGATTTAGAAAAAGAAAGAGGAATTACTATCTTAGCTAAGACTACGGCTATTAATTATGATGGGTATCGTATTAATATTTTAGATACCCCTGGTCATGCTGACTTTGGTGGCGAAGTTGAACGAATTATGAATATGGTCGATGGAGTTTTATTAATAGTAGATGCTTATGAAGGAACGATGCCTCAAACTAGATTTGTATTAAAAAAAGCATTAGAGGCTGGAGTAACACCCATCGTAGTTGTTAACAAAATCGATAAACCATCTGCTCGACCTAAAGAAGTTGTCGATGAGGTTTTAGATCTATTTATCGAATTGGGCGCTGATATCGATCAGTTAGATTTTCCTGTAATATATGCTTCTGCTTTAGCAGGAACTTCTAGTATTCATCCGGAAATAGAACGACAAGAAAACACCATGACCCCTATTTTAGAAGCTATTATTAATTATATACCAGCTCCTAACGTTAATATCGATGGTGGTTTTCAATTCCAACCTGCTTTGTTAGACTATAATGATTTTGTCGGTCGTATTGGAATTGGGCGAGTTAAAAGAGGTAAAGCTAAAGTTGGGGAATTAGTATCTTGTGTTAGAAGTGACGGTTCATTTAAACAGTTTAGAATTCAAAAAATGTATGGATTTTTAGGCCTTAAAAGAATCGAAGTTAATGAGGCTAAGGCTGGTGAGATCATCGCAATCGCTGGATTACCAGATATCGAAGTTGGCGAGACAGTTTGTACAGTAGGTCAAGAAGAAGCCCTACCTTTACTTAAGATAGACGAACCGACTTTACAGATGACTTTTGGCGTAAATACTAGTCCATTTTGTGGTCGTGAAGGTAAAATATTGACTGCCAGAAAAATCGAAGAAAGATTATATAAAGAAACTGAAAAAGATGTTTCTTTAAGAGTTGCGCCAAACGACAATGAATCGTTTATCGTTTCAGGACGTGGAGAATTACATTTATCGATCTTGATCGAAAACATGCGAAGGGAAGGCTTTGAACTACAAGTATCCAAACCACAAGTAATTATCAAAGAAATAAATGGTATCTCTTGTGAACCTTTCGAAGATGTTTCAATCGAAATACCTGAAGAATATGTCGGCGTTGTTATTGAAGCTCTTGGCGATCGTGAGGGAGAAATGGTCAACATGAACAATCATGGTAATTCAGTACGGTTAAACTATGTGGTTCCTTCACGAGGCTTGATTGGTTTTATGACCGAATTTATGACGATGACCAAAGGATATGGTATTATTAACCATACATTTAAAGAATATCGTAAATTAGCTGGTTTAAAAGTAGGACAAAGAAAACTAGGCGTTTTAGTTTCGATGGAAAACGGTAAAGCTACGGCTTATGCTTTAGGGCAATTAGAAGATCGTGGTATTATGTTTATCGAACCTGGCGCTGAAGTTTATGAAGGTATGATTGTCGGTGAGAACAATCATGAAAATGACTTGGCTGTCAATGTTGTCAAAGGTAAAAAATTAACTAATACTCGTGCTAGTGGTAGTGATCATACGGTAGTTTTAAAAAGACCACGAATTTTAAGTCTCGAAGATTGCCTTTATTACATTAATAATGATGAATTAGTCGAAGTAACACCTTTAAGTTACCGTTTACGTAAGAAAATATTAAACACTGAATTAAGAAAAAAAGCTGATAGTAAAAAATAATCATTTTAAAATGACAAAAAAGCCGATTAATATCGGTTTTTTTTTACGAGATTTGTCGCTTTAAAGGTTTCGATCATAACATAAGAAAGTTTTGTTTCTATTTAACTTATTTGGCAATGGGGGAAGTGTGTTTAAACAAAAAGTTATCGTATTAGAAATTAAGAAAATTATGTCAATTATGATTCATTGTTATGACATAATATCTAAAACCTTACTACTGAAAGAAAGTAGGGCCATTCTGTTTAGAAACAGCAATCGTTTCCTCTATATTAGGAGAATCCGTTGCCGTATTATCTGTTGTATTATTAGTAACAGTATTTGGAGAATTATCGACTTTTTTAAACTCGTTCATTACACGGAACATCGTTTTAGCATTATTGATCACAGGACCTGCTTGTTTGATAATCGGAATTGCCTGATTAACGATGCCTAAGGTTTTTTGAGTACCATTTAAAATAGAACTCCATTTTATACCACCCAATAAAGATTTTAATCCACCTGTTTTAGCGATTGGGGAAAAAGAAGTATAAGGAATCCCCATGTAATAAGGATAGTAATTCATGTGTATCCTCCTTTCAGAATATTATATGAAATTGCCAAAAAAAGTTTTACATTTTTTAAAATTATGGTATAATCAGTATAGAGTAAGGGATGGCAAAGAATGTGTGGTGATATAATTTGAATAAACCAATTTATCTAATACCATTTATATATGTTTATAGAATGGTTCGTTTTTTGTTGCTAATTATAATTAAGTTTTTCAAATATATCAACGTCGGTTTTTTCTTTACTTTCTTTACCTTTATCAATATTATTGTCACTTCACTTTGCTATTTTTTTAAATTTATTGTCTTTGGTTTTATCTATCTATGTGTTTTTGTTTATCGTTTTATAAGATATGTCTTAATAGGTTTAATAACACCTTTTGTTATGCTGTTTAAACTATTTAAACCAAGCGAAAAAAAAGAAAAAGTATCTGTCGTTCATCAAGAACAACCTAAAATATCTAAAGAAAAATTAAAAGAAAACAAACCAATAGCCCAATTACAACCTAAAAAAATAGAAAAAAAACCGTCTTTTAAAGAAGAAAGAAAAAAGACTAGTCAAGATATCCATATCACGAAAAAGAACACCTTAGAAAAAAAGAAATTATCGATTTATATACTTTATCCATTTATTTTTGTTTATCGTTTTATTAAATATATATTTTTCGGTTTTTTAGTTATTTCAAGATGTTTTTATCGTTTTATCAGATATGTTTTTATAGGTCTTATAGCACCATTTGTCATATTGTTTGTAAACCTTGCTAAATTAAATGAAAAACAAAAGAAAGCAACAGCTAAACGACAACTAGAACAACAAAGAAGAAATTTAGCTAAAGAAAGAAATAGACAGATAAAAGAAGAAAACCGCAAAAGATTAGAAGAATTAAGAACTAAAGAAAAAGAGGAAGAAGAAAAGAAAAAACAAGAACGGAAGGAATCTTTAAAGAAAGAAAGAGAAAAAACCAAGACCGATATTTATATCAATGAGAATCTTACTTTAGAAAAGAAGAAATTTTCTGATTATTTAAATGGCTTTTTCTTAGCTATTGGCAAAATCCCTTCTAAAATAAAATCTTTATTTAAAAACAACAGCTTTGTTAAAAATTCTCAAAATAAAAAAGATATTAACCGTCAGGCTTTGTTACTTGATTTTGAAGGTGCTGATGCTGAAAAAAGTGAAGAAAAAATCATGTATAAGTATGTCGCTAGAAATCCAGATGGCAAGATTATTAGAGGTTATTTTCCAGCTTATTCTAAAGTAGAAGTTCACTCATTTTTACTAAGTGAAGGAAACGAAGTATATAGTATTGAAACAAACAAATGGATTCAAAGATTATATGGTAATCCTAACAAAGCTAATAGAGCGAAAATCAAAACAAAAGATTTAATTTTCTTTTGTACTCAATTATCGACTTATATTAAAGCTGGTATCACTTTAGTTGAATCACTAAAAATATTATCCCATCAATTTAAAAATAAAACATATCAACGAATTTTTAGAACGATGATCTATGATTTAACGATGGGGGATAGTTTTTCGACAGCGATGGATAAACAAGGAGAAGCATTTCCACGCCTTTTGATCAATATGGTTAAAACCTCAGAAATGACAGGTGAGTTACCTGAAGTATTAGATAATATGTCAAATTACTTTACTGAAACCGATAAAACAAGACGTCAGATGATTACGGCAATGACTTATCCGACAATAATTTTTGTTCTATCTATTGTTGCAACAGCTTTTATTATGATCTATGTCGTTCCACAGTTTGTTGGTATCTATGAAGGAATCGATGGTGCGCAAATACCAGCTATTACAGTATTTGTAATGAATACTAGTGACTTTTTAAAAAATAATTATTTGTATTTAATTCTTGGTATCGCTGCTTTTGTCGTCATTTTTATCTATTTATACAAAAACATCAAATCATTTAAAACATTTATTCAATGGTTTATCATGCATATGCCGGTATTTGGCAATGTTATTATCTATAACGAAGTAACTATGTTTACTAAAACCTTTGCTTCTTTATTATCACATAATGTTTTTATAACTGATAGTATGGAAATATTAAATAAAATGACCAACAACGAAATTTATCGTATGTTGATATTAGATACGATAACTAACTTAGCAAAAGGTGAAAGGATTTCCTTAGCTTTTAAAAACCATTGGGCTTTCCCAGTTCCTGCTTACGAGATGATTACAACTGGTGAAAGAACCGGGCAATTAGCAGAAATGATGAGCAAGGTTTCCGATTATTATCAGGAATTACACCGGAATGCAGTAACGCGAATTAAAACTTTCATCGAACCAATTATGATTTTATTTTTAACATTTGTCGTTGGCGGAATTGTTTTAGCGATCGTTGTTCCAATGTTTAGTTTTTACAATTCGATCATGTAGGGGGAAATATCATGGAATTTAGTATTATATTAGGATTGTTTATTTTAGGAACCTTATTAGGTTCTTTCTATAATGTTGTAGCTTATCGTTTAACCAAAGGAGAATCGATTGTCTATCCAGCTAGTCATTGTCCAAATTGTAATCATAAGTTGCGACCTTACGAATTAATTCCCATTGTCTCCTTTATTCTGCAAAAGGGCAAATGCACTAAATGTAAGAAAAAAATATCGTGGTTTTATCCATTAGCAGAAATAGTTTGTGGGATACTGTTTGTCCTTTGCTATATATCGTTTGGACTTTCTAAAGAATTGATTATCGCAATTACATTTGTTTCGATGTTGATAATCGTAGTCTTAAGTGATTACTATTACATGATAATCGAAGATAGTGTCTTAATTGTTTTTGGTTTACTTTTATTGTTAGAAATTTATTTTTTCAAAGGATTTAATGTTTTATGCCATTCTTTGATATCCGGCATTATTGCTTTTGCGATTATGTTTTGCTTAAAATTATTTGGCGATTTTATATTTAAAAAAGAATCTCTTGGCGGTGGGGATATTAAACTGATGTTTATATTTGGCTTAGTAGTCGGCTTTGAAATGGCCGTCGTAGCCATATTTTTATCAGCTTTCATCGCCTTGCCAATATCGCTAATTATTTTAAAATCAAAGAAAAATCATGAAATAGCGTATGGACCATTTTTAAGTTTGGCGGTTTTAATTATTTATTTTAGTCATTTAGATATTAAGTTGTTACTTTCGTGGTTAGGTGGTTAAATCAAAACTTAGTTTTTGATTTTTTAATACGAATTATGTTGAATAATGTAACATTTAATCATTTAAAAAAACATATAATTATGGTATAATCAGTGATAAGGATGTGGATTATGAGAGTTATTATAAGCGCTGGAGGAACAGGTGGTCATATTTATCCGGCTTTAGCTATTATTAATAAAATAAAAGAAAAAGAACCCAACAGTGAGTTTTTATATATCGGAACTATCGATCGTATGGAAAAAGATATTGTTCCAAAGTATGGTATACCATTTAAACAAATCGAAATATATGGCTTTAACCGCAAAAAATTATTGAAAAATGTTAAGGTTATAAGCTGTCTTATTAAAGCTAATAAAGTTTGTAAAAAAATCATCAAAGACTTTAATCCTGATATTGTTATCGGTGTCGGTGGATATGTGACCGTACCAGTGATTAAAACAGCTAAAAAATTAGGTTATAAAACATTTATTCACGAACAAAATTCAGTTCCAGGTAAAGCCAATACATATTTAAGTAACTATGCTGATTTAATCGGTATCTCTTTTAAATCAAGTAACTGTTATTTTCCAAAGAATAAAGTTGTTTTAACCGGTAATCCTTGCAGTGAAGATGCTCTTGGGGTAGTTGCCTGTGATAAAAAAGAATTTAATCTAAGTAACAATAAACCACTTGTTTTATTTGTAATGGGATCTTTAGGAGCTAGTAAAGTAAACGACTTTCTAATTAGAACGATGTCGTTGTTTAATAATAAAGACTATGAAATATTGTATGTTACCGGTAAAGGTGACTATGATCGAATCAAGCAAATTAATTTTCCTTATAATGTTAAAGTAGTACCTTATGTCGATAAAATTACGCGAGTAATGAAAAAAACTGATTTAATTATTACTCGGGCTGGCGCTAGTACGTTAAGCGAAATCATCGCTTTAAAAGTTCCTAGTATTATTATCCCTAGTCCATATGTACCAAATAATCATCAATACAAAAATGCATTAGATTTAGTCAACAACGATGCGGCTGTGATGATCGAAGAAAAAGATTTAAAAGGAGATATTATCGTTAGAACAGTCGATAATTTGCTTTACGATGTCGCTAAACTCGATAATATGAAAAAGAAATTAGGCGAATTACAGGTTTCAAATAGTGCGACAATAATATATGATAATATTAGAAATTTAATAGATAGGAAGTAAAAAATGATCGAAGTGTTAAAAAAACTAAAAGTAGGAAAAATCATCAAAAATCCAAAAATGAGTGAATATACGACCTATAAAGTTGGTGGTAAGGCTCTAGCCATAGTTTATCCTGAAGATATAGATAAATTGATAAAATTATTGGATTACTTAAAAAAAGAAAACATTAAATATAAAATAGTTGGCAACGGTTCTAATCTGATATTTAGTGATGATACATACGAAGGAGTTATCATTAAATTAGATGAATTTAACAATTTAGAAATAAACGACAATATTGTTATAGTAGGAGCAGGTTATAATTTAATTAAACTAAGTTTAAAAGTTGCTCGTTTAGGGTTAGTCGGCTTGGAATTTGCTTCTGGTATCCCAGGGACAGTCGGTGGGGCAGTATACATGAATGCAGGAGCTTATAAATCAGATATGGGGTATATCGTAAGTGAAATCAAAGTTTTAACTCCTGATTTAAAGGTTAAAACGCTTTATAACAAAGATTTAAACTTTCATTACCGCAGTAGTTTTTTACAAGAAAATCCGGGTTATATTTGCTTAGAAGCTAAAATTATTTTAAGAAAAGGTGACTCTAATGCGATTTTAGATGTAATAAAAGAAAGAAAACAAAGACGAATAATTACTCAACCATTAGAATATCCATCAGCTGGCAGTGTTTTTAGAAATCCTAGCAATGATTTTGCAGGTCGGTTAATCGAAGAATTAGGATATAAAGGAAAAAATATCGGTGGCGCTTATGTCAGCGAAAAACATGCTAATTTTATTATCAATAAAAATAATGCTAAAGCCAGTGACATTAGACAATTAATTAAAGAAATAAAAGAAAAAGTTAAAGAAAAATATGATATCGATTTAATAGTTGAACAAGAATTTGTAGATTAGAGGGAAAATAGATGAATAAGAAAGGTAAACAAATAAAAAAAGGTAAAAGAAAAATTAGATATGACCGTGTTTTGATTTTTTTGCTTGTCGTTTTGTTTATTTGTTTTTCTATCTTTGCCTTATTCAATCTAAAAATTACTAACATTTATGTTCTTAATAACAATTATTTAACTGATCAACAGATCATTGAGTGGGCTGGTATTAGTGATTATCCAGCTAGTCTTACTAATCCTAGTTTTGAAATTGAAAAACGTTTACAAGAACAGACTTTCATTAAAGATGTTAAAGTCACTAAAAAATGGTTTACTGATGTCTATATCGAAGTTTACGAAAATCGTCCTTTATTTTATTATAGTTTTGATAAAAAAACAGTTTTATTAGATGGAACAGCTATCGATACTAAGTATGCAGTTCCGACAGTTTTAAATTATATTACAGATGCTTGCTATGATGACTTTGTTTCTTCGATGGGTAAATTAGATGAAACAGTTTTAAAACGTATTTCAGAGATCGAATTTTCACCAAATGATGTGGATGATAATCGTTTTCTACTTACGATGAGCGATGGTAATTATGTTTATGTTAATATCAGTACATTTGATAAAATGAATAAATATTTATCTATTTTAGAGAGTTTACCAGCTAAAAAGGGTATACTATATTTAGATTATGGTAATAATTTTGAAATTATTGAATAATTTATCTTTTCTTTTAAAAAAAATTATTGTATAATAATGTTAGATAGTAGGTGAACGAATTGCGTCATATATATACATGTGTTGATATTGGTTCAGATAGCATTAAAATAGTCGTATGTGAATTATATCGTGGACGATATAATCTTTTAGCGACTTCTACTGTCAAAGCAAAAGGAGTAAAAAAAGGTTTAATAAACGATGTCATAAGTGTTAAAAACAGTATTAAAAGTGGTTTTAACGAAATAGAATCGATGTTAGGCTTTAAGATAAAAAAAGTTATTGCTATTATTCCTAGTTATTTTGCTGAATTTAACATGATCAAAGGTGAAATAAATATAACTAACGAAGAAAAAATGGTCACTAGTTCAGATGTTATTAATGTTTTTCAAGCAGCTATGAAAAATCATGTCGATTATACTAAAGAAATGGTTACGATTATTCCGATTGATTTTACTTTGGATAACGAAATAACTAAAGATCCGTTAAATAAACATAGCAACACTTTAAAAACTCGCGCAATTTTAGCGACAACTCCTAAAAAAAATATTTACTCAGTTGTCAACATGCTTAACAGTATCGGTATTGAAGTTATCGACATATCCTTAGGATGTATTGGCGATATAAATACATTTAGAGATGAAAAGATCGATAATTGCATTAGTTCGGTTATCAATATCGGAGCTGAAAAAACAGAAGTATCTTTATATAATAAAGGAATAATTGTTAAGCATGGCATCGTCAATATGGGAAGTCGTAATGTGGATAGTGACATTGCTTATATGTATAAAGTTGATTTAGAAACAGCTCGTGATTTAAAAGAAAAATTTTCTTCGGCTAGTCGAAGCAGTGCATCTTTAAATGAATTCAAAGAGGTTCAAACTAAAGATGGACAAGTTATTAAAGTAAATCAATATGAATTAAGTGAGGTCGTTATTTCCCGTTTAGATGAGATATTGACAATGGCGATTCAAGAATTGAATAGATTGACTTCTCACAAACCAGAAGTTATTTATCTAACTGGGGGAATTACAAATATGGCTAATTTTAGTCAAATTTGTAGAGAAAAATTAGGAAAATGTGCTATAATAGGTAGTGTAAATCTGATTGGGTTAAGAAACAATAAGTTTTCTTCGGCTATCGGCAACATAATTTATTTTGTAAATAAACTTAAATTAAAAGGAAAAGATTATTCAATGATAAGTAGTGATGAAATGGAAGTTTTATCGACACCTAGAAAGAATACAAACGATTCAATGTTAGGTAAATTATTTGGATATTTCTTTGGCGAATAAGGGAGGATATACATGTTTGGATTAGAAATGGATCAATTAGCTAATATTAAAGTAATTGGAGTTGGCGGTGGAGGCAATAATGCTGTAAATCGTATGATAGAATCTGGTGTTCAAGGCGTCGATTTCATTGTCGCTAATACTGATTTGCAAGTATTAAATAAATCAAAAGCACCAATTAAAATTCAAATTGGAACAGATTTAACGAATGGTTTGGGTGCTGGAGCTAATCCGCAAATTGGTAAAGAGGCAGCTTTAGAGAACAAAAATGAAATTGAGGAAGCTTTAAAAGGTGCTGATATGGTGTTTGTTACTTGTGGTATGGGTGGTGGTACCGGTACTGGAGCCGCACCAATCATTGCCGATATTGCTCAAAATTTAGGGGCTTTAACAGTTGGTATTGTTACTAAGCCATTTAGTTTTGAAGGTAGAAAAAGAATGCAACAGGCAGTTGCAGGCTTGGAAGAATTAAAAAAACATGTTGATACATTAATTGTTATACCTAACGATCGTTTAAGAGAGATAATCGACAAGACAACTCCTTTGTTAGATTCATTTAAAGAAGTAGATAATGTTTTAAGAAGGGGTGTACAATCGATCAGTGATTTGATTGCGGTAGCTGGACTTATCAACTTAGACTTTGCCGATGTTAAAACGGTAATGGAAAAAAGAGGAAATGCTTTAATTGGTATCGGTATGGGTGTTGGTGAAGATCGTGCTAAAGAAGCCGCTTTACAAGCAGTAACTAGTCCTTTGCTTGAAACTGGTATAAGTGGTGCAACTGATGCTATTATCAATGTTACAGGTGGTTCTAACTTGACATTGTTCGAAGTAGAAGAAGCTGCGGAAGTTATTAGACAAAGTGCTAATACAGATATCAATACAATATTTGGAGCAGTTATCAATGAAAACTTAAATGATGAATTGATCGTTACAGTTATTGCCACAGGTTTTGAAGATGAAGGTCAAGCCTTGCATACATATCCTAATACGAAACCTAATCCATCTAATGAGGAAGACGAAGATGATACAGAAGTGCCATCATTCTTAAGAAATAGAGGTTTTTAAGCTCATCTAAAATGATGAGTTTTTTTAATCAATTTTTACACAACTTGTCTTGAATTTAAATATTTGATATAATCGTTTTGGGTGATTATATGTCTGATGAGAAAATATCACAAGAAGTAGAAAAAGCAGTTGGTAATATTAATATTGAAGGTAAAGATATTTCTAAACAAGAAAAAAATTTAATTGCCGATGTCTATTTTCGCCATCAAAACGATTTGGGTTCAAATGCGATCGGATCATTATTATATGATATAGTTATGGAAGATAAAGAAAAGATTAATGACAAAAAACGACGATAATCTAGCTAATTATCAATCTAAATATTGTTATTCAGATTCTGAAGTATTATTAAACAATTATAATGTTACCGATCAAGAAACATTGGATATTATCGAAAGGCGAGTTAGTGCTTTAATGTTGACCAAAATTCAAATGCGAGAAATTCCAAAGGAGCAAGTTCTTTTTAGTATTGATTATATTTGTCAGTTGCACAAAGAAATTTTTGAACATGTTTATTCTTTTGCCGGAAAGATAAGAAGGGAAAATATAACAAAAGGAAATACTCCATTTTGTCGTCCTGAGTTTATCATTGAAAGTTTGACAAATATTTTAAAGAAAATAAAAAAAGACATTCATAAGTTAAAAAATAAAGAAGATATCGTTTCCTTTTTAGCTTATTATTATGCGGAATTAAATATCATTCATCCATTTAGAGAAGGTAATGGTCGTTTGATGCGCGAGTATTTAAGACAAATAGTCGTTTTACTTAAAGAAAATTATGATCTTAATTATGATTTGGATTTTTCTAATGTCGATGAACTTGATAAAAAAAACTTAATGAATGGATCGATTGTTAGTGCAATGACAGGTGAGTTAGAATACTTAGAAAATTTTTTTGATAGTACTCTTATTAGTAAAAGTTTCAAAAAGTGAAATTTTTTAAATTCTTACGTCGTTTCTCATCATAATATTTTCAAAACAAATGAGTTTGACTTAAAAAATGTGTGTTAAAATTAATTAAATATGTTGTTATTGTAATATTTATAATAATACAGATTTGTTTATGATTTAAAGCAAAAAAAGTGATTTATCGTCACTTTTTTGTTATAATATTAGTTAGGTGAAGTATATGAGTAAAATAAGAGTAATGGATGAGATTCTAGCCAATAAAATAGCTGCTGGAGAAGTTGTCGAAAGATGTGCTTCTGTCGTTAAAGAATTAGTCGAAAATAGTATCGATGCTGGTAGTAGTGAAATAAAGATCGAATTAAAAGAAGCAGGAACTAGTTTAATCAAAGTAACTGATGATGGTACTGGTATGGATAGGGAAGATGCGGTTATCGCTTTTAGTCGTCATGCAACAAGTAAAATAATGGATGAGACCGATTTATATAACATTAATACTTTAGGATTTAGAGGAGAAGCTTTAGCTAGTATCGCTTCTGTTAGTAATGTTTTACTTAAGACTAGTACAAAAGAAATAGGTACTTTAGTTCATATTAAAGGTGGTAAACTAATCAAAGTAGAAAATGCCGATGCTAGAAAAGGAACCGTTATCGAAGTAAGCGAGTTATTTTATAACACACCAGCTCGTCTTAAACACATGAAAAGTTTATATACTGAACTAGCTAGTATCACTGACTATGTTAATAAAATTGCTTTATCTCATCCGGCAATTAGATTTACTTTAATTAATAATAACAATGTTATTTTGAAAACTGATGGTTCTAATAATTTACTTAAAACGATAAGTGCAATATATGGTATGGATGTTACACGTAAAATGTTAGAAATAAATGGCGAAGATGATGATTATATTATAAATGGTTTTATTAGTCTACCCGAAGTAAATAGATCAGGACGTAATCATATGGTAACTTTAGTTAATGGTAGAGTAGTAAGAAATCAAGAATTAAACAAAACGATAAACGATAGCTATCATTCATATAAACCGGATAATCGTTATCCGATTGTCGTTATCAACATCGAATTAGATCCTAGCTTAGTCGATGTTAATATTCATCCGACTAAGATGGATATTAAATTTAGTAAATTTGAAGAATTACAACAGCTAATTCAAAATATAATTACTAAGAGGTTAAATCATCAAACTTTGATACCTCAAGTCGAGATGCCCAAAATTGAAGTTAACGATGACAATTTTAACGATAATAATTTAAACTTTACGCAAGATTTAAAAATAGATTATTCTAATAAACCTAAATATGAAGAAATTTCTTTAGATTTTAGCGTTAAGGAAGAACCTGAAGATATCAAGACCATCATAGAAGATAAAGAGCGGTTTCCTTTGATGTATCCGATCGGTTTAGTTCATGGAACATATATTATTTGTCAAAACGATAACGGTATGTATATGATCGATCAACACGCTGCTAAAGAAAGAGTTAATTATGAAATTTTTAAAGATAAATTAGCTAATCCTTCTAAAGAAAATATAGTTATGTTGCTACCGATGACGATCGAATTATCCAATGAGGAATATATTATTTTAAAAGAGAATTTTGATTTACTTAAAAATATGGGATTTGAGATAGCTGAGTTTGGAATTAATTCCATTATTATTAAAGCTCATCCGACTTGGTTGACAGACGGTTTTGAACAATTACAGATCAAAAAAATAGTCGAAGCAATCATCAATAAAGAAAAGAATTTTGATTTAGCTAAATTTAACGATCATTTAGCTGCTACTTTAGCTTGTAAAGCCAGTATTAAAGCTCATACCGAAATTTCACTCGATGAAATGCGAGCTTTAATTTCCGATTTAAGCAAATGCCATAATCCTTTTAATTGTCCACATGGAAGACCAACCGTTATCACTTTTACTAATTATGAGTTAGAAAAGTTATTCAAACGAAGTGGTTTTGAGAATTTAAAATAAAAAATTAGATAGTTTAAGTACTCTTTTGATTGAAATATGATATAATTAGACTGTTGAGGTGAATTGTATGCGATTAAGTGAAAACTTTTTCTATACTTTTAGAGAAGATGTTAAAGACGAAGAAACTGTAAGCGGAAATTTATTAGTAAAAAGTGGCATGGTCAAAAAAATAGGAAATGGTATTTATATGTATATGCCACTAGGACTAAAAGTTTTAAAAAATATCGAAAATATCATCCGTGAGGAGATGAACAAGATAGGAGCTAACGAACTGTTGATGCCGAATTTATTGCCAGAGGAAATATATATCAACAGTGGTAGAAGGGAAAACTTTGGTAATTCAATGTTTGGATTAAAAGATCGTTATAACCGTTCTTTAGTGTTAGGTCCTACTCATGAGGAATTTTTTGTCGAAGCTGCTAAAATGAAGATCAGATCTTACAAAGATTTACCTTTTAATCTTTATCAGATTGGTAGCAAATATCGCGATGAGCCACGTCCAAGGTTTGGATTGATCCGCGTAAGAGAATTTTTCATGAAAGATGCTTATAGTTTTGATACTGATTTAGAAGGTTTAGATCAATCTTACCAAAAAATGATGGAAGCTTATAAAAAAATATTTGATCGAATGGGAATCGATTACCGCATCGTTAGAGCCGATACCGGTGTGATGGGGGGACTATTAAGTGAAGAATTTCAAGCTGTTACTGATATCGGTGAAGATATATTAGTTTTATGTGATTGTGGTTATGCTTCTAATATCGAAGTAAGTGAATGTGTTATCAACAAAGAAAAAGCTGAAAAACCTAAAGAAAAAGAATTAGTCTATACACCAAATGCTAAAACTATCGAAGAAATTTCTAACTTTTTAAAAGAAGATAAGACCAAGTTTGTTAAAACATTGATCTATAAAATAGACGATGTTTTATATGCTTGTTTAGTTAGTGGTGATCGTGAAATTAACGAAACTAAGTTACGCAAATTAGTAAACGGCACTAAAATAGAACTAGCTAGTTTTGAAGAAGTTGAACAACTTACCCAAGCTAAAGTTGGCTTTGCTGGTCCAATCGGTTTAAAAGCAAAAATAGTTATCGATAACGATATTTTATATAAATACAATTATATTGTCGGAGCTAACAAAACAGATTATCATTATAAAAATGTCAACACTTCTGATTTTGAATACGATTATGTTGGCGATATTAAAAATGTTAAAGAATTTGATACTTGTCCAAAGTGTAGTAAAAAATTATACTTTAAAAACGGCATCGAAATAGGTAATATCTTTAAATTAGGAACAAAATATTCTAAAGCCTTAGGGTTAAGTTATTTAGATGAAAGTAATAATTTAAAACCTGTTGTCATGGGAAGTTATGGCATTGGTTTGGGGCGTATTATGGCGAGTATCGTCGAGCAAAGAAACGATGAACACGGTATCATTTGGCCACTTAGTATCGCACCTTTTAAAGTAGCTATTGTGTTAGTCGATAAGGATGACGATTTACAAAAAGCGATTGCTAATGCTTTATATAATGATTTAAATCGAAATAATATAACGACTATTTTAGATGATCGTAATGCAAGAGTAGGGGTTAAGTTTAACGATATGGATTTGATCGGTATTCCTTATCGAATTACTGTTGGTAAAAAAGCTAAAGACAGTTTAGTCGAACTAAAAATTAGAGAGACTGGTCAAGTCTTTGATGTACATGTCAATGATATTGCTGTTAAAATAAATGAATTAATAAAATAGAATTCGACAAATTTTGACCGAACAATAGGGTATGATAGTAATGGTGAGAATATGAAAAAATATCTATTAACTGTTATTGTATCTTTATTGGTCGGTTTTTTGTTGTCTTTTTATATGTTAAAAGAATATGAAAATACTGATGTTTTCCCTGTTTTTAAAAAACAAGAAACAGCCTATTTAATTCAACAAGGAGTTTATTCAAGTATGGAAAGTATGCAAGAAAACACTTCTAATTTAACCGATTATATTTATAGTGTTATCGATAATATGTATTATGTTTATGTTGGCATCAGTTTAGATAGCGAAAATGTCGATAAAATTCAAAGATACTATAAAGATGAAGGAATAAGTACCATCATCAAAACGACAACATTAACAGATAGCACTTTTATTGATTCTCTAAAACAATATGATATGGTTTTAAAAGAGACCAATGACGAAGATACAATTAAGGAAATATGTAAACAAGTCTTAAGTAAATATAAAGAATGAAGGAGGTTTTATGAGTGTTTTAATTAAAGATATTCCATTAAGCGAAAGACCTCGCGAAAGATTGCTCGCTAAAGGAGTTGAGTATTTAAGCAATGAGGAACTGTTAGCGATATTGCTTAAAACAGGAACTAAAGATTATTCAGTTAAGGTGTTAGCTAGTAACATTTTAAAACAGTTAGATGATATTAATAATCTAAAAACCATCAGTTTAGAAAGTTTAATTAAAATTAAAGGGATCGGTCAAGCTAAAGCTTGTGAAATTCTAGCGGCCATCGAATTAGGAAAGAGATTAAACGAAAAAATAACTTGCATTAATCAGATTAAAGTTTATTCCTCAGATAGTATTTATGAATACTATAAAGATAAATTAAACGATCAAAAACAAGAGCACTTTTATTGTGTTTATTTAGATACCAAGAATCATATTATCAAGGATAAACTGTTATTTATCGGCACCATTAATGAAAGTTTAATTCATCCACGCGAAATATTTAAAGAGGCCTATTTATCAAGTGCCTCTAGTATTATCTGTGTTCACAACCATCCAAGCGGTAATGTTAATCCCTCAAATAACGATATTATTATGACTAAGCAATTAAAAGAAGCCGGTCAGTTGTTAGGGATAAGAGTTTTAGATCATATCATTATTGGTAAAGATCTTTACTTTAGTTTTAATGATAATGGAATTGATTAAAATAGTTAAAAATAAGTACTGATTAAAATTCAGTACTTTTATTATTGTTTTAGATGTGTTATCATTAATATAGGTGGTTAATATGAGTAGGTTAAAAAAATTTTTAGTATATAGTCTAGCAATTTTATATGTAATAATCTTTCCCATTATTGTTTTAAAAATTTTAAACCATTTCATGTTAAATTCACTTCTTAATATAGCTTTAGGAATGCTTTTTATTGTTTTAGTAGTATTTAATACTCTTGCAGTATTTAAATTGTTAGTTAATTATGATCGATATGGTAAATTAGCTAACCCCTTTCGTCAAGTAAAAATATATTCTGATAATGAATTAATTGTCGCTGAGATGAACAATTTAAAAACTTATCAAAGATCATTAATCATTGACGATAATTTAATTATCATTAATGAAGCTGGTATTTTTGAATTTGCGACTTTAAATAAAATTGGAACTTTAAAAGGGGATATCAACGATGAAGAGTGGACGATCAACGATAAAAAAATCAAAAATCCTTTCCTAATCAAAGACAATATTTATCATTATTTTATTATTAGAGGTAACCTTATCTTTAAAGTCACAGGTGTTTGGTTAACCACTAGAAGCTTAATTTATAATATGATGGACAAACATTTAAACAAAAGAGTTTACGATGCTTTAAAAATCGATGAAATATATAATGATTTGAAGGTGAAGTATGGCAATAACAAAAACTAAATTTATCAATTATAGTCGTTGCCCACGTTATGTGGCTTTAGATGATTTAAAGGAAGAAATATTAACTAAATCAGTTACTTTAGAAGAATATCGCAAGGAAGAAGAAGAAGAAAAAATAAAAGAACTTTTAGGCATTATGCTTGAAGAAAATAGTAACGTTGTCGACGAACAATTAGAGGTTATGTTACCTTATTATAATGAGATTGAAATATTAGCAGGTAAGTTAGCTCCTAAATATTTTAAAGGAACATTTAAGTATGCTTATAATACTCAAGATCAAGAAAGTTTTGACTGTAAAATAAACGGAATTAGATATATCTGTTATACAGATATTTATAATGAGGTCGCTGATCATTTTAATATTATCGAAGTAAAAGCTACTACCAGTAAGAAATTTCTAAATATTAGCTATGGTGAGGATGGTTATGATTCCATTTTTCAAAAAAAAGATGGCATTTATTATCCATTAGAAGATTTCGGTATCGCTTTAAAACCAAAGTATTATAACAGCCGGCAAAAGTTATTTGACAAATTAGATCCAGCCGGTCATTATGTCTTTGATTTAGCGGTCCAAAGATATATCATCGAAAACGATCTAAAACAGACTGATCGTTCAGCCAAAATCGGTGATATCAAGTATTATTTAGCTGTCTTGAATGCCGATTATGTTTTTACTGGCAAATATGAAAAAGGTATTCCTTTATACGAGACAAATGATGAAAACGACATCATCACTTATTTTGATTTAACTAGCATTACCAAAGACTATATGGATCTTATCGATATTGAACGAAAAAAAGTTGAAAGATATATTCGTCAATTAGATAATTCTAGATGTCCGATCGGCTTGTTTTGTGAAAAAAAGAAGACAACTAAATGCGAATATTTGAAGATGTGTTGGGATATACTTCCAGAAAAAAATTCGATTTTGACTTATTTAGATAATCATCATGGTTTTAAAGATGGTGACATAAAGTATAATGTCTATGATTTGATAAACGATGGAATGACTAACATGTTAGATGTACCTGATAATTATTTAAACCGAAAGAAAAATTTAATTCAAAAACAGGTAGTAAAAACGCATACACCTTATTTTGATAAACGGAAAATAACTGATGGCATCAAACAGATAATCTATCCGATTTATCATTTAGATTTTGAAACATTCCCCTGTCCATTACCTCGTTTTAAAGGAGAAAAGCCTTATACACAGTCAGTTTTCCAGTTTTCTTTACATATCGAAAAAGAAAGAGGAGTATGCGATAAATTTAAAGATCACTATGGCTATTTAGCTAAAGATCAAGCCGATCATCGTGAAGAATTAATCAAAGAACTACTAGCACATATTGGCAATGAAGGAACAGTCTTGGTCTATAATGAGTCTTTTGAAAAAACTAGATTGAAAGAATTAGCTGATATTTTTCCGCAATATAAACAAGATTTATTAAAAGTAAGAGATCGAATATTTGATCTTATGAATATTGTTAAGACCAAAAGTAAATTATATGAAGAACTAGGCTACTCTAAAGAAGAAGCATCTTTGTTTAATTATTATCACGAAGATATGCAAGGATCGTTTTCGATAAAAAAAATACTCCCATTATTTAGCAATTTATCATATAAAAATATGGAGATAGCCAATGGTGTGCAGGCGCTTGTTACTTATGCTAAATTTAAACAGATGGATAAAGTAGAATATGAATACAAATATCAAAAGTTAGTTGAGTATTGCCAACAAGATACATGGGCAATGTTTGAGATACTTAGAGGGATTAACGATAGTGTAAAATAATGTCAAATTATCAGATATTTATTGTCAATTTTATTTTTTTGAACTATTATTAATATAGGAAGGTGATTAAAATGATTTATCCATCTATCGACAAGCTACTTAATCAAGTTGGATCAAAGTATTTATTAGTAAACATTGTGGCTAAAAGAGCTCACGAAATCGAAGAAACTAAACATTATCAATTAAAAGAATATGAATATGTTTCTAAAAAACCGATTGGGCGAGCATTAGAAGAAATATCTAAAAATAAAATTGCTTTAAAACAGGATTGACAAAAGTTGACATATTTGAAACAGAAATGTTTTGACTAGTGACTATTTGTATATTATAATTAATTTAAACAAAAAGAACTATTCCCCCCTGAGGAATAGTTCGCATAAAAGAATAAAAAGGGGTTGGCTAGTGTGATACTAGCACCAATTCATTTCGAATTGGTACTATATATACTAATTGAAAAGATTGATTTTGTCAACCTTTTTTTGTTATTTTAATGAATTTTCTAATGTATTTAAGATATATTCTTTACTATTCTCATCACTATTAGACCATAATTGCTCAAAAAAAACGCCTAAACCCGGTAAAGTAATTTCATCATTTTCTTTAATTGAAGCTTCAATAGAGGCTTTTATTTCATCTGTTTTAGCTCCTTTAAAATTTTTTTTAATATGCTTTCGAATACTAATATCCATAAAATCAGTCCTTTCAAAAATTATTTTGTTTAAAAATAATTAAAATATGTATTTATTTTTATAAAAAAATATTATATAATGATAATGGAGGTAAGAGATATGGAAGGATGGTTAATTGCTTTAATCGTAATCGGCGCTATCGTTTTGTTATTGGTGTTTTTTGTAGCTGGTACTTACAATTCTTTAGTTAGTTTACGAAATAAAGTGAAGGATCAATGGTCACAAATTGATGTATTACTTAAAAGAAGGGCAGATTTAATTCCTAACTTAGTCGAGACTGTCAAGGGTTACGCTAAACACGAAAGCGAAACTTTAGAAAATGTCATCGCAGCTAGAAATAGAATCGCTGATGCTAAGACTACTGAAGAAGAAATCAAAGCTGATGGAGAATTATCTAGAGCATTAGGTAGATTGTTTGCAGTTGCTGAATCTTATCCAGATTTAAAAGCTAACACAAACTTTATGGATCTGCAAAACAATTTGAAAGAAACTGAAGATAAGATTCAATATGCTAGACAATTTTATAACGATGCTGTTTTAAAATACAAAGACAAAATAGAACAGTTTCCTTCTAACATTGTGGCTTCGATATTCAAATTCAAACCTGAAGCATTTTTTGAAACTGACGCCGCTTCAAAAGAAGTGCCAAAAGTGCAGTTTTAGGCTTACTAAAGTAAGCTTTTTTTAAGAGGTTAATATGAAAAAAATAATATTTTTCTTTCTGTGCTTTTTAGGATATTTACCGTTTGTCCATGCTCAGTATAACATTACAGATTATCGAGTTGATCTAACCATTTTAGAAAATGGCGATGTGACAGTGATCGAAGCTTTTAAAATGTCTGGTATTTATAATGGTATCGAACGAAATATTTATTATCAGGATAACTACAATGGTTACTATGGTAATAATATTATCGCCGTTGATAGAAAATTATATGATGGTGACGCTGTTTCTTTATTAGAGGTTAGAGCTATCAACTTTACGACGACTGATTCTTTTGCCGAATTAAAGGAAAATGGTGACCTTTTTAAAGAAGATAATAAAGCTATCAAAGGTCAACATGGTGTTTATACGATCACCGCATTAACTAACGGTGAAAAATATAAAATTTATAACCCAAGTAAGATGAACAAAGATTTTTATCTTAGCTATACTTTAGAAAATATGGTTATCAATCATGAAGATATTTCTGAACTTACGATGTATCTTTTTAAAGATATGGAAGAAACGATCGATAATTTAGAAATAACTATCCATATTGCTGGTAATCAAGATTTATTAAAAACTTGGGTACATGGTAATTTCGATAAGACGATCGATGTTATCGATCAAGAAACAGTAAAAATTAGTATTCCTCATTTAAAAGAATCACAGGATCTTGATTTTAGAATTATCTTCGATGCAGGCATTATCGATGCTGATAAAAAATCGCATCAAACCGTTTTAGAGCAAATCGAAAAAATCGAGGAAAAATTAATTTCTGGACCTGAAATCGATGGTAATAGTGAATATAACAAGTTAAAAGAATCAGCCTATAATTTAGTTAGTGTTGTCGAGAAAAATTACGATCGAAGTGATTATGATCTAGCTTATCAGGCAGTATCTTTGTTAAGAGATGATGATGAATTAAAAACGCAATTATTAATTAGATTGATGAATGCAGAACCTAAAATTGAACGAAGGGAAGTTATTTCAAAGGTTATTTTAACAAGTATACTAGCGCTTTGGTTAGTAGGTATTATGGTTATAATTTATCAAATATATAAAAAATACGGTAACAAAGAAGAATTTATAGATAAATACTTTACTGATCTTCCTTTGTATGAACCGTTTATCAGTGGTTATATATTGCGAAAAAAAATTACTAATGCTGATTTTGTAGCTACAATTTTAAGTATGATCGATAAAAAGATAATAACGTTAAAAAAAGTGGATGAAGAATACATTTTCAGTCAAAAAAAGACTAAAGATTTAACGGATGTCGAAGATAAAATGTTAAAATTTTTATTTGAGGATCAAAAAGAAATAACATTTAATGAGTTTAAAAATAAAGCTAAAAATAATTCTGAGCGGTTTTTAAATCTTTATTCAAATTGGTTTAATGTCGCTAATGATCTAGCTTTAGCAAAAGGTTATTATGCTAATGTCACAGTAATTAAAACAGCAGGATTGATATATAGTATTATCGGGATATTTTTAGGGGTTTTTCTTCTTGATAAAGATACTTATTTCTCCTCGATTGTTATCTTTTTATTAGCGATTGTTTCTTTTGGTTGCTTTGCTGTTTTCTTTGAAAGAACAGCTAATGGTAACGAAGAATACTTTAAGCTATTAGCTTTAAAAAGATTTATGGGTGATCTTTCTAAAGTCGATTTAGAAATGTTACCGGATGAAAAGGTTTGGGGTAGTTATCTAGCATATTCATTAAGTTTAAATTGTGATAAAAAATTAATTAAAGCACTTTATAAGATCGATAAGACAAAATGTACTAAGTTGATCGAAGACTATAAAATAGTCGATAATATAATTAACGAAGCTTTAAATTTGGCTTATTTTAAACATTAAAACCAACTAAAATGTAGTTGGTTTTTTTTACATCATTTGATAATTTGATGTGTTATATGAATTATTTGAATTAATTATACCTTCTAAAGTACTTACTCTTTTTTCCAAGTTGCTTAATTGTGCCATAAAGTTTTCTTGGTTGTCATTTTGAAAGTTAGTTTGTGTTGGATAGTACATTTGATTAGATTGGTAAGGCATTTGATTTGGGATAGGCATGATAGGGGCAATAGGCATTCCTCCCATCATTCCCATATTGTATACTGGATATTGTCCATTACAGTTTCTATCTTTTTTCATAATTTCCTCCTTTTGTTTCTAATTAATTATATGCTTTAATTATATTTTGGTGTATAATTATCTTAGGTGAATTTATGAGATTAAGAAATATAAAAGGAGCACATGATATAATAGGTGCTAGTAGATATTTTGTTATAAATCCGAAAGATTATCGTGGCAAAATGTCTAAGTTGTTTGGTAATGATAATGCTATTGAAATAGAAATTGGAATGGGAAAAGGAGATTTTTTAATTAATAAAGCGCTTAAAAATCCTCACATTAATTTTATCGGTATTGAAAAATATGCTAGTGTTTTAGTTAAGGCTATCAAAAAATTGGAAAATATCGAATTAAATAATTTAAAAATTATGAATATCGATGCAAATACAATCGATGAAGTATTCACTAAAGAAATAACTAAAATATATTTAAATTTTTCTGATCCTTGGCCTAAGAAAAAACATGCTGATAGAAGATTGACCAGTCCTATCTTTCTAGATAAATATAGCAATATCTTTAAAAAAGATTATGTTATCGAGATGAAGACGGATAATCAAAAATTATTTGCATACTCATTGGTAACGTTAAGTCAAAATGGTTATGTTTTTTCTAAAGTCAAATTAGATTTATATTCTGATTTAGACGATGATAATATTGCTACTGAATATGAACGAAAGTTTCATAATTTAGGGTTGCCAATTTATCAGTTGTCAGCTGTACACGAATTTGACAAAAATAAGTAAATTTCTTGCTAAACTCTTGCTAAATTTGTTATAATATATATTGAGTAGGTGAAACGTATGAAAAAAATGTTACTGCTTGCTTGTCTACTTCTATTATGTGGCTGTTCAGTTGTTAGAATAGATACAAATAGTGTCGATAATATTGTAAGTGTTATTTTGTCAAAAAATAATGATTTATATAATCAAATTGGTAAGGGCTACAAATATTATGTTCCGCGTGGTGTTTCTTATATAGACACAGCTGATTATAATGATGTTCTTTATTCTAATGGTAATTATTATTATCTATATATCGATATCATAAGTTATTATCACAACATATCGAAAGAGTATGTTGTAGATCCTGATGCCTATTATTCACGAAAGATAGATATTAATGGCAAACAAGGTTATTTAGAGATAAACCAACAGGACAATGGCCGATATTTTATCGAGTTTATGTATAATTACTCAAAGATAGAAGTTTTAGCCGATCGTGATGATATTAACGATATAGTATTAAATACATCATATATTTTATCAACGGTAAAATTTAATGATAACGTTATAAAAGTTATTTTAGATGAAGAGTTTTTGGTGAGTGAAGAAAAGTACGATATCTTTACTTCAAAAAAGGAAACAGACAACTTTTTAAAATTAGAAGATGAGGTGGAATAAATGAGTCTACTTGATAAAATGAAAAATTTATTTACAGATGAGGTGGAGGAACCGATTAAAAGCGAAGTTATTCAGGTTGAAATACCAGCTCCTGCAAAGCAAGAACCAGAAGAACCAACTGTCAAAGTCGAAGAAAAAGCTACGCCGATATTCTTTGATGATGCCTATTTTAAGGAACTAGAACAACCTAAAAAAGAAGTGAAGTCTAGTTATTTAAAGGAACAGACAAAATTGAAAGATGAAAGAAAAAGCTTTAAACCAACACCGATTATTTCTCCTGTTTATGGTGTATTAGATAAAAACTATAATAAAGAAGATATAACCTTGTCTAAAGAAAGTAAAAATCAACGTTTAAATTTAAGTGCGACGATCGACGAAGTTAGAAAAAAAGCTTATGGTACTTTAGAAGATGAATTGGAAAACACTTTAGCTGGCAATAATTCAATCCTTTTTAACGACGAGATAAAAGATGATGATCTGTTTGACGAATTAGTCGAGGACAAAGATGAACCTATTAACATTATTGAAGATGATGTTAATATGATCGAAGATGAATTAGATTCAAAAAAAGATTCAGTTTTGACTGAAAGTGAGTTGTTTGACATGATCGACAGTATGTATGAGAAGGGAGAATAAGCGATGGTGATCGATATAAAGGAGTTTTTTTTAGTAATATTATTTTTGGCTTTGATTATACTAGTAATAGCAACTACTATTGCCATGATCAAGGTTATAGGCACCTTAAATAAAGTCAATCGTATCATCGATAATGTCGATACTAAAGTCAATAAATTAAATGGCTTATTCGACATGATTGACAACACTACCGATGTTATCAATTCGTTTAGTGATAAAATTGCGACATCGATTTCAAATGGTATTACTTGGTTGTTAAATCGAAAAAGGAAAGGTGATAAAGATGAGTAAAGAAAAAAAACGTCGTGGTTTTGGTAAATTTTTAACAGGCGCTCTTGTTGGTGCTGGACTAGGAGTTTTATTTGCGCCTAAGAAAGGATCAGAGACAAGAAAAGAATTAAAGCAAAAAATTGATGAGTTGATCGCTAAGTTAAAAGAAGTCGATGCTGAAGAAGTAAGGGAAAACATCGAAACTAAAATAGAAGAAATAAAAACAGAATTAGCCGATTTAGATAAAGAAAAAGTTTTAAAAGTAGCTAAGAAGAAGGCTAAACAAATCGAGGAAAAATCTCAAGAGTTATTAGATTATGCAGTTGAAAAGGGAACGCCAGTTTTAGAAAAAGCTGTCGATTCAGTTAGAGAAAAAGTAGTTGAAGTGACAAAACAAATACTAGCTAAATTAGAGAAAAACTAATTTAGTTTTTTTGACATTTAACTGTTTATATGGTAAAATAAAATTGATAGATAATGATATTTTTTATTGGTCAAATTATTTTTATAATTAATGAAGTGGTTAGGTGAAATTGATGAAAAAAGTTAGTAAGATATTATGCCAAGCATTGTTCGTTGTCTGTTTGTTAGCAGCTAATTTTTATATACCAGAAGTCCAAGCTAAAACCTTAAGAGAAATGCGGGAAGAATTAGAAGAATTAAAACAAAAATATGAAGATAATCAATTACAGATTGATTTGACAGAAGAAGAAATTGCTCAAACAGAATCAAGAATAAGTACAATTAGAAAAAGAATTGTAACTATTCAAGAAAACATGTTCGAACTAAGAAATACGATCGAACAATTAAATCAGGATATTGCTGCTAAAGAAGAAGAAATTAAAGATATATTAGTTTTCTTTCAAGTAGCAAATGGAGAAAATGCTTATTTGCAGTATGCTTTTGGTGCGAAAGATTTTACTGACTTTATTTACCGTTTAGCTATTTCTGAACAGTTAGCTTCTTATAATGATGAATTAGTTGAAAAATATAAGCAAGATATCGAGGAAAGTAAACGTAAAACTAAAGAATTAGAAGAAGAGGAACAAACTTTAGATCAAGAACGAGAAGATCTAGAAGTCGAGTTAGCTAAATTAGGTGATAAGTTATCGAATTTAGACGATGATTCGATTTCGATCGAGGAACAATTAAAAATGATGGAATCAGAGATTGAACTTTATGTTTCTTTAGGATGTAGCGAAGATCAGACGATTGAACAATGTGGTGCTCAAGTCTTGCCACCTGATACTACAATGTGGCGTCCAATACCAACCGGATATATTTCAGGTTATTCTGGTTGGCGTATTAATCCTATTACTGGCGAGGATGATGATTTTCACCATGGCTTAGACATGTCGGATAGTGGCGCTAATTATTATGATTATCCCGTTTATTCGATAGCTAATGGAATTGTAGTATATGTCGATAATTCAAAAACTTATCAGTGTGGTGGTAGAAAGGTATATGTCCAACACTATATTAATGGTAAATTCTATACTAGTGGTTATTGGCATCTACGTGAGGCAACAGTTGAGGTAGGTCAGGTTGTAACTAAAAATACTCAAGTTGGTGTTATGGGTGGTTATAAAGGCACTGAATATTGGGATACATGTACAACAGGAGCTCATTTACATCTAGAACTTTCAGATAAGCCATTTAATAAAGAAAATGGTGGAACTGGAAGTATCAATGGTTTACGTGAAGGCTTCCTTCGCCCAGAGTTATATATAAACTTTCCTAGTAAAGGTGTTTACTGGAATGATAGAACAACTAAATATTAAAGGTAGCAATACCTTTTTTTGTTTGTCTTTTTTTCGTAAAATATTGCTTTTGATAGATAAATGATATATAATGAAAATGTAGAAAG
>CATYVZ010000012.1 GCA_958413985.1 uncultured Bacilli bacterium
TAATAATCAAATGACAGCTGAAGAAGTATCAAAAATGGTTAATTTAGGAAATGCTAATATATTAGAAATAGGATATAATGGCAATAAATTAACTAGTTTAAAAATAGAGAGTAATAATCATGAATATACATTATGTGGTAATGGTAAATTTGTTATGAATGATGAAGAATGTCCAATAATATCAGTATCATTTGCAGAGGATTCATGGGATACTATTGCAGAGATGGTAAGGTCAGGTAAAGCAGAAGAAGTATACAATGTAGGAGATACCAAAGAGGTAACAGTAGATGGATATAGTAATGGAGATGAACAAACCTTTACAGTAAGAATAGCGAATATATCAACCCCAGAAGAATGTAATAGTGAAGGATTTTCACAAACAGCGTGTGGTTTTGTAGTAGAATTTGTTGATATTATAACTGAACATAAAATGAATTCAGCTACTTCTGAATATTCATATGGTCATAATATAGGCGGATGGCCAGCCAGTGAGATGTATAGTTTTGTCAATGATACAATCTATAATGCATTACCAAGTGATTTAAGGAATGTTATAATTGATACTTATACAGTATCTAGTCATGGTAGTGAAGATAGTTCCAATTATACATCAATAGATAAACTATATTTATTATCATCTAAAGAAGTTTATTATAATTCAAATACATTTCTTGATGAATTAGATGCAGAAACAAGACAATTAGATTACTATAACAACAATAATGTTACCACTGAAAATTATAGTGGAGCAATAAAGACATATCAAGGAAGTGCTGCTTATTGGTGGTTGCGCTCGGCCACTTCTAATGGTTATACTAGTTTCTTTATTGTCTTTTCTTCTGGAGACTGGAATCCTAACGGCAGAGGTGACTCAAGTTATGGCGTTTCCCCAGCTTTTAGAATAGGATAATAAAATAAATAATATTTATCAATGATCTTAAAGATTTAATAAATTTATATTAAATCTTTTCTATTGGTCTAAAGTATATTTTGTAAATCATAAAATATACTAGGTGAGATTAATGTATTTAAGTGAATTAAACAAAATCGTAGCTGGAGAAATTACAGGTGAAGCTAAAATAAACAAAATAAAAACTAATTCTAAAGAGATTGAAAATGGCGATCTATTTTTAGCTATCAATAAAGGTATTGCTTATGTTAAAGAAGCGATCGAAAATGGTGCTTCAGCTATTATAAGTGAAGTAGATTTAGATTATTCTATTCCTAAAATTAAAGTTTTAAGTGCTGTTCAGGCTTTAGGTCAACTAGCTAAATATATAAGGCAATTATATCAAAAGCCAGTTATTGCTATAACGGGAAGTGTCGGTAAAACTACCACTAAAGAGTTAGTTAGTTTAGTTCTAAAAGAAAAATATAAAGTTTTAAAATCAGAAAAAAACAATAATAATCATATCGGTCTACCACTTACTTTATTAAAATTAGATCAAGATTATGATGTCGTTGTGGCAGAATTAGGAATGAATCATTTTAATGAAATATCTTATTTATCAAAAATATGTCAACCTGATTATGCAATTATTACAAATATTGGTAGCGCTCATATCGGTAATTTAGGTAGTAAAAAAAATATATTAAAAGCTAAAATTGAGATATTAGATGGGATGGATCAAGGTTATTTATTGCTTAATAATTATGACAAATATTTAAAGAGGGTAAAGTACGATAGAAAAATTAAAGTCGACGCTAAAAGTTTAAATGTCAAGAATATAAAGTATGGTGATCAAATTGAATTTGATATTGCTGATACTCACTTTATTTTTAAATCATATAAACATTTATTAAGTGATGTTTTTATTGCTATTAAAATTGGAATTTTATTTAATGTCGATTTAAATTCGATTAGTAAAGCAATCGAAAGTTATCAAAATCTTGAAGGAAGATGTAATGTTATTAAAGCAAAATGGACGATTATCGACGATAGTTATAACAGTAGTTTTGAATCGTTAATTGGTGGTTTAGAAAGTCTTAAAGATAAAAAAGAAGATAAAGTTATCATTTTAGGTGATATGTTAGAATTAGGTAAATATAGCCATAAATACCACAAAAAAATTAATCGTCATCTAAAAAAAATAAAAAATAAACAAGTCTTGTTGATTGGAGAATATACTAAACTAATTAAAGGTCGACATTTCTCTAATGTCGATGAAATCAACGATTATTTAATAAAAAATGTCAAAGATAATAGTTTAATTTATATTAAAGGTAGTCATGCGATGAATTTATCTAGAATAAAAGATTTAATTTAAAACCTTGTCAAAATAATTAATTTAAGTTATAATGACAAAGGTGGTCGTTTATGCGAATAAAATATGAATTAATTAAAAATGATGGCAATGCACGATTAGGTAAATTAATTACTAATCATGGTACTTTTGATACACCTATTTTTATGCCAGTTGGAACTCTTGCCAATGTTAAAACCTTAACGCCAGAAGAATTGTATGATATGAATAGTGCGGTTGTTTTAGCTAACACTTATCATTTATGGCTAAGGCCCGGTGAGGATGTTGTCGCTAAAGCTGGGGGCTTACATAAATTTATGAACTATGACGGTCCAATTTTAACTGATAGCGGTGGTTTTCAAGTTTTCTCTTTAGCTAAAAAGAAAGATATATCAGAAGAAGGCGTTGTTTTTAAAAGCCATATCGATGGTAAAAAGTTATTTTTAACTCCCGAATTATCAATTCAAATTCAAAATAAATTAGATAGTGATATTGCGATGAGCTTTGATGAATGTATTCCTTATCCAGTTAGTTATGAATATGCTAAAGAAAGTACTGAAAGAACGCTTAGATGGGCTAAAAGAGGTAAAGATGCTAATAGCAATGTTAATCAATCTTTGTTTGGTATTGTTCAAGGTGGGGAATATGAAGATTTAAGAAAATATAGTGCATTAGAAACTGTGAAATTAGATTTTGATGGTTATTCGATCGGAGGAACTAGTGTCGGTGAAGGAAAAGAGACAATGTATAAAATGATCGATGATGCCATTAAATATTTGCCGATAGATAAACCACGATATTTAATGGGAGTAGGAGAACCTATTGATTTATTGGAGGGTGTTGAACGTGGAATTGACATGTTTGACTGCGTTTTGCCAACAAGGCTTGCAAGACATGGTAATGCGTTTACTAGAACTGGTAAAATCAATTTAAAAAATCTAAAATATAAAGAAGATTTTACTCCTATTGAGGATATCTGTGATTGTTATACATGTAAACATTATACTAAAGCTTATATTAGACATTTGATTACTTGTGATGAAACTTTAGGTGGAAGATTATTGTCGATTCATAATATTAGATTTTTAATTAAAGAGATGGAAGAAATTAGAGAAAGTATTAACAATAATACTTTTCAAGATTATAAAAAAAATTTTATCGAGAAATATAAAAATACTAAGTAACTATAAAAGTACTTAGTGTTTTTTTTAATAACTAAATGAAAAGATGTTAAAAGCGACAATTAGATTAGCAAATATAATATATGTTTAAAACCAAAAGATTCTTATTAATTCCTTCTTTTATACATTAAAAATGAAGCTTACATCATTGTAACTGAATCTTTCTTTAATTCATCAATAAGATTATTGATATCTATTTCTGGTATTCGTGTAATAGGACATTGTTTCAATAAATTACAAGCCTCGATTGCCTTGCTATAAGAAATAATATTATTATCTTTCATTAATTTGATTATTTTTAATGTCCTAAATACTTCGACACCATAATTTTCAGAATATTTTTTAAGCCTATTATCACCAGTGGCAAGGATACAATTATTATCTCTTGCTATAACAAAATTAAGTAAATCATATGTCGATAATTTTTTTTCTGTACAAGTTAAATTACTGACTTCTATTAATTGTGTTGTCGTTGCCGGTATAACTTTAAATTTATTAATTATTTTAACATTACCAGTTTTAAAATTTATTTCATCGCTTTTTATGATATCACTTATATATACATTGTCCATATTGACGAATTCTTCTAATATATTAGCATTATTTAAGTCGGTTATTATATTGGTATCAGTAATTATTATCTTCGTTGTTATATTCATCTATCGTAACTTCCAATAGTTCACAAGCTTTATTTAATGAAATTATTTCATTAGCTTCTAACTTGTATACTATTTTTTTGAATTGATATGATATTTCTGGCTGAATAGGTTTAGGATCGTTTTTGCCTATTCTCTGACTTAAAAATATGCTTAATTTTTTATATAAGTATTCTGATATAATATTTAAATATTTTAATCTATATATAATAGCTGTATAACTTACCTTAAATTCGTTTTTAAATGCAGTTAATTCAAAGAAGTTTATGTTTTTTCTTGATATTCCGAATTCATTTATTACAGCGTCTTTTGGCATTAATAGAGCACTTGCAAATCTATTACATAATTTTTCCTCATCTAATTCATCATTACTAATATTTAGTATTAAATGTCCTAGTTCATGGGCAATAGTAAATCTTTGTCTAGCACCATCTTTTATATCATCAAGTAATACGATAACAGGGATGTTATTTACTATTTCACTTAAACCATCAAAATCATCAAAACGATTATCTGGATTTTTTATTTGAATTATAATTATACCTAGATTTTCCAGAATATTGATTAAATCAGATATTGGTTGTTTATTTGATATTTTTATATAATTTCTAAAATCATTTGCAGCTTTTTCAGCTTCATCATAACTATTACAAGAATATTTTTTTAGTTTGATATTGTTATTATCTATATTATTCATTTCAATAATTTCTAAATATTTAGCAACTTCATCTTGAATTAATTCTTCTAAGAGTTTAAGATTTTGACCAGTTAATCTTTTTTTCTTTCTAAATGAAGTAAATTTCATTTCAGGTGCATTATATACTTTTAATAAATCAATAGATTTAACTTCATATGCATCAGCAAAATCAATTAATTTTTTTGAATCTGGTAATATCTGTCCTTTTTCATATTTAGAAATAGCAGTAGCGGTCATGTTAAGAAGATTACCAGCTTCTTTAAGTGATAATTTTTTTAACAACCTAATTCTTTTTAAATTCTTTCCAATTTCATTCATATTTACCCTTGCTCCTTACAGTTTATATTTTATCACGAAAAAGAAGAAATGTAAACTAAAAACATCTGATATCTACTTAAATAAGTTCTATTAATTTATTACGATAGTATAAAAAAACTAAATAATTTTAAAAACTATTTAGTCTTTTTAAGATTCATTTTTTCTCATATTAATTCCAATCATGCCACCTAAAATACTAGCTACTAAGGTAATAATATATAAGATAATATTAGAAGTATTAAATCCAGTATCAAAAGCTAAAAAATTAAAGATAAAGAAAATAAACACACATATTAATCCATATTTAATTCCTTCTAACCATCCTTTATTAATACTTTCTTTACCTACAATTACGCCACCAATAAACAAAGCAATAAAAGGTGTTATGTAACTAAAAACATTAACTATTTTAGTGCCAAATAAACCAATATAATTAAAAATAGTAACTAATAAAGTCATACCTAGTAAAATACTTAGACTAATTCCTAAAGATTTACCAATTCTTTTTAAAAATAACATTTTATCACCTAATAATTTTTATGTTAATGTATAAAATTTTAGAACCTATTCCATAATGTAATAGGTGATAATATGTATTATATGATAGCTATTAAAACTTTTATTTTATATTTTTATATTATTGTTTGTTATAGAATTATGGGTAAAAAAGAAGTAGGGCAATTAAGTATTATCGATTTAATTGTTTCAATTTTGATCGCTGAATTAGCAGCTATGAGTATCGAAGAATCTGATCGGTCGATTTTTATTTCCCTTTTACCTATTGCTATTTTAGTAATTATTCAAGTGATCTTAAGCTATATATCCTTGAAAAGTAATTCTTTTAAAAAATTTATCGATGGCAATCCGCAGGTTATCATTAACAAAGGTAAAGTCAATTTCAAACAAATGCAAAAAACTCGTTATAGTCTAGATGACTTGATTTCACAATTAAGAGAAAAAGGAATTAAAAATTTAAACGACGTTAACTATGCCATATTAGAAAACAATGGTAAATTATCGATCTTTACCGATAATAATACTTATCCGATGCCGATCATAGTCGATGGTGTGATCGATATCGATACTATTAGAAACATGAAGAAAGATATTAAATGGGTTTACCGAATTTTAAATAAAAATAATATCAAATTAGAAGATGTGTTTTACGCTTTTTATACAAAAGAAAAAACCTTTATTATTAAAAAAAATGAAATTAATTGACTAACTAATTTTTACAATATATAATTAATATAGGTGATATCTATGAAAGGGTTTACACTAGTTGAAATGATAGCAGTCATCATTATTTTAGCTATTGTTGCTACGATTACTTTTCCGATTGTATCGCAAAGCATTGAAAAAAATCGGGAAAAACTTTATCAGTCACAATTAGAAGAAATAAAACTAAACGCTGAAAAATGGGCATATTCTAATTTGGATTTATTGCCCACTGTCGAAGGTGAAATGATAACAATTACTTTGCAAAGTTTAAAAGAAGGGGGATTTGTACCCTTAGATATAAGAGATCCTAGAACTAAAGAATTATTACCCAACGATTTAAAAATAACGATCACTTTTAAAAACAACAACTATGAAATAGAAGTTTTAGCTAATAGCGGAACAACTGTTAATAGTGCTTTTGTCAAAGGAGCTCCTACGATCGTTTTAAACGGCAATGTTGTCGAATATGTCGAAATAAACAGTAACTATACTGAACAAGGGGCTTTAGCTAAAGATAGTGAAGGTAATTCATTAAGTGATATTTCGATAATTTATCAAAAAAACGGTGTTGAAGTAGGTCTTATAAGTACTAATGATGTTGCTACTTATACTGTGATATATAGTGTGACAGATGGTGAGTATCGTTCGACGATTACCAAAACAGTTATTGTAAGAGATACAACGCCACCAGTTATCATACTACCAGATAATAATACATTAAAATATTCTGAACTTGCAACTTTCGATCTATTAGAGGGCGTAGTAGTCACCGATAATAGCAATCAAACAGTTAGCGTTGAAACCCGTGGTTATGATCTATTGCCAACCGATAAAATCATCGAGTATAAAGCTTGTGATATTTATAATAATTGTACAACTCAAAGAAGATTAATTAAAGTAAGTCAAGATTAAAACACCGATACCTTCGGTGTTTTAAATTGGGCAAAATAAAAAAATGCTTATTCAGCATTTTTGTAAGCTTCTAAAATTTTATCTTGGAACATCTTACGAGTCTCTTGGTTAATTGGATGAGCTATATCACGATATTCTCCATTAGCTTTTTGACGGCTAGGCATAGCTATGAATAAACCATCATTACCTTCGATTATTCTAATATCATGAATTGCAAAGCAATCATCGATTAGAACAGATGCTTTTCCTCTCATTCTTGAATTTTCTTTTTCTTCTTTACGAACTGTAACTGATGTAATTTCCATTAAAAACCTCTCCCTTCAGTATTTACTACAACCTAAGTATAACCTATTTTTACCAAAAAATCAATACTTTAATACTCAATTTTTATTGTTTTATTAATGACATCAGTGTAAGAAAAAGATTTTTTCTCATTATTGTTAAGTTCAACTAAAAAAACATTTTCATATAATTCTTTAATAGTAACGTGATATTTTTCATATTTATTTCGCCCTAAGTTGCATTTGATTGTCACTTTTTCGCCAATATAATTGTTTAGTTTACCTCTTATTTCTCCAATCATCGTGGATAACCCGTATACATCGTTCCTTTAGTTATAACTCCACCAATACCGTTTTTTCCATATTTAGTATTCTCGATGATTCCTTTTAAATCGATATCTTGATTGACATCGGATAAACTCATTTTAGTAGCTATGATTGCTGGATCTAAAGCATGAATATTAATCCTTTTAGGACTACTAGCAAAATTAGCGCCAGCTTTAATTAATTCTTCGTAATCTGATTGACAAGCCCCAGCTATGATAATTAATTTATCGTGGCTTTTTTCAAACTTTCGCGCTTCTTTGATCGCTTTGACAAAATTATTACTGTTCTTATAAGCATTGATATTATCCGGTTTACCTTTTTTCTTATAGTAAGCATCATGACCTGTTATAACGATAATATTGGGGTTATATTCATTTAGCCAATCTTTAATATATAAAGGAATATTTTCTTCTTTTTCATTGATGCCTACTGCCCAAAGATTAGCTTCTTTATAATACTGCAAACAACGGTTAAGATAATCAGGATCACTATCGATATGTAATATTTTACCTGGTAGATAAAAATAATCATCCCGGTTTAAATCAGTGTTTGGTTTAACTCTTTCCTCAAACTCTTTATCTTCTAAATCAACGCGATCAAATTTGGAAAGATCATCTTTATCGCTATCTGCACATAACCGAATATTAAGGCCTTTTAAATAATAAACATTATCGATAATATCAGTTATAATAAAAACAATATCGTGGTTGTAAGATTTTCTAGTAACTAAATCGCCAATGTCAAAATTCATATGATCACCTAGAATGATTATATGAATAAATGACTAAAAAAAGACCTTATAATAGAAATATAATTCCTAATTTACATATTAAACTATCCATGCTATAATACATGCATGGAAGTGATGGAATGAAAACATTGATTATACCTTCTAAAAAAGAACAATTTGAACTTAATTGTGATGGCATTATCATAGGTCTTAACGATTATAGTGTGAATTTACCTTCTTATTTTAATTTAGAAGATTTAAAAGATATCGATAAAGAAATATTTGTCTGTTTAAATAAAAATATGCATAACCAAGATATCAAACCACTTGAAGAAATTTTGATCAAATTAAATGATTATAATATCAAAGGCGTTATTTTTTATGATTTAGCTATCCCTAATTTAGCTAAAAAATTAAAACTTAACTATGATTTAATCTGGAGTCAAGAACACATGACTAACAATTATTACACGATTAATTTTTGGTATGATCACAATGTTAAGTATACGTGGGTATCTAACGATATCACTTTAAGGGAAATGAACGAAATAAAAGAAAATACTAACGCTAAATTATTAGTCACTTTATTTGGTTATTTACCGATGTTTACCTCACAACGTCATCTAGTGAAAAACTATTTAAAAACTTTTTCTTTGAAGGATGATTCTAAGATCAATTACCTTACTAAAGAGGGCAAGACTTATCCTTTAACTGATGATCAAATGACAGTAACTTATACTAATTTCATTTTAGATGGTTTGAAAGAAAAAACTTTACTTAATTATGATTATATTGTTTTAAACAGTTTTTTAATACCTGACGCTAAATTTGAAAAAGTTTTATCACTTTTTAATAAAGTTAATAAAACCAATGTTGAACAGTTACAATTAAAGCTAAACGATATGTTCGACAATCTAGAGAAAGGCTTTTTCTATAATGAAACTGTATATAAGGTGAAATAATGAAACCGGAAATTTTAGCGCCAGCTGGCGATTTAGAAAGATTAAAAATAGCTTGCCTATATGGCGCCGATGCTGTATATTTAGGTGGGCAATTATTCGGCTTAAGAGCTAATGCTGTTAACTTTACTATCGATCAAATGGTAGAAGGGGTAACGTTTGCGCATAATTTAAATAAAAAAGTTTATGTAACTGTTAATATCGTTCTTCACAACAAAGAGATCAAACATGTTACCAAGTATTTAAAACAATTAGATGAAATTGGCGTCGACGCTATTATCGTAAGTGATTTAGCTGTTTTAGATTTAGCTAAAAAAAATACTAATCTCGATATTCATATTTCGACGCAACAATCGACTTTAAATTATGAAGCAGTTCAATTTTTTAAAGATTTAGGTGTCACTAGAATCGTTTTAGCTAGAGAAGCTACTAAAGAAGAAATAGCTATCGTTAAAAAAGTCGGATTAGAAGTTGAAATATTTATTCATGGTGCGATGTGTGCAAGTTATAGTGGTCGTTGTGTATTATCAAATTATTTAACTAATCGCGATGCTAACCGTGGTGGTTGTAGTCAAATATGTCGTTGGGATTTTGATTTGTTAGATGAAAATAAAAATGTCATTAAAGGAGATAAAAACTTTACTTTTTGCTCTAAAGATTTGTCGCTTTTAAAGCATGTGCCCGATATATGTGAAATGAAAGTCGATTCTCTTAAAATAGAAGGGCGAATGCGTTCGATTTATTATATTGCTACGGTAGTCGGTATCTATCGAAAAGCAATCGACGATTATTACAAGCAAAAATATGTATACAATTCAGATTATGAGAATATACTATCTAGAGTAGCCAATCGCGACAGTATCGTTCAGTTTTTCGATGGCAACTATGATGAAAATTGTAGCTACTATAACAATCGAATTGAAATTTCTAATCAAGATTTTTTAGGGGTTGTCATAGACTATGATAAAGAAAAAAAGATGGCTAAAATCGAACAACGAAATTATTTTAAAAAAGGTGATATCGTTGAATTTTTTGGACCAGACAATGTTGTTGGTCGCTCTTATTTAATCGACGAAATATACGACAGCGATAAAAATAAGATCGAAATAGTAAGGCATCCTAAACAGATTGTCTATTTGAAAGTTGACATGACGTTAAATAAATATGATTTGATGCGAATTAAAGTTGACAAAAATAAAAAAGTGTAGTATTATTTTTGTTGTTCGTATTAAGAAAGGTGATTATATGTCAAACAAGGAAGTTTACGTAACCGCTAATGGCTTAGAAGAAATGCGGGAAGAATTAGATAATTTAATCAATGTTAGAAGACCAGAGATCATCAATGCTTTAAAAGAAGCACGGGCTTTGGGTGACTTATCTGAAAATGCTGAATATGACGCAGCGCGAAACGATCAAGCGGTCGTAGAAAATAGAATAAAAGAATTAGAAACATTAATTGAAAATGCTAAACTAATCAATGAAGTAGATACCGATAAAGTGACTATTGGAACAAACGTTAAAATAGAATATGTTGCCGATGGTGAAGTTGAGACTTATTCGATTGTCGGTAGTACAGAAGCTGACCCATTTGAAAATAAAATATCTAATGAATCACCGATTGCTCAAGCTATTTTAGGATTGAAAGTAGGAAGCATCGCTTCAGTTGAAAGTCCTAATGGTAAATATGACGTTAAAGTTGTTGAAATTTTTTAAAACATCTAAAAAGATGTTTTTTTAGGAATTTTACTTGAAAATAAAGTTTAAATATTATATACTAATTAATGAACTTTGAAGGAGGATAAAAGATGAAAGAAGTTTTAATTAAAATTGATGGTGAAGATTGGAAAAATGCTTTAGATAAAGCGTTTAAAAAATTAAATAAAGAAGCAAAAATAGATGGATTTAGACCTGGAAAAGCGCCTAAAGAAGTTTATATCAAAAAATATGGCATGACCAATATCTATATGGAGGCTGCTGAAAGTTGCCTAAATCAAGCTTATGAACAAATGTTAGAAAAAAATGGTGATGATATAATTGTAGCGCAACCAGAGATCAACTTAAGTGCAGTAACTGACGATTATGTGGAATTTAAATTTAATCTAACATTAAAACCAGAAGTCAAATTAGGTAAATACAAAGATCTAGGTGTTAAAAAGGACGAAGTTAAAGTAACTGATCTAGAAGTTAGTGAAGCGATCGAACAGATGCGTCAAAGATATATCGAAAATATCGACAAAGAAGGTAAAGTGGCTGATGGTGACGTTGCCGTTATCGATTTTGAAGGTTTTAAAGATGGCGTTGCTTTCGATGGTGGTAAAGGCGAAAACTATTCTTTAAAAATCGGTAGCAATACTTTTATACCAGGTTTTGAGGAACAGATTATCGGGATGGAAAAAGGCGAAGAAAAAGATATCGATTTAACTTTCCCTAGTGATTATCATGCGGAAGATTTAAAAGGAAAAGCTGTTGTCTTTAAAGTTAAAGTTAAAGAAATTAAACAACAAAAATTGCCAGAATTAGATAAAGATTTCTTCTTAGATTTAGGAATGGAAGGAATCGAAACTAAAGAAGATTTAGAAAAACAATTAGAAGAAAATATCAAAGTTAGAAAAGAAGCTGAAGTTGAAAACAAATATATCGATGAGTTATTAGCTAAAGCTGCTGAAAATACTAAGATAGATATTCCAGAAGCAATGATCAACGAAGAAATCGATCGCATTTTAAAACAATATGAAGAAAATTTGAAGATGCAAGGTATAACTTTAGAAATGTTTTATCAATTTACAAACAGCGATGAGCAAGCTTTACGTGATCAAATGAAAGAAGAAGCCCAAAACCGTGTTACATATCGGTTGATGTTAGAAGAAATTGCTAAGGAAGAAAAAATTGAAGTTAGCGATGAACAAGCTGAAACTGAAGCTATTAATCTAGCTACTAAATATCAAATGGATAAAGAAGAATTCTTAAAAACATTTGGCGGTTTAGAAATGGTAAAATATGATTTAAAAATGCGTCAAGCATTAGAAGTTCTAAAAAAATAGAACTTTTTTTGTAAAAAAAGTGCAAATATGCAAAAAAAATGCATGTTATTTATAAAATTGTGATAGAATAATTATGGAAAGGAGTGAATTTATGTTAATTAACTATATAATTTCTGGCTATAAGGTCTTTAGTAATGAAGCTGATTTTACGATGTTAGGTGACAAAAAATTCAAAAATAAAAACTTTGTGTTTGATTTTAATGATAAAGAAATATTAAAATCATCTATTATTTATGGTCCCAATAATACTGGTAAAAGTACTTTTATTGATTCGATTGTTTTATTAAAAGAAATCATTAATAAAGAAATAGTTGATCGAAATATCCTAGATGATGAGGCAATCTATAATTTTTCATTAAAAGAAAAAATTATTGATTACAAAATAGAATTTATATATGATAATTTGATTTTTGATTATGATTTGAGTTTTAAATATAATTTTGGAATAATAAAAGAGAAACTTTTAATTGATCATGAGTTAATATTTGATCGTAATGGAAATAGTAAATTTTCTACCGAAACTTTTAATGATTATAATGATAAATTAATTGTTTGTTTTATGCCAAATGAATATAAGAAATATACTGATCTTTTTAAAAAGTTTTTTGATAGTTTATTAATTGTAACAAATGATAATACTGATATTTTTATTGATGAAGTTTATGATTATTTAAAAGGTTGTACTAAAAGTGAAAGAGAAAGATTTAATAAAATTATTAAGTTAGCTGATATTAGTTTGGATTCGGTTGATTTGCTTGATTATCAAAATGAACCTAAGAGTTTGAATTTAATTTCAAAATATAAAATTAATAATAAAAAATATGGATATTTCACGTTCTTCAGTGACTCTGATGGTACTAAAAAATTCATGAAATATTTAGTAAAAATATTAATTTCCTTAAAAGAAGGCGGAATTGTGATAATTGATGAAATTGATAGTAGTTTACATACTTTACTTACTAAAAGTGTAATTAATATTTTTAACAACAATAACAATAAAAAAGCACAGTTGATTACAACTTCCCATGATCTGCTTCTTTTAGATTCTAAATATTTATTCCGTAAAGATCAAATTTGGTTTACTTATAAAGATGATAAGGATGTATATTTTTATTGTTTAAATGATTTTAAATGTAATAGTGATGAAGGAATTAGAAATAATTTATTGAAATCTTATTTAAAAGGTATGTTTGGAGCTTTACCGCACCCTGATATTGAAAGTGAGTTTTATGAGGAAGATACCGAATCTTAGACCAGATTTATATTTGCTTGTTGAAGGATATGCTGACAATAGTACACTTTTAAAAATAATAAAAGAATTCGATTTGAAATATAATGTTAAAATAATTGATTCAAAAGGGTTTAATAATATTGTCAATCGTTATTTAGACTGTATAACAAAATATCCATATAGTAAAATTTTTGTTTTCTGTGATTTAGATGGTAATAAAACTTTAAAATATATTAAAAGTTTATTTTGCGATAAAGATATTAATATTGACACTGCTTCTATTTATTTTGTAAATCCTATAATTGAATTTTTATGGTTTATATCTCGTAAACAACAAGCTATAAAATATACCAAAAAGAAAGAATTTAATAAATTTATTAAAGATGAATTTAATATTTCAGAATATCGTGGTACAAAAGATCAGATTGATAAAATAATTAAACAATTAAATGAGAAGGATCTTAAAAATATGTTGATTAATATTAAAAGATTGGTTAGTGATAATGATAGTGAATTGCCATCAACTAATATTTTGAAATTAAAAGAATTATTAGAAAAAGAAGATGATAATTAAAATGCGAGTGATAAGTGGAAAATATAAAGGAAGAAAATTAAATGGTTTTAGTATCGATGGTACAAGACCAACGATGGATCGGGTTAAAGAATCGATGTTTGCGTTAATTCAAAACAAATTAAAAGATGCAATCTGCTTAGATTTATTTGCTGGAAGTGGCAGTTTAGGAATCGAAGCTTTAAGTAACGGTGCTAAGAAGTGCTATTTTATCGATAACAATCAAATTGCTATTGATACTATCATCAAAAACACAATAGATATAGATAACAAAGAGATATTAAAACAAGATTGCTTTATAGCTTTGGAGGAATTTAAAAATAAAGTTAAATTTGACATCGTGTTTTTAGATCCACCTTATCATGACCGCCTTATTAATCAAGTGTTATTTAAACTAAAAGAAAATAAATTACTAAATACTAATGGTATTGTAGTTTGTGAATTAGAAGAAGATAACATTAAAACTGACTTAAAGTTAATTAAAGAAAAAAAATATGGCAATAAAAAAGTTAAAATATTTGAAAATGAAGATTTATAGATAAAGTGGTGCAGTTGAAATTTAAAAAAAGAAACAATCAAATCTTAATGACTTGATTGTTTTAAATTTATTTAAATATTTTGCAGGATTATCTTCATCTTTCTACCAATATAACTGATAGGGAGGTGAAAGAGTGTTTAAAAAAAACATAATAAGACAAGACGGTTTAAAAGATTGTGGACCGACATGTTTAGCTATTATTATCAAATATTATAAAGGTTATATTGCTATTAGTGAATTAAAACAAATGTGTAAAACAGATCGCAATGGTACGACAGCTTATGATTTGATCGAAGCTGCTAAGAAGTGTGGCTTTGAAGCTTATGGCATGCGGTGTCAATTAAAAGATATCAATAAAGAAAATATAATTTTACCATGTATTGCACATGTAACGATCAATAACTCCTACAATCATTATGTTGTAATTGAAAGAATTGATTTTAGAAGAAACAAAATTTTAATCAATGATCCAGTTGGTCAAAAAAAATATTATCGTTTTGATGAATTTAATAAAATTTTTAATAATGTTCTCATCTATATGTACCCTATAAAAGTAATAAAAAATACCCCTAATAATTCGCTTAAAAAATTCGTCTTTACAATCATTAAGTCCTCGACAAGACAGTTGGTTCAAGTGATTATAATTTCAATCTTCATTACATTGTTTTCTATTATCACATCATTTTATATGCAATATATGATCGATAATATTATGTTTCCTAAAAAGATTATCTTCATTTTTATATTATTTTTAATTTTGTATATTTTTAAAGTGATCTCCGATTTTTTAAGAAATAAAATAATTATTTTAATCAATCAAAAAATCGATCTTAATCTTACTTATGATACATTTAAACAAGTAATAAACCTTCCTTATTGTTACTATAAGAATAATACGACAGGTGAAATAATCTCCAAAATCAACGATCTTGAAATAGTAAGACAGGTAATTAGTAAAGTAGCTATCAGTATTTTTATCGACTTACCTTTAACAATATTATCGATCGTAATTATGTATTTTATCAGTCCAACTTTATCTTTGATCAGCTCGATAATTATGCTTCTTTATTTTTTAGTTATCGTTTTATTTAAGAATAGTTTTAATACCCAAATCGATGACTGTACTATCGCTAAGGCGAATGTTACATCTTATATGATCGAAAGTATTAATGGCTATGAAACAATAAAAGGATGTAATATTAAAGATCAAATTATGGAAAAATTTGAAGATAAATATGCAGATATTTCCAATCAAATTGCCAAGTTAGATAACACTTATAATTTTCAATATTTAGCTAAGGAATTAATCAACAATTTAGGTTTCATATCGATTGTATTAGTAGGCATATTCTTAGTGATAAAAGAACAAATAACATTAGGACAGTTGATATCGTTTAATGCTCTTTTAACTTATTTTTTAGCACCTATTCGCAATATTGTCGATTTAGATACAAATATCAAGCAAGCTAAAATAGCAATTACTAAGGTTTTAAATTTATTTTATAATAAGACTAATAATGCGATATTAGATAAAACGATGAAAGGAAATATTGTCATAAATAATTTGAATTATAGTTTTGATGATAATACTTATGTATTAAAAGATATAAATTTAAAAATAGCCGATGGTAGTAAAGTTATGGTAGTCGGTAGTAGTGGCAGTGGGAAAAGTACTTTATTTAAGATTTTAAAAAAGTATTATGAGATTCCCCGGGACCAAGTTTATATCGACGATATCGATATTAATGATTATAGGAATAGCGATATCGTTTATGTTTCACAAAATGAGATTCTATTTTCTGATACTATTTATAACAACATCAATAGTAACAATATAATTGATATATCCAAAGTGTGTCTAGTTGATAAAATTATCAAAAAGCATCAATTAGGCTACAATATGTTGATCGAAGAAAATGGCTTTAATTTATCAGGTGGCGAAAAGCAAAGAATAATTTTAGCAAGAGCCATTGCTAGAGATTTTAACATTCTTATTATCGATGAAGGATTAAATCAAGTCGATACAAATATGGAAAGAAAAATAATCAAAAATCTATTACGCCATTTTTCAAAACAAACGATTATTTTTATTTCTCATCGTCTTGATAATGTCGATTTATTTAACCAAGTTATAAGATTAGAGAAAGGGCAAATAAGTGATGATTTATCCAAAAATATATAGTAATTTTTCTTACATTTTAAATAAAAAAACATCAAAGGCAATCATTGCATGGTTAATTTCTCTAGTAATTGGCATTTTGATTTTTCTAGTAATTGCATTTAATTATCGGTATCATTTATACGATTCATATTTAGGATATATCAAAAGTTTCGATGATTCTTTTTATACGATAATTTATGTTGAAGAAGAAAAAGTTAGTTCTTTATCACAATATAATTTATCGATTGAAGGACAATCATTGCCGTTTGAAATAATTATGATCAGTGATGAAGCTTATATCGATAATAACAAAATCTTTTATCAAGTTGTTTTGGACTTTGAATTAAAAGATAGCCAACTTATCGAAAACAACATCATCGATCTCGTTTTTGAAAAACCAGAAACGACAATTTTTAAAGAAATAAGAAAGGGTTTAAATTTATGGAAAAATTAAAAGCACAAGAATTAAAACAGATATCTGGTGGTGGCTTAGGATTAGCATTGTTTATCGGTGCTTGTGTCATTTTTGCAATCGGAGTCATCGATGGCTATATGCGACCACTCAAATGTAATTAGGAGGTGAACGATGTTAGAAAAAGAAGAATTGTTGCAGATTGTCGGTGGAATCAATATAACAGGCTCTTTAATCAATGCGATATATAAAGGGATCAATACTATTATGGAAGTTGGCCGTAGTTTAGGTAGTGCGATTAGAAGAGCTATCGGAGGAACGATGTGTCCGCTTTAATCCGTAAAAATTATAAAACGTTTCTAATCGGAGGTTTAATATTACTTTTATTACCATTAATTCCAATATGTATCGATATAATTTTTAAAAGTGGCAATATTATTGGTTCAACAATTAGATGCCTAAGTTCGTGCTCCCTATAAAAATCAAGATAGTGTAAACTATATCTTGATTTAAAAAAAATTTTATTTTATAATAAAATCATAAAGGAGTGGATTTTAAATGAATAATAGAGTTTTAAAAGTTTTAGCAGTTATACTTACTATATGTGTTGTTGCTTTGGTTGGTTATATAGTATATGATAAGGTCATTAAAGAACAACCTAATGTTGAAGAACCTGGTAATCCAGACGATCCGGGAACTACTGAACCAGAAACACCTGGTGAAGTAGAAGAAATAAGCTTAAGTGATATTGCAGTTAAAAATCTAGTTGATAAATATTCTCTATCTGGTTATAATAATTCATGGGAAATTTATAAAGATGAAAATGTTACTGAAGATTATATACCTAATTACTTTATTCTTGGTTATGCTGGTGCTCGCATTTCTAATAACCGGGATGAATATATGTATGGATCATATGATGTAACTGATGTAACTAATGGCAAGGGGTGTAGTTTGGAACTTGCAATTCCAGAAGAAGTGCTAGATAGATATGTTGAATACTACTTTGGTGATGTCGATTATAAACATGCAACATTTACCCCATTTAGTTACACTACTGGCGAATGGGTAAGTGATCCAGTTGAATATGCTTCTAATCAATATAGTTTTTGTATTGAACAAGGAGGCGGTGGATTTTACGAATACGCGTTTGGGCATCCATATAAAGCCGAAAAGATTGATGATGGCGATAAAATAAATATTTATGTTAAAACAGTCTTCGTTACTGAACTTGAAGATACTGAAGGTAAATTTATATATGAAATTCATCGCGATTATGATTCTTTTATTAATGAAGATACAAACGGTTTGCTATATAGAGGAAATGATTTCAATTATGAAAGTTATATAGATAAAAACATTGATAAACTTAATGGTTGTACTTATGTTTATACTTTTAAAAAACATAGTGATGGCTATTATTTAAGTGGCTTTAAAAAAGTTGATTAAAACTCGATAAATTAATAAATCATTTAGAATAAAACTTATCATGAAATATACTAAACTGTTCAAATTAGCAATATTTAATGTTGGGAAGTTAGGCATAATAAGAAGATCAAAAAGAATAAAATAAGCATTCTTTTTGATTTTTTCTATATAATTTAATAAAAAGAGTTGTAAAATAAAGAAAAAAGTGCTATAATGTCAGATAGTTATGTGGAAGGAGGGATCATATGTCTAGAGTTGTTGTCAAAAATGGCAATGTTGATAGTGCACTAAAAATGTTTAAACAAAAAAATGTCAAAGATGGCCTCCTAAAAGAAGTAAGAAAAAGAGAACATTATAGTAAACCGGGAGAAAGAAGAAGAGAAGCAAAAAAAGAAGCAATAAAAAATAGTCGTCGTCGTGAGAAAAATTACAATTAAGCCAAATGGCTTTTTTCTTAAATTAGAAAGGATAAAAATATGAGAGAAAGAATAATGATCGATTTGAAAAATGCTATGAAAAACCAAAATAAAGAATTACTTAATGTAATTAGAATGGTTAAAGGAGCAATTCAATTAGAGGAGATCAATAAAAAAAGGGAATTAAATGATGAAGAAATGATTTCTGTTATCGCTAAACAGATCAAAACGCGTAAAGAAACGATAATGGATTTAGAAAAAAGTGGTCGAACTGATTTAATTAAACAAGCCGAAAGAGAAATAAATATCTTAGAAAAATATATGCCAGTAATGATGGATGAAAATGAAATCAATCAAACGATCGATGGCGTAATTGCCGAAGTAAAACCAACTAGTCCTAACGATGTTGGTAAAGTGATGGGTAAAATATCGCCTTTATTAAAAGGCAAAGCTGATATGAGCTTAGTTAATAAATTAGTGCGTGAAAAACTAAATAATTTATAAAAACAATTTAGACTATTTTAAATTGTTTTTTTAATATATATTAATAAAAAAATCACTATTTAAGGCCATCCGTGATATAATAATAATGGTGATATAAATGTATGACAATAAAAAAATATTTATCTTAGGGATGGCTAGATCTGGCTATGAAGTAGCCAAGTTGTTAGCTAAACATAATTGTTCTATTTTAATTACTGATATGAAAGAACAAGACCAAGATAAAGTGACTGAATTAAAAGAATTAGGTATTAATTTAATAGTAACTGATATACCAGAAGAATTATTAGATAATAGCTTTGATTATGTCGTTAAAAATCCGGGAATAAAGGTAGATCATAAAGTCTGCTTAAAAGCAGAACAATTAAAAATACCTGTGATAAATGAATTAGAAGTAGCTTATCATTATTTACCTAAAAACACTAAAATAGTAGCGATTACTGGAAGTAATGGTAAAACAACCACGACTACTTTAACTTATGAGATGTTAAATAGCGCTAATTTACCAGTTCATTTAGGGGGTAATATTGGATTTCCGTTGAGTTCGTTGGTCGAAAAATTAAAAGAAAACGAAATAATAGTAATCGAATTATCTGCGCAACAGTTACATGATTTTTACGATTTTAAAACGGATATTGCAATTTTAACTAATTTGACGCCGGTTCATCTCGATCATTTTAAAACTTATGAAAACTATCAAAGATGTAAAAAGAAAATTTTTAACCATCACACTACAAGTGATCTAGCTATTTTAAATGGCAATGATGATACAATTTTAAATTTGACTAGTGATATCAAATCTAAAAAAATATATTTTTCAGCTTATAAAGATTGTGATATTTGTATTAAAGATGAAGCCATCTATTATAATGAAGAAATAATCAAAATCGACGATATTAGAGTTAAAGGAAACCATAATTATGAAAACATTATGTGTGCAATAGTTGTAGCGAAGTATTTTAACGTTGATAATGATATTATCAAAGAGGTTTTAAATAAGTTTTCTGGCGTTGAGCATCGTTTAGAATTCGTAAAAAAAATCGATGATCGCGAGTTTTATAACGATTCTAAAGCGACTAATGTCACTTCCACAAATACTGCATTAGATTCATTTAACAAACCGACAATTTTACTATTGGGTGGTTTAGATAGAGGACATTCATTTGATGAATTATTACCTCATATGAACAATGTTAAATTAGTTGTTTGTTATGGTCAAACTAAAGAGCGAATTAAGGAATTTTGTGATACTAATAAAATCGAATGTTATCAAAAGGACAATTTAGAAGATTCAACTAAATTAGCTTATAACTTATCTTCACCTGGCGATGTGATTTTATTAAGCCCTGCTTGTGCTTCTTGGGATCAATACGATAAATTTGAAGATCGTGGCGACGATTTCAAAAGAGTAGTTGAAGAATTATGATAATTAAAAGTAAAGGAATTGTAAACGGAATAATTGCCGATAAATATGGCAAACGAGGCGATATGAGTTTATCGTTTCCATTAGAGTTTAGCAATTATCCTAACAACACTAAATCTTTTGCCGTTATCGTCGAAGATTTTGATGCAATACAAGTTTGTGGTCATGATTTTGTCCATTGGTTAGTCGCTAATTTAGAAAAACCATATCTAGAAGAAAATGCCAGCTTAAATGCTCATAATTTTATCGAAGGAAAAAATGATTTTAATCGTAATAGTTATGGTGGTATGGCCCCACCAGATAGGCCACATTATTACGATATAACAGTGTACGCTTTAGATAGTCTTTTAGATATCGAAAATGGTTTTAGTTATCAAGAATTAAAAGATAAAATAGCAAATCATATTTTAGATGAAGCTAATATAAAAGGATTATATAGAAATTAAAAAAGGGTGATATGATGAAAATAAAGGATATAAAAGCAAGAGAAGTATTAGATTCAAGAGGAAATCCAACTGTTGAAGTGGATGTAATTTTAGAAAACGGAATTTTAGGTAGAGCAATCGTACCTAGTGGAGCTTCAACTGGTAGTCGTGAAGCTTTGGAATTAAGAGATAATGATGATAGATATATGGGAAAAGGCGTTTTAAAAGCGGTCAACAATGTCAATACTGTTATCAGGGAAAAATTAATTAGTATGGATGCTAGTGATCAAGCATTAATCGATAAAACTTTAATTGCCCTAGATGGAACTGAAAATAAATCAAATTTAGGGGCTAATGCGACATTAGGTGTATCGATGGCCGTTTTAAAAGCAGCTAGTTTAGCTAGCGGTAAACCTTTATATCGCTATATTGGAAATGGGACAACTTTACCTAGACCAATGATGAATATTCTAAATGGAGGAGCTCATGCTGATAATAATTTAGATTTTCAGGAGTTTATGATTATTCCTAACGCTTATACATTTAAGGAAAGATTGCGAATTGGTTCAGAAGTATTTCATACATTAAAAAAAGTTTTAAAAGAAAAAGGATATAATACCAACGTTGGCGATGAAGGTGGTTTTGCTCCTAATTTAAAAAGTAATCGTGAAGCTTTAGAATTGATAGTCGAAGCGATTAAAAAAGCTAATTATACACCGGGAGTTGACGTTAATATTGGTTTAGATGTAGCTGCTAGTGAATTTTATGAGGATGGAATGTATAATTTAAAAGGTGAAAATCGAAAGTTAACGGTCGATCAATTAATTGATTTTTATAAAGAATTGTGTCGTGCTTATCCTATTATTTCGATCGAAGATCCAGTCGATGAAAACGATTGGAATGGATTTATAAAAATAACCAAAGAATTAGGCGATAAAATTCAATTAGTTGGCGATGATCTATTTGTTACTAATAAAAAATACTTGCAATATGCTATCGATAACCAAGCTGGTAATGCTATTCTTTTAAAAGTTAACCAGATCGGCACTATCACCGAAACATTAGAAACAATCGAACTAGCTAAGAAAAATAATTATAAGACAGTTATTTCTCATCGAAGTGGGGAAACAGAAGATACGATAATTGCCGATTTAGCAGTTGGGCTTGATTTAGGACAAATCAAAACTGGCTCATTATCTAGGACAGATCGAATATGTAAATATAATCAATTACTTAGAATCGAGGAGGAATTATCAAACTAATTCCTTTATTCCTATCATTTTGTTTAATTATATGATATAATTTTATAGTAGAAGGTGATTGCGTTGACTAAAAAGAAAGTACGGAAAGATACAAAAAAAGATAATCATGCTAGAGTCGAGATATATGGCATTTTACTTATATTAGTGGCTATTATCGGTTGTTGTCGCTTTGGTATTTTAGCTGATATTATCGATGGTTTTGCTGGCTTTTTAGTTGGTGTTTTATGGTCAGTATTTCTTATTATCATTGGTATAATTGGTGGATATATGATTGTAAAACGAAAGAAACCAGATTTGTTAACTTCTAAACTAGTTGGTTTATATATCATCGTTTTGGGTGTATTATGTTTATTTCACTTAGGATATATAAGAGAGTTATCTAATGATAATAGTATCGGTTATGGAATTGTTTTTGAGGAAACATTTGAAAATTTAAACAATTTTATCGACGGTAATATAGATATCCAGGGTGGTGGAATGATCGGTGCTTTATTAAGTGTTTCATTAGTTAAACTAGTTTCACTAAACGGCGCTAATATCGTGAGTATTGTCTTAATTATCTGTGGATTTATTATGTTTACTGGAATTACGATTTATGATGTTATGAAATCGTTAAAAAAAGGTGTCGAAAAAACAGTTAAGGGAACTATTAAATTAACTCATAAGGTTAAAGATAAAGAACAAATTAAAAAGGTCGAAGATGAATATGAAAAGGATGATAAGATTATCATCTCTAGTATGGATGAATTAATCAACGAAGATAATAAAGAGACTACTAAAGAGGAAATTGAAACGATCGAATTAGATGATATAAAAGAATACAACCATAATTATCAATTTCCGCCTTTAAGTTTACTTAGTAAACCAGTAAGAAAAAGCACTAAAGAAAATCAAGAGGCGATCAAAGATACTGTCAATATTTTACAGACGGTCTTTCATGATTTTGGTATTGAGGCTAAAGTAGTTACGATCAATATTGGACCAGCGGTTACGCAATATGAAATGGAAGTTAAAGCTGGTACTAAATTAAGTCGGATTGTCAGTTTGGATAAGGAATTAGCTTTAGCTTTAGCTGCTAAAAGTGTCCATATTCAAGCGCCGATACCTGGCAAAAAAACTATCGGTATTGAAATACCAAATAAAGCAGTTTCTTCTGTAACTATTAGAGAGATATTAGAAACGGTTCCAAAAGGATTAGAAGATTCTAAATTGTTAGTAACTTTAGGTAAAGATATTATGGGTAAACCGATCTATTGTGAAATCAATAAAACGCCACATTTGTTGGTGGCTGGTTCGACTGGTTCCGGTAAATCAGTTTGTATCAACAGTATGTTAGTATCGATTTTAATGCGTACTAAACCTGAAGAAGTTCAATTAGTTTTAGTCGATCCTAAAAAGGTCGAATTATCAGTTTATAACGGAGCACCTCATTTAAAAACGCCAGTTGTAACTGATCCTAAAAAAGCTAATATCGTTTTAAAGAAGATCGTATCAGAAATGGAACATCGTTATGATCTTTTCGAACAAAGTGGAACTAAAAACATTGCTGGCTATAATGCTTATTTAGATAAAAAGAATAAAACGAAAGATGAATATGGTCAAATAAAAAAACTACCTTATATTGTCGTTATAATCGATGAGTTAGCTGATCTTATGCTAGTTGCTGCTAAGGAAGTTGAGGAGTCAATTATGCGGATTACTCAGATGGCTCGTGCCGCTGGTATTCACTTGATTGTCGCAACTCAAAGACCTTCGACTGATGTCATTACTGGTGTAGTAAAAGCTAATATTCCTTCACGTATTTCGTTTGCTGTTTCTTCAAGTATCGATTCAAGAACGATCCTAGATATGACAGGAGCAGAAAAACTATTAGGTAAAGGTGATATGTTGTTTTTACCGCAAGGTGAAAATGTTCCGGTTAGAGTTCAGGGCACATATGTGTCTGATGAGGAAATAAAAGCAGTTGTCGATTTTACAATTTCCCAACAAAAAGCTCGTTATGATGAAAGTTTGACGATTGAATCTGAAGATTTAAAAGGTGCTACGACTATGACTGAAGATGCCAATGAAGAACCTCTTTATAATGAAATTGTGGAATTTGTCGTAACACAAGGTAAGGCAAGTGCTTCCTTGTTACAAAGAAGATTTCGACTTGGTTATAACCGTGCTGCTAGAGCGATCGATTTATTAGAAGAAAGAGGTATTGTTGGGCCAGCAAATGGCTCAAAGCCACGAGAAGTATTAGTAAAATTAGAAAAAAAAGATGAATAGTTTTCATAAAAGATAAATAGATATCTGTTTGTCTTTTTTTGTAAAATATTGCTTTTGATAGATAAATGATATATAATGAAAATGTAGAAAGTAGG
>CATYVZ010000013.1 GCA_958413985.1 uncultured Bacilli bacterium
TCAAATAAAAAAGTAGTATTTTAAAAAATATACTACTATTTTTATTTTAAAAACTAAACTATGATTCATTTTTTACACGATCTTTTTCTTTTTTAAAATATGCTGCTTCGACATTATAATAAGGATTTAATTTTTTTAAAACCTTAACATTACTCTTTTGCTTAAAATCATTTCGTCTTTCTAATAATTCACCAAAGTAAATAGAATCGTTATACGTTAGAAAGAAATTAACAACCTCAGCAAAGAATCGTATATCTTTTACATATTTTTCATATAAAAAATTAAATTCAATCTCATTAGATTCAAAAGCTTGAACTAATAAATTATATTTATTTTTAAGGTATTTCTTATCAATATCATAATAAAGAACCATATTTTCATATACGTTTGAAAATATATAACTGTAAAACTTTTTAATATTTTCTTCATTACCATTATATTTTAAAAGTATTTGTTGGTGCATTGTCGCTCTTAAATATGAAAGATTGTCTTTATAGAAAATTGAATTACCTTTTTCATCACTCTTTACAATATAATCTGAACTACGATAAATATCGATAAAATCTTGAATTAATTTTTCGGTAATCAACATCGACTCTGAATCAACATAATTAGCAAAATTTAAAATTTCAAGAGGATTGATCTTAATAATTTTATCTAATTTATCATACTTTAAAGCTAACTGTTTACATTTGTTACTAAACAAATCGCCTTCATTGGCAAATGCAAAATAATCATTAATGTAATCTAAAACTTGATCAATATTTTCTTCCCAATTAACAAATTCATTGATTATATCTTCATAATCTTTGTGTTCAATATCATTTATGCATTGAACATAATAATCATTTTCGATCATATTATCGATATTATATAAAGCAAAATAATAAGAACCACTTGCGATAACAAGCATCATCATTCTTTTAAATAACATCTTATCTTCTAACACATTAACATAAGTTATTTCTGATAATAAGTCATCATATTTACTATTTTTATTAGTTAAAAAATCTAGAACTTCAGTGCTATAAGCGACTGAATCATAGTCACCATCAATCATATTTGAAAGTAACCCTAAAGATTCGATACACGCTTCATAAAGCGTATCAATTTTTTCCATCCCCCTAAAAACCTCCCCTATTTAAGTATATTATTCAAAATATAGTTAAAACTAATTTTGATATCAGGAAAAACTTCGATATCGTCTAATTGTTCGTAAGAAAACCAATCACAGCGATCAATTTCTTCATCCTCAATGACATCATCTTGACTTAAAGGTATTCCCACATAAGTAATATCAATATGTAAAGATCCATCTTTTCCTCTGTTTTTCTGAATGCCTAAAGGTCTAATAAAATCATCCTCGCGAGGAAATCTTTCACCGATTAATTTAACCCGAACACCAGTTTCTTCATAAGTTTCTCGTAAAGCTGTTTCCTCAGGAGTCTCATTATTTTCTATATGTCCTCCCGGTTGAACCCAACAATTAAATTTTTGATGATGACATAACAAAATTTTAGAATTATTAGGATTAACCACAAAAACAGAAGCGCAAAATTCTTTGTTCATTTAAAACACATCCCATAGATATTATAACACATTTTAAAAAAGTTTATAAACAAATTTCCATAGTGCCTATTTGTAAACATAAATTATTATGTTAGATAATATATTTGATTATATTTATGATATTTTTAATATGAAATCGGAGGTAGTATTATGTATTTTAAAAGGTTAAAAGATTTACGTGTAGATAATGATTATCTGCAAAAAGATATAGCCAAATTCTTAGGAATTACACAACAGTATTATTCAAAATACGAATTAGGGCAATATACAATCCCACTAGAATTTGTCATCAAATTATCTAAATTCTACAATGTCAGTGTTGATTACATAGTAGGATTAACAGATGATAAAAAAACAAAAACACGTAAATAACGTGTTTTATTTATCGATTAAATGAATGTTATCTAACAAAATTCCGGTTCCTTCGACGACACATGTAAGTGGACTTTCAGCAACAAAAACAGGAACTTTTAATTCGTGAGCTAAGAGCTGATCGAATCCATCGATCAAAGCTCCACCACCAGTAACTACAATACCTTTATCGATAATATCAGCAGCTAATTCTGGAGGAGTTTGCTCTAGCACATTTTTAGCTTTATTTATTATAATATACACACTCTCACGCAAAGCTTCTTCTACTTCATCAGAACATAGCGTAATGGTATGTGGTAAGCCTGTAACAAGATCTCGACCTCGAACTTCCATCTTGTCTTTTTTATTTCCGCTGTAAACTGTACCGACATTTATTTTTATCTCTTCTGCTGTCCGATCACCGATCAATAGTTTATATTTATCTTTAATATATTTCATAATATCACTGTCAAATACATTACCAGCGATTTTTATAGATGAACTAGTGACTATTCCACCCAATGATAAAATGGCAATATCAGTAGTTCCTCCACCAATATCGATTACCATATTTCCGCTTGGTTTAGAAATATCCATACCGGCTCCAACCGCTGCTACTTTAGGTTCTTCTTCAATGAAAACTTTTTTTGCCCCAGTCCGTTCAGCAGCTTCTTTGATAGCATTCTTTTCAACTTGTGTTATATTAGAAGGGCAACAAATGAGAATTCTCGGACGCGACAAAAAGCTCTTGCCATTTATTTTACGGATAAAATGATTCAACATAACTTCAGTAATTTCAAAATCGGCAATTACTCCATCTTTCATTGGTCTAATTGCGATAACAGAACCTGGGGTACGACCCAACATTTCTCTTGCTTCACTACCGACAGCTAAAGGTTTTTTTGTTTCAGCGTCAATCGCGACAACACTAGGTTCATTAAGGACGATACCTTGTCCTTTAACATAAATTAAAACATTAGCTGTTCCTAAATCTATTCCGATATCTTTTGCAAACATTTTATCACTCTCATTTCTTTAAATATTATACCATATCTTTTACCATTTTTTTACATTAACTATTTAAATTTAAATACTTTCTTTTGGTTGATTCACCACCTCTTATATGTCTTATATCAGTGTGGTATTTAAGAATTTTTTCAACCTTTAAAAAACTGTTATAATCGATATCAGTTAATCGTTCGTGCAAATCTTTATGAACCGTACTTTTACTGACATTAAAAACTTTAGCAATCTCTCTTACTGTACTGTTAGTTTCAATAATATATTTAGCTTCTTCCAATACTCTTTTGATAATGCTTTTATTCATATGACACCTCTTAATTAAATATATCTTTCAAATCGATAAATATACCTAAAAAAGAGTATTAAAACTCTTATAAATCATTTGATTGTTTATCGTAATAATTTTCTGGATTTACATTTGTTCCATTATGAATTAATTCAAAATGTAAATGATTGCCTAAATCCTTAGAAATATTAGCTTCGCCACTTTTACCGATCACTTGCCCTTGTAACACAGAATCACCATCTTCGACCATTACTTCTCCTAGACTTTGGTAGACACTTACAAGACCATTATCGTGAGTAATTTCTACTATTTTACCTAATAGATTATTATCCATAACTTTAGTTACCTGACCATCGAGAATCGAAACTACATCAAATGCTTCTTTACCTTGATAATCAATCCCACTATTTGGGATATATGTATTTTCATAGTAAATTAGTGAATTTTCTTGTTCATCTTCTGTTCCTTGATAGTCATAAAAATGTCTTACAATAACTATATCATCCGCTAAATAAGGTCTAGTTATAATATTTCTTGTATTAACTACCGGCAATTCTTCTTCAATTATAACCTCATTTACATAAGTTGAATTATCCTGAAGTTTTGATTGCGATGAAATTGACTCCAGTAAATAAACTGTTCCAAGTACTGTAATAAACGATAAAGCATAAAGGGCATAAACAACAGATTTTTTTAATCTACGTTTTTTCATATTTCACCTCTATATAAAGTTTGATCAAATATGAAAATTTTATACGTTTTTTTAAATTTTTTTAATTGTCGTACCCTGATAATAATATTTTAATATATCACTATATTTATAACCATTTAACGCCATAGCTTGCGCTCCATATTGACTCATCCCAACACCATGACCATATCCTTTAGTCGTTATATTTACACTGTTTTCGTTTTGCTTAATTGTAAAATGGTTAGATTTTAAATTTAATTTACTAACTACGGTACTTCCAGTAAAAAGAACATCGTTAATTTTAATTTCTTTTATTCTTCCTGTACTAGTTGTTTGAATGATTTCTAATTTAATTGTCGATTGATATGGTATATCTAATTTATTATAAAAATCCTCTAAACTAAAAGTATAATTAACTTCATAGACAGGTGAAATTTCATCCCACGTTGAACTTACACTTCTTAAATAAGGTAATTTACTTGTAAATACTTCTTCACTATTTTCGGTATAACCGACACTAGTCGAAAAAAACATTGCGTCTATAACTTCACCATCATATTCTAAATATTCGTTATGTGTCTGTAAAACTGCTGTTTTAATTTTGTTGATATTGGTAGTATAATCTTCTTTCCAAACGCTTTTTAAGTACTCATCATCTAAATATACTTGATTCATCACTGTATCGACAACATCATAATCTTTATCTTTATTATACTCCATTTTTTTCATAACATAACTACGTGCAGCGACTGCTTGAGCTTTTAAAGCTTCGATGTCAAATGATATCGGCATTTCACCAGCTAAAACACCAACTATATATTCTTCAAAAGGAACTCTAATAATTTCGTTAGTGTCTTCTTGCTTGACTCGAACAACCATATTAGAAGTATATTTAAATTTAATTTCGTCATCACGGATAAAAAGATTAACAACTAAATATGGTATAAATATAATTAAGCAAGTTAAAAGCAGTATTTTTTTCATATTATCATCCCCAATATTAAAATACTGCTATCTATATTAAATTATACGCGTTGACATAAAAAAATCATAAAAAAAGTTAACGACTAAATACGACAAACTCATAGCTAAAAACATAAATAAAATTCGTGATTGATAATAACGGTTTTTTTTAAACACATTTTGAATATTTATGCTATCTAATGCTAAAAGAGAAAAGGGAAATATAATTAAATATAATACTATTTTAATTGTCATAATTATCGATCATCTCTACTCGTCTTCGATGTTTTTCTTCGTTTGAAAAGTCTGTATTTAAAAAAGCATCGATAATTTCTTTGTAATTTTGTGTATTTTCGCCTAAAGCTATAACATTGACATTGTTATGGCTGCGCGCTAATATTGCCTCCTCTAAATCGTTTATTTTAGCACATCTAATTCCATGAACTTTATTACAAGCGATACTCATTCCAATTCCAGTACCGCAAATCAAAATACCTCGTTCAATCTTTTTACTTTTAATATCTTCGCCTATTTTATAAGCATATTGTGGATAATCGACACTTTCGATCGAATTTGTACCATAATCGATTATCTGATAACTATCATTTAAATATCTTTTAATTTTTTCCTTTAAAATCACACCTCGGTGATCACTTGCTATTCCTATTTTCATTTTATCACCTTTCCATATATTAATTATAACATGAATATTATAAATAAAGAAAAAAACTACAATTATGCAGCTTTATCTTGATTAAATCCATATTTACGGTTAAATTTATCGACACGTCCTGTTTTTGCAACTGTACCTTGTTTACCTGTAAAAAATGGATGACATTTATCGCAAACTTCTAAATGTAATTCTTTTTTATTAGATTTTACTGTAAAAGTATTGCCACATGCACAAGTAACGTTAGTTTCCATATATTCTGGATGAATTCCCTTTTTCATAATCTATCTCCTTCCGCCATGACTAAAACTAAGTCATAGAAATTTAATGCTTTTATATTATAACAAATAAAATTAGTAAAAATCAAGCATTTTTCATAATTTCTTCTTTAATTATTGTAATTATTTTATTAGCAATTAATTCATATCCTTGCTTATTTGGAAAGTAGGCATTGATACTGTCAAAATAATCTGTATTTTTAAAATCTTCATAAATGTCTATATATTTTATATTGTAGCTTTCTGCTACTTTTTTTAACTTTGCATTAGCATAATCAAAAAACTCATTTAGTTCTTCCTCACCTAAATAATTATAAATACCTAAATACACAACCTCTTCCTTACAATATTCTCTAATTAACTTAAATAATCGTTCAATATCAAGTGTTACCTCGTCAAATTTGTCATATAGATCATTGATACCAAAATCATTATTAAAAGTAATATTGCTAAATAAATCGTTCATCCCAATCGAAATAGTTACAATATCTGCTTTAATTAAAGCATTTTGTAATGTTTTTTCTTTTCCATCGACATTTATTTTAACATTTTCTTCTATATTCTTAATTATATCAATACTCCGATTATTATTGTTAGCTAAATTGACAAAAGTATCCAATCTTTCCTCTTTATTTAAAAATTCTTTGACATAATCATTATAACCGTAATCGTTAGCTCCATAAGTGTTCATACCGTTAGCTAAAGAATCACCTAAAGATAAATAATATAAATCTTTATCTTTAAATCCTAAATAAATCAAAAATACTGATAAAGCGATAATAATTATAGTTAATATTTTTTTCATATTTCCCCCTAAAAAAAGTAGATTATTCTACTTAATTATATTATATATTAACCAAATTATTCATCAAGCAAACTAATATCTGCTCCAACACTTTTAAGTTTATTAATTATATCTTCATATCCTCTTAAAATGTGATCAACTTCCCTGACGACTGTCGTGCCTTGCGCTTTTAATCCAGCTAAAATTAAACAGGCACCAGCTCTTAAATCAGTAGCGATAACTTCTTTACCGACTAATTGTTTAGGTCCTTTAATATGTATCTTTGATTCATCGATAATGATACTAGCTCCCATTTCATTCAAATATTTAACATTTTGAAATCTATTTTCATATACCGTTTCTTCTAATACCGAAATTCCCTTACAGCCGACTAATAAAGTAGTGATCGGTTGTTGAAGGTCAGTAGGAAAACCAGGATAACCTTGAGTTTTTATATTTACTGGTTTCATATTGTCACATTTAGATATGATTAAATAATCATTATGTAATTCGATTGGTACATTCATTTCTTTTAATTTAGAAGTTAAAGCTTCAATGTGATCAGCAATTATATTTTCTATTCTTAATTTATTACCAACTAAAGCTCCTGCAATAACGTAAGTTCCTGCCTCAATTCGATCAGGTATTACTTCAGCAAATCCATCTTCAAGTTGATCGACACCTTTAATGACTATTTCACTTGTTCCTGCTCCAGTTATTCTAGCTCCCATATTGTTTAAAAAGGTTGCTACATTGACAATTTCAGGTTCTTTAGCTGCGTTTAAAATTGTTGTTGTTCCTTTTGCTTTGACAGCAACCAAAATAGTATTAATTGTCGCCCCAACACTAGGCATATCAAGACTTACTTCATTACCAATCAATTCTTGAGCTGTTATAGTAAATTTATTGTCTTCTTCGATAATTTCAGCACCTAAAGCTCTAAACCCTTTAAGTGTTTGATCAATAGGACGAGCACCGATCGAACAACCACCCGGAAAATACATTTCAACATGTTTATATTTTCCTAATAAAGCTGCCATAAAGTAGTAAGAAGCCCTTAATTTTTTTGATTTTGATTCAGGAATTTCTTTATTTTGTAAATTAGTTGGGTCAATTATCATTTGATTATCTTTACGAATAACCTTAGCACCTAAAAATTCTAATATTTCATTTAATGCATCAATATCAGAAATATTAGGAACGTTATCGATCGTTACAATCCCATCAGATAACAAAGAAGCTGGAATTAGTGCGACTGCGCTATTTTTAGCCCCACTTATTTTAATTGATCCAGTTAATTCTTTTGCTCCATTGATCTTTATTTTTTTCATAAACATCCTCCACTACTATATTTGTATGTATTTTTTCCATTTATGCCCTATTATTACTTTCAAATAGCATAACTTTTTCTTCGATCATTTTTTTCATTGTTTGTTCACCAGCTTTTATAATCTTGCGTGGATCATAAACTTTACTATCCTCATTTAAAAACTTTCTGACACCTTTGCTCCAAGCAATTTGTAATTCAGTATTAATGTTTATTTTGCATATGCCACAACTGATCGCTTTTCTGATTAAATCATCTGGTATACCTGAACCACCATGTAAGACTAAAGGTAATTTAACTAATTCATGAATTTTTACCATTCTTTCAAAATCTAATTTAGGTTGCCCTTTATAAATACCATGGACACTTCCTAAAGCTGGCGCAAGAAAATCAATGTTAGTTTCTTGAACTAATCTAACTGCATCCTCTACTTTAGCGTAAGCAAGCTCGTTAGCTACTCCATCTTCCTCACCACCGACAGCCCCAACTTCAGCTTCAACTGTCACATTTCTTAAATGAGCATAATCGACAACTTTCTTAGTAAGCGCTATATTTTCATCGATACTATATTTTGAAGCATCGATCATAACTGAAGTAAAACCATTGTCGATCGCACAAATGCAACTATCATATGAACTGCCATGGTCTAAATGTAAACAAACTAAAACTGTTATTTTTAAATCTTGAACTAAGCCTTTGACTAAATTATAAACTGTCAAAAATCCACCCATATATCTAGCAGCGCCTTCACTAACGCCCAAAATAACAGGTGTTTTTAACCGTTCACACTCCTCTAAAATAAACCTTGTCCATTCTAAATTATTAATATTAAATTGCGGAACTGCATAATGATTATTTTCAGCATCACGCAATATCTTTTCCATATTTACTATCATTTTATCACCAATTTTATTATATATTGTTTTTAAACTAAAAGCAAGGAGGTTTAATTTAAAAACAAAGAAACCATTTTTAAATAATCTATTTAAACAAATAGATTATTCCAATAATTATCAATACACTACCACCAAAAATAGTCGATGCTTTACCAATTAAATTATTAATCTTAGCCCCTAAAACTAAACCTAGATATGTAAAGATAAAACTAAAAACAGAAAAGATAACGCTACATAAAATATAATTGTCACTAATCACATTTAAACTAATACCTAAAGAAAAACTATCGATGCTGACTGCTAATCCAAACAATAAAATTTCCCAAACAGTCAATATATTTTTAAGTGTTTCTTTTTTAAAACTTTCAATTATCATTTGAATACCGATGAAAGATAAAATTAAAAATACAATTAAAGATGGATTAAAATTGAAAATCTTTAATAAAAATGCCCCAACTTTAAGGCCAAACAAAGGCATTAAAAAGTGATAAAGACCGACTGTAACAGCTAATTTTATAACGTCTTTTCTACACAAATTTAACGTTCCATAAGCTAAAGACAAAGAAAAAGCATCCATACTAAGACTTATCGCAATTAATATTATAACAAACATTTAAAAACGCCTCCTACAAAAATATATTTGTAAAAATGCGTTTTAGACTATCTTCCCCAATTTATCGGATCAAGATTATGACTTATTAAAAAATTATTTGCTTTAGAAAAAGGACGACTTCCAAAAAAGCCATTATAAGCTGACAGTGGCGAAGGATGAACTGATTCAATAATATAATGATTTTTATTAGTTATTAATTGTTTTTTACTTCTTGCATAACTTCCCCACAAAATGAAAACCATCGGTTTTTCTCTTTGGTTTAATATTTTGATTATGTTATCAGTAAATATCTCCCAGCCTTTATCCTTATGAGAAAGTGGTCGATCTTTGACGACACTCATAATTGAGTTTAATAATAAGACTCCTTGTTTCGCCCACTCAGTTAAATCGTTATTTTCCTTTTTGACACCTAAATCACTCTCTAATTCTTTAAAAATATTGACTAAAGATGGTGGTCGTTTAATATTATCATGAACGGAAAAAGATAAACCATGAGCCTCACCATCGCCATGGTATGGATCTTGTCCTAAGATAACTACCTTAACTTCATCATAATCTGTATATCTTAAAGCATTAAAAATATCTTTATACTGTGGATAACAAATCTTCTTACTATATTCACTTCTAACAAAAACACCGAGTTGCCTAAAATAATCTTTTTGTAATTCGTCTTTTAATACTATGTCCCATCCCTTATTAATCATATAAATCACCTATTTTATTTTATCACATTCTTTATATCGTCTCAATTCATAGATGACATCTTTTTTTAATTTCATAATAGCATATATATTAATAATCGCTAAAATAGCAGTCAGTATGTTCACTATTTGCCAAATAACGTTGGCTTTCATGATCGAGCTAATCAGTAGAATAATACAACTAACTAACTTTAACAAAAAAATCTTTCTATTATTAATTTTAGTTAAAAACTTTAAATTTGATTGAGCATCATAGTAACCGGATAAAATGGTTGAAAAGGAAAAAAGAATAATCGATAAAACAACAATAATATTGCCAAAATTACCTAAATGTGAAATAAAAGCACTTTGCGTTATTTCTATACCGTTTAAATTGCTCGATATAATGGCAGCATCAGAAGTTAAAATAACTAAAGCAGTAGCTGTACAGATTAAGAAAGTCGTAATATAAATTCCTATGATCTGAACATAACCTTGACTAGCAGGAAAGTCAGTTTCAACCGTAGATGCGGCAATCGCTCCTGTACCAAGACCGGCCTCATTAGAAAAAATTCCTCTTTGAATTCCCACAATCATCGTTCCTAACACCCCAAATCCCAATGCTTTAAAATTGAAAGCTTCTTTTATAATTGTCTTAAAAACTAATGGAATTAAATTTAAATTACCTATAATAATGACCAAAGAGGTAACAAGATAAATTAAAGTCATGATAGGAACTAATTTAGAAGAAACTTTGAAAATTCTCTTAGTTCCATGACTAAAAATAAGTAAAGACAATACCATAATAATTAATCCAATTAAGAGCGGTTTTATATTTATGAAGTTAGTTATAGATTTAGTAATCGTATTAGATTGAATGCTTAAAAAGCCAAGAATCTGACTAACTACGATAATATATGCGTATATCCTACCCAAACTATTATTTTTTAAACCATTCTTTAAATAATAGCTAGGGCCACCTTTATAGATATTCTGTTCATCTTTTTCGCGATATTTCACTCCTAAAACAGTCTCAGCAAAAGCATTACTTGCCGAAATAAAACCAATTACCCACATCCAAAAAATAGAGCCGACTCCGCCTAAACAAATCGCTAAAGCAATTCCAGCAATGCTACCAACACCGATTCTTCCTCCTAAAACCATCATTAAAGACTCAAAAGGAGTAATAACACTATTACTCTTTTTTCTAAAGTTTTTAATCATCTGTTTAAAATTAAACTGAACAAATTTAAGCTTAAAGGTATAATAAATACCAGAATAAACGATCATCACAGTAGCCGTAGCCCATAATATACTATCAATTATTTTAAGCATTATATCACCTATTTTAAGTATATTAGGGAATCATTTTATAAAGAACTATGTTAAATATTATTAGCTATATCAATAAATATATCAATACTAAGTTGTTCTGCTCGAGCCGTTAAATCAAAATTATATTTTTTTAGGATTTTTTCAATCTTAATTAAATCATAATCTTTTAGATTGTTTCTTAAATTTTTTCTTTTTTGTTTAAAGCTATCTCTAACCAATTTAAAAAACAAGCGTTCATTTTTTAAATAAATCTGATTTTTTTTATTTAATTCTAACACTACACTGTCAACATTTGGTTTTGGAATAAAGACATTACGACTAATATCTAAAATTTTTTTTATGTCAAAATAATAATTTAAATATACTGATAAAGAATTATAGTCTTTGCTGTTAGGTTTAGCTTTGAAACGATCTCCTACTTCTTTTTGAACCATGATAATGATTTTATCTAAAGGAAGTTGTTCTTCGATTACTTTCATTAAAATAGGTGTCGTAATGTAATATGGTAAATTAGCTACGATATAAAAGTTATTAAAAGTATATTTTTCTATTTCTAAGGTAATATTTTCGCTTAAAAAGTCACGATAAATAATATTGACATTAGTAAATTCTTTTAAATTTTTTTCAAGTACTGGTTTTAAGGTAGTATCTATTTCATAACATAACACATTTTTAGCTGTTTTTGCTAATTTATAAGTTAATGCCCCAGCACCTGGACCTATTTCTAAAACTAAAGTATCTTTATCAATATTGGCTTTTTTAATAATCATATCGATAATATTTTCGTCAACGATAAAATTTTGACCGAATTTTTTCTTTAAATTAAAGTTTTCTTTTTCTAATATTTCCTTTGTTTTTTTCGGTGAATATTCCATAATTTACTCCTTTCGATAAAAGATGAGGATTACCATCCCCATCTTTGAATATTAAACTTAACTGTACCTGTCATATTAGTAGCTTTAGGTACTGCTTCATCTTCTTCGGTCTCAAAAGCAACATCAAAATGATATATTCCTTCTTCTAGATGTCTACGCATATCGTAACCTGTATCCATTACAATACCAACAAACTGACCTAAATTAGAACTATCTACTTCGACGATCGTGCCACAAGGGAACTCAGCTGTTGCTGCTGCTAAAACACGCACTTGCCCATATTCCTCATCGTTATAATAAATACCATCATCGATTAAATTGAAGTCCTCTTTATCTTTTGTTTGGCAGTAGACATAACCAAGTCCAGAACATGTTTTACAATCAGGACCATAACCTGTTATGACACCAGTATACTGACCATTTTTTCCAGTGCCAACCACCACTACTTCATCGATTGCAGTTTCTAATATAACTAACTCATCATCATTATTTTGATAAGCCAAACCATTTTTACCTTCTGTAATTACTTTAGTAATATTACTTGGAATTGAACTATCATATGTTTTAATTGTTTCATATTCGATTACATTAGCAACCACATTGATACTTTTATCGATATTTACATTATTTATATCTTTGTTTTCTTCATTTACTTCAAAGCCAAACAACGACATTAAAAATAATATACCTAAATTTATCCATTTACCAAATAAACTCAGTAAATAAAAATTCATCGAATTCACCTCAATTTTGATTGACAAATAAATTTTATCATATTTGTATATCTAAGTCAAATTGATCAATCGCATTTAATGTTGTCTGTTTTAAAATTTCTTCTGTGGAAACACCTTTAATTTCAGCTATTTTATTGGCCACATAGACAATATTATATGGTTGGTTTTTTTTACTTCTAAATGGCTCAGGAGTTAAAAATGGGCTATCTGTCTCTAATAATATTGCTTCAGTTGGAATTTCTTTTAGAACGTCTTTTAATTTACTATTTTTAAAAGTTAAAACCCCACCGATTCCCAATTTACAGCCAATTTTAATAAAGTTTTGGGCCATCTCGTTACTTCCAGTAAAACAATGAATATCTTTTTTTAAATCTGGATAATTCTTTAAAATCTCATAAACATCATTAGTTGCTTCGCGGGTATGAATAACTACGGATTTATTATATCTTCTAGCTATATCTAATTGTTTGATAAAAACTTCTTTTTGTTTTTCTTTTTTGCTTTTATCCCAATAATAATCTAAACCAATTTCACCAATACCGACAATTTTTTTATTGTTAAGGTTATCAATTATTATATTATAACTATTATCGGTAATTTGGTCGATCTCTGTTGGATGAATTCCAATGGTACCATATACATTTTTGTATTTATTACACAAATCGATTACTTCTTTATTTTCTATATCATTAGTCCCACTTACGATAATTATATTGTTTTCCATCTTATTTATTACTTCATCTATATTATCATAATATTCACTTAAGATATGGCAATGTGTATCGATCATATAATCCCTCCTAAAAATATTATATAACAAAAAAAGAAAACTTTAAATCTTTTGTTTTCTCATTTTGAAATAACATCTTAAAAATACCACTCCAACCAAAATCAGATAAATTAGAACGATCAAATTAAAATTTGATATTAATCCAGCTATTGCTATAAATACTGGTATCAACAGTAAGATTAGCGACGCAAAATCTGAATTACTTGTGTTCATATCTAGTTTTCCCTTCTATTCTTTTCGTAACAATAATAATATAACATATTTCTTTTAGATATGAAAACATTTCCGGTTAACAAATAGCGACATTTTACGCAAGTTTACATTATTCTAGATGATTACTTAAAAATTTCGAAGCGATTTGCGTTAATTTATAATCGATTTCATCGACCGGTTCATCCTTGCTAACGATCATAACTAACCCGATAGTATCACCATTTATAATTATCGGTGAGACTGCATATGTACATTCTAAATCTTCTTCAGTGATTTTAAGATCTTTTTTATGTTTTTCTAGCATTTCTTCCCTTCTTGCCAATTTGTTTTCTAAATCACTGCCAATAACCTTACCTAACAATTCTTTTTTTAATGGTCCTGAAACAGCTAAAATAGTATCATTATCTGTTATTATTACACTATGATTGATAAACGAGTGAATAGCATCAGCCATATTTTGCGCAAAATCATTTAAGTTTTTAATTATCGAATATTTTTTTAAAACAATATTTTCATTATCGACTAATATTTCGATGTTTTCCCCTTCTTTTATTCTTAAATTTCTTCTTATTTCTTTTGGGATAACAATTCTACCTAGTTCATCGATTCTCCTGATTATTCCAGTTGTCTTCATATTTCACCTCAAGTATATTTTGCTAAAAATTAACAAGAATATACTTGTATTTTTAAATTTTATTTTAAACTATTTAACATTAAAAAATAAAAGATGTGAATATAAAAAAATAAATAATTTCGTACTAAATATAAATAAATTAAACTATATGTAATAAAAAAAGGTAATAGCAAAAGTCTATTACCTAAATTGTTTAGAAACTTAATATCAAAAAGTTAGAGACAATTCTATGTTAAATGTTAAGTTCTTTGCTTTTATATCTAATTAGTGGTACTACTACTATTTGTAATATTTTACAACTTATAATTTATTTTATCGTTTCCATTCTAGGTTGTCCTCATTTTCATTCGGAGCAACTCTTTCGAATGGAAACGTTCGGTTAGCCTATTCGGAAAGCTGGGGCCACCCCATAAGTAATAATAACATAGCCGTTATTCAAATCGCCAGAGGTATTGACAGCGTAGAAACCATTACTAAGATAAGAATTGACCGAGCGCAACCACCACCAAGATGCATTTCCTTCATACATCTTTATTGCTCCACTATAATTTTCAGTGGTAATATTATTGGTGTTATAGTAATCTAATTGTCTGGTTTCTGCTTCGACTGTATCATATAGAGCGTTTTCTCCATATAATTCTTTGGTAGAAATCAAATACAATTTATCTGTTGAGGTAAAATTGGAACTATCACTTTGACCATGACTTGATACTGTATAAGTATCGATTATTATATTTCTTAATTCACTTGGTAATGCATTATAGATTGTATCATTGACAAAACTATATAGCTCGCTTGCTGGCCATCCGCCTACATTTGTATTAGTTGAATTCATTACATGTTTAGTTATAATATCCTCAAACTCTACTACAAAGCCACACGCTGTTTGTGGAAACCCTTCACTATTACATTCTTCTGGTGTTGACATATTTGCTATCCTTACTGTAAAGGTTTGTTCATCTCCATTACTATATCCTTCTACTGTTACCTCTTTGGTATCTCCAACATTATATACTTCTGAAGCTTTTCCTAGTTTTATGACCTTAGCTATTGTCTCCCATGAATCTTCGGCAAATGATACTGATAGTTTTGGACATTCTTCATCATCCATAACAAATTTACCATTATCACATAATGTATATTCATGATTATTACTCTCTACTTTTAAACTAGTTAGTTTATTG
>CATYVZ010000014.1 GCA_958413985.1 uncultured Bacilli bacterium
GCTCCAGTAGCTCCGGTTGCTCCAGTAGCTCCAGTTGCTCCAGTAGCTCCAGTAGGTCCGGTTGCTCCAGTAGCCCCAGTTGCTCCAGTAGCTCCAGTTGCTCCAGTAGCCCCAGTAGCTCCAGTAGCTCCGGTTGCTCCAGTAGCTCCAGTTGCTCCAGTAGCTCCAGTAGCTCCAGTAGCCCCAGTAGCTCCAGTAGGTCCAGTAGCTCCAGTAGCCCCAGTAGCTCCGGTTGCTCCAGTAGCTCCAGTTGCTCCAGTAGCCCCGGTAGCTCCTTTAGGACCCGTAGGTCCTGTACATCCACATGGTCCAGTAGGTCCAGTTGGTCCTTGTTTTTGACGATCAACTAAACATTTTATTACTTCACATAGAGGATTGTTACGGCATTCATCTTTACTTAAAAATTCTTCAATTTTATCATTTTCGTTCATTATTCTTTTCTCCTTTCATTCTATGTTATGAGAGGTTTTCAATCTTGACTAAGCTTATATCACTTATTATTAAACTTTATTTTTCAAAGGTAAACTATTGTAACAAGTTATTATGAAATAAAGAAATAATAATAATTTTAGTTTTTAGAAGATTTCATAAAAAATACTTGACAAACATATAATAAATGGTATAATTATAGAGAAATGAAGAAGGAAAGCGAGTATCCACACTCCACCTGATAGCGTATAGCTATGGGTTTATAAGCCAAAAGATGTGTTTATAAGGTGGATACTGTACGTATCTACTTTTTTATTGTTGGAGGTGTCAATTATCGCAAGTAAATCTAGAGAGTCATTAATTAATGAACAAATTAGAGCTAAAGAAGTTATGGTGATCGGACCTAACGGTGAACAATTAGGAATTAAACAAATTAAAGATGCATTAACATTAGCTAGTTATGCTGGGTTTGATTTAGTTTTAATTAATCCAAATGGTAATCCACCAGTCTGTAAAATAATGGATTATAACAAATTCAAATACGAAAACAAAAAAAGAACTAAAGAAAACCTAAAAAAACAAAGAGAAGCTAATTTAGAAATGAAAGAATACAGATTGTCTGTTACTATTGATGTTCATGATTTCGATACTCGTGTTAGAAACAGTGCCAAATATTTGGAAAAAGGACATAAAGTAAAAGCAACAATTCGTTTTAAAGGTCGAGAGATGGCTCATCCAGAACTTGGAAAAGATGTTTTAATGCGCTTTGCTAATGCACAAGAAAATGTAGCGGTGATTGAACAATTACCTAAATTAGAGGGACGAATAATGTCGATGATTTTGGGCCCTAAAAAAGAAAAATAGGAAGGAAAGATAGTATGCCAAAAATGAAAACTCATAAAGGTATAAGTAAAGTTTGTAAAGTAAGACCAGGTGGCAGTATCAAAATTGGTCATTCTGGGACTAGACATAATACTGGCAAGAAAAATGCTGCTAGTAATCGGGCTGGTAGAACAGCTTCAACATTAAGTAATAGCGATTATAGAAGGATTAAAGATTTATTATAAAGGAGGTAAAACTAAATGGCAAGAGTTAAAGGTGGCACGATTAGTCGTGCAAGACATAAGAAAGTAATGAAACAAGCCAAAGGTTACTTTGGTAGTAAACATAGATTATATCGTACAGCACATGAACAAGTAATGCATTCTGGTAAATATGCATACCGTGATCGTAGACAAGTTAAAAGTGATTTCCGTAAATTGTGGATTACTAGAATCAATGCTGCTTGTCGTCAAAACGATATCAGTTATTCAAAATTTATTAATGGTTTAAATAAAGCTGAAATTGTTATCAATCGTAAAATGCTAAGTGAGTTAGCAATCGACAATCCTCAAGCTTTTAGTGATTTAGTAAAAGTAGCAAAAGATGCTTTAAATGGAAAAGTTACTAAAGAAACAAAAGAAAAACCAGCAAAAGTAGAGAAGAAAGAGACAACTGATTTAAGTAGTAAAACAGTAGCAGAATTAAAACAAATGGCAAAAGAAAAAAATATAGAAGGTTATACTTCAATGAAAAAAGCAGAATTATTAGAAGCTCTTAAATAAGACTACATAGTCTTATTTTTTAGTATCTAAAAAAGTTTGACAAACATCTATTTGGGTGGTAAACTTTAATTATGATTTGGAGGGTAGATATGAAAATAAACAAAATCAAAAAATCTGGAAATAAATACAAAATAACATTAGATGACAACAGTGAAATTACAACTTATGATGATGTAATTATTAACTATGGTCTACTATATAATAAAAATATTGATCCTGAAACTTTAAACAAAATCAACAATGACAATATATATTATGATGCTTATTATAAGACAGTCAATTATATCACCAAAAAACTAAGAAGTGAAAAGGAAGTAATCACCTATCTTAACAATTATAATGTCAATATCCAAGATCAAGAAAAGATAATAAAAAAACTAAAAGAAATTAATCTAATAAATGATCTTAACTTTACAAAAGCTTATATCGCTGATCGTTTAAATTTATCTAGCGATGGTAAAGATAAAATCAAAACCACCCTTTATTATCACAATATCGATCCGCAAATAATTGCCGAACAATTAGCTAAAATCGATCAAAAAACCATCGATGATAGAATTGAAAAAATTATTTTAAAAAAATCAAAAAACACCAAATATTGTGGATATAAATTAAAATCAAAATTATTAAATGATTTAGTAAACATGGGTTACGATAGAAACGATATAACAAGAATTCTCAATGAAACCGATACCACTAAATCAATTCAAGAAGAATATTATAAGATCCATAGTAAACTAAGTAAAAAATACGAAGGTAAAGAATTAATTTACAAAATAAAGAAAAAATTATATAACGAAGGTTTTACGATCGAACAGATCAATAGTGCTGTCGAAGATAGTTGTTAAATTACAACTTTAAATGTCAGCCATTTTTTTAACTAATTTCTAAAGATAGTAAGATAAAAATGATTCAAATATGATATAATTAAGTAGTGATGTTTATGAAAAAGTTAGTTTTCTTTTTGGTGATTTGCCTTTTTATAACAGGTTGTGGTAATGAAAATCAACCGACTAAAATTAATTTTGATAATTCATATTATCAAGTTGCGACTCCTTATCAATCAGCAGTTGGCAGTTACAGTATTAGAGATTATGATAAAGAAGAAGTCGAAAAAATGTTGATGATGTTGTCTTCTGAATATTTTAAAATAAACAATTCTTTATATCAAGAAGGACAATATCTAACTACTGAAGAAATGAAAAATTTAGTGACAGAATATAACAAAACGGATGAAATAGTTGTCGATGGCATCAAGATTAATCCAGCATATATTACTGCCATTTATGAACAAAATTATTTAGCTACAAATAATGTTTTAAAAGGAATATCGTTAGCCATAGTCGTTGATAATGTCCAACAATATAACCAAAACCAATATAAGAAAATTGATGAAAATATAGTTCTTGATTACGCTTTAACTAAAGCACAAGAACTTAACGATTACATGCGAACTAAAAACGAATTAAAAGATATCAACATCGTAATTGGCATTTACTTAGAAAATGATTTTAAAGGTAGCTTTAAATATATTGGTTCAACTACAAATGACAATCTCAAATTAAATTATATCAATTATAATTATCAACTTTTAGATAGCAATTATGTTATGAATAACGATAGTAATTCTTACAATACGATTTTAGCTATCAAAAACAGTTTAAATGATTATAATGTATACTTAAACTCATATGGCTTATATAAAGATAAAGAACTTCAAGAAGTTCATATTATCATTAACAAAAGTTATTTTAAAAGGTCAGAAATATTAGATATTTCTAATAATATTGCCAATAACTTAAGCACTTTTGACGGTATAAGTGTCAAAGTTTATCTAAAGAGTAATGGCATTACTAAAGCTTTTATCGATAAGGAAAGTAGTGCGACTAAAATAAAAACCTACGTACTGGAGGAATGAAAATGATAAGTAAAGAAAAAGTAAATCATATAGCAAATTTAGCTAAGTTAAATATTAATGATAATGAAATGGAAATTTATCAGAAACAATTAACAGATATACTAACTGAAATCGACAAGATCTTGAAAGTTGATATTAAGGATAAACAGATAATGATTAGTCCTACTACTAACGAAAACTGTTATAGCGAAGATGTGATTGAAACCCACATCAGTAAATCTGAGGCATTTAAAAATGCTAAACGCGTAAAAGGGGATTATATTATAGTACCAAAGGTGATCGAATGAGATATTTAGATTTAGATATAAAAACTATCAACGATAAATTAAAAAACAAAGAGATTAAACCAATCGATTTGGTTTTAGAATCTTTTCAAAGAATCGAAGAAACTAACTTAAATTGTTTCATCACTTTAAATAAAGAGGAAGCGATCAAAACAGCTATTGAATTAGAAAATAAAGAAGTCGATAATCTTCTTTTTGGTCTTCCTATTGCGATTAAAGATAACATCGTTACTAAAGATCTAAAAACGACAGCTGCCAGTCATATATTAGAAGACTTCATTCCAATTTATGATGCTACGGTTGTCAGTAAGATTAAAGAAAAAAATATGATCATTATCGGTAAAACTAATATGGATGAATTTGCAATGGGTTCAACTGGCGAAACTAGTTATTTTGGCAACACTTTAAATCCTTTAGATAATTCAGTGATTCCCGGTGGTTCTTCTTCTGGTTCAGCTGCTTGTGTTGCAGCTAAAATCACCCCTTTTTCATTAGGTACCGATACTGGTGGTTCGATTAGACAACCAGCTAGTTTTTGTGGACTAGTTGGATTAAAACCTACTTACAGTCGGGTGTCACGCTATGGCGTTATTGCTTTTGCTTCTAGTTTAGATCAAGTTGGACCAATTACCCGCAATGTATATGAAAATGCTTTGCTTTTAAATGTTATTAGTGGTTATGATAAAAACGATTTAACGTCATCTAAAAATTTAGTTAAAGACTACACCTCTTTAATGGGCAAGGATATTTCTAATTTAAAGATTGCCATTCCTAATTACTATATGAGTGATGTTATCGATAGTGAAATTCGCAATAATATAGAAAAAGTCATTCAAATGTTAAAAGAAAAAGGTTGTACGATCGATTATGTTGATATTTCTTATTTAGAATACGCTATTCCTTTATACCAAGTTATTGCTTTAGGTGAAGCTAGTAGCAATTTAGCGCGATATGATGGAGTTCGTTATGGATTAAAAATCGATGATTTTAAAAATATCGACGAATTATATAAACAGACTAGAACATTAGGCTTTGGTAACGAAGTAAAAAGAAGAATTATGATCGGATCCTATATTTTAAGTGGCGAGAATGCGGAAATTTATTATCATAAAGCATTGAGATTAAGAAGAGCAATGACGGATAGTTTTAAAGATTGTCTTGCTAAATACGATTTAATTATTGGCCCAACTAATACTGATGTAGCATACAAATTAGGAACTAAACAAGATGATGCCTTAAAAAGCTTTTACGATGACTTGTTGACGATTCCGGTCAATATGGCAGGACTTCCTGCTATAAGTTTGCCAATCGGATTTAAAGGTAAATTGCCGATTGGAATGCAGATAATTGGCAATTACTTTGAAGAAGACAAGATCTATCAGTTAGCTAGTTATATTGAAAAAGAACTAGCTATATTCTCGAGGGAGGGAAAATAATGAAAGCAACTATTGGTATCGAAGTTCACGTCGAGCTAAAAAGCATGGCTAAAGCATTTTCCTTGAGTAAAAACAGTTTTAACGATGAAGTTAACACAAACATCAATGTTTTAGATTTGGGTTATCCTGGAACTTTACCACGATTAAATAAAGGTATTATCGATATGGCATTAAAAGCTTGTCTAGCATTTAACTGTAAAATAAATAGAACAATGCACTTTGATCGTAAAAACTATTTTTATCCTGATTTACCTAAAGGTTATCAAATAACACAAAAAGATACACCAATTGGCTATGATGGTTATGTTCAAATAGCAGATAAAAAAGTATATTTGGAAAGAATTCACATCGAAGAAGATACTTGTAAAAGTTTACACACAACGGATACTTTACTTAATTTTAATCGTGCTGGCGTACCACTTATCGAAATTGTAACTAAACCTTGCTTAAATAGTGGAGCTGAAGCTGTCGAATATTTAGAAAAGCTAAGAGAAACTTTATTATATTTAGGTATAAGTGATGTTAAAATAGAAGAAGGCAGTATGCGCTGCGATGTTAATGTGTCAGTTAGTGATACTGAAAAACTAGGCACTAAATGTGAAGTTAAAAATATTGGTTCAATTTCTAACGTTGGTGTAGCTATCGATTATGAAATAAAAAGACAAATAGAGTTAATTAAAAACGGTGAAGTAATCGTTGAACAGACAAGAAGATTCGATGATAAAACTAAAACTACGCAGTTAATGCGTTATAAAGAGACCGGTAATGATTATCGCTATTTCCCTGAACCTGATATTCCATGCGTCGAGATCGATGATGAATGGTTGGAAAAAATTAAAAACGATATGCCAATTTTAACTGATGAATTAAAAGATAAATATATCAAATTAGGAATAAATAACAATAACATTAAAACAATTATTGCCAATAAGGATATTTGTAGTTTTTTAGAAACTGTAATTGCTGAAGTTAATCCAATTATTGCTGCTAATTTGTTGACAGGTGACGTCTTATCTTATTTAAATAAAAATATCATCAAAATCAATGATACTAAATTGACTAAAGATAACTTTATTAAATTAGTTAATTTATTAGACAAAAAAACTATTTCTAGTAAACAAGGTAAAGAAATAATAATAGAAATTTTAAAAAGCGATAAAGATGTCGATGATATTGTTAAAGAAAACAACATGGAACAAATTAGCGATGATAGTTTAGTCTTAGAAATTGTCTTAAAAGTAATTACTGATAATAAAGATATAGTTAAAGATTTAAAAGATGGTAACGATCGCGCTATTAAGTATTTGATGGGGCAAATAATGAAAGAAAGCAAAGGTAAAATCAATCCTAGTTTAGCTAGTCAGGTTTTGAACCGGGAATTAACCAAATATTGATTTAGTCGATTGTTTATAGTATAATAACTATGTTAGGAGTGAATATATGGAATTTATAAAACGACATAAAACTTCTTTGATAATAGCAGTTGTGTGTTTAATTTTAATTATTTTAGCTTGCTTTGCTATTTATCGGATGTTTTATCCAAGTAATAGTACGAGCATCTATGGTAACAGATTGGAAAATGCTAAAGAAATCGATAATAATGTTATCGAACAAATTAAGAGTAGTATCAATGAATCAGGCTTAGTCACCGATGTTAAGTATGAAAAAAAAGTAGCCACAATGCGATTCTTTATTTATGTTAAAAGTGATACTGATCTTGATGATGCTAAAAAGTTTAGTGACGTAATTTTAAATTCTTTAAGTGACGAAGTAATTACATTTTACGACATCGAAATATTTTTAACTGATCCACAAGGAATAAACAAAGATTATCCAGCTATTGGTTATCATTCAAAATCAGCTGAGGAATTTTCATGGACTAGTAATGTAGTTGAAGACGGTGAAAACGATGAAGAATAAAAAAATAATAATAAGTATTGTTTTAGTTGTTTTGTTGTTGGGAATTGGCTTTTCTATCTATTATTTTTTAACTAAAGAAGATAAAGTAACAACGTTAAATCTATTTGAAAAACAATGGATTGAAAGTAACAAAAACAATGTAATTGATATGTCGATTATCGATAACATTCCAATATTAAGTTATAACGGTGAAGGAATTATTGTCGATTTTCTAGATTCATTAAACAAAGAAACAGGTTTGTCATTTAATAAAATCTCTTATAGATTAGGGGATGATATTAGATCGGATTATGCTTTTGAATTAGTCGACAGTTTAAGTGAAAGCGATATTTTAATTTACGAAGATAATTATGCAATCGTATCTAAAGAAGCAACTTATTTAGATATTAATGAATTAAATGGTTTGACGATCGGTGTCATAAATGAAGATTTAAACAATGTCAATAACTATTTACCTGATGCTAATGTTTTGTATAAAACTTTTGCTTCCTTAGATGAGTTAATTGCTGATTTTAACAGTGAAAACACAGAATTAGATGGTATTGTTATTTTAAAGACTACTAATTTAAAACGTCTAATCGATAATAATTATAAAATTGCCTATAATATCAGTGACTATAAAAAATATTATGTTTTATCTTTAGGTAACACAGATAGATTAAATACTATTTTAACAAAATATTATAATAAGTGGTCTAGTTTGAATTATGAGGAATTATATAATAAATATTTATCCAAAGATTATTTAAATTTTAGAGATATCAATGATTCAGAAACAGTTAAATTTCGCAGTAAACGTTATGTCTATGGTTTTGTTGAAAATGCTCCTTATGATACTTTAGTAGATGGAAAATTAGCTGGTATTAATTATCAACTGTTATCTAATTTTTCTAAGTTGACAAATGCTGAGATAAGTTATAAAGAGTTTAACAGTATGGAACAGTTGCTCGAAGCTTTTAATACAAATCAAATTGATTTATTTTACGGTATTAATTCTTCGACTGATTATGCTTTAGATACTTATAAGACAATTTCAGTTTACAAAAATGATTCAATTATATTAAAACATGCATCTAACGATAAAACTATCAATTCGATCAAATCGTTATCGGATGTGTTATGTATAGAAAATAGTAAAATTCATGAAAAATTAGTAAATAATGGCATATCAGTAAAAACTTTTGCTAATATGAAAGATTTAATTAACAATATTGATGAAAATAGTATTATCGCTATCGATCTTTACAACTATAATTTCTATGCTAATAAATTGGATGATTATATTATTTCATTACAGTTGAAGTACGATGATTATTCTTTTGTGATAAGAGATATTTCCGACAATCGTATATTTAGTGAGTTCTTTGATTTTTATATTCGTTTTAATGATCGTGGAGTTTTTATAACTGATGGTTTAGCTGAGTTATTGTTAGTTAATCAAACTTCGATTATTTTGAAACGTGTTGCTGTTATTTTAGGAAGTGTTGTTGGTATTCTTTTAATTGTTTTAGCCATAATAAAAATAAAACCAAAGAAAAAAGCTTTGAATTTATCGAAAGAAGATAAACTAAGATATATTGATGCTTTAACGTCTTTAAAAAATAGAAATTATTTAAATGCTTCCATCGAAAAATGGGACAGTAGCGAAATATATCCTCAAACTATAATTATAGTCGATTTAAATAATGTTGCTTACATTAACGATAATTATGGCCACACAGAAGGTGATGAGGTCATTAAACAAGCGGCTAATATTTTGATTTTAAATCAACTAGAACACAGTGAGATTATCCGAACTAATGGTAATGAATTCTTAGTTTATTTGGTTGGTTATGAGGAGAAGCAGGTAATTACATATATGAGAAAGTTAGGAAAAGAATTAAAAGATTTAAAACATGGTTTTGGTGCTGCCATCGGTTACAGTATGATAAATGATGCAATAAAAACGATCGATGATGCGATAAACGAAGCAACTTTAGATATGCGCAATAATAAAGAAGAAATTACTAAGGAATAGTATGAAAAAGATAAAAAAATTCATCGTTGATTTATGGCACGTGCTAAGATTACCGGAGATGTTGATACTACCTGGTAACTTAGCCTTTTTCTTAATTTTGTCTTTAGCACCAATCATCAGTTTGTTTGGAATGGTCGCTTCTAGTTTATCGTTATCGACTGATACGATAGTTAATTTTATAAGTGGCGCTTTTCCTGAACAAATTATGGAAATAATTGAACCTTTCTTTAATAGTAATGGTCTAAGTATCAGTAATATTATCTTCATAATTGTCGGTTTTTATATCGCCAGCAATGGTCCAGATAGTATTATTACAGCTTCTAATATTTTGTATAAAACAGAAAATAAAAATTATATTTATCGTCGAGTTAAAGCAATATTTATGACGATTTGGATTTTGATTTTATTTGTTTTCATCTTGTTGTTCCTTGCTTTTGGTAGTTTCATTTTAACTAAAATTTTAGCTTTTGGGCAGTTAGGTAAATTTATTGCTAATCATTATATTATTATTACAATTTTTAAAACGATTTTAGCTTTTGTTATAATATTTATTAGTATCAAAGTAATTTATACTCTAGCTCCTGATAAAAGGATTAAAAGTAAATATGTTAATCATGGAACTTTATTTGCTACTTGTGCGATTGTATTATTGACGGGAATATATTCGTTTTATGTTACTAATATAGCAAGATATGATGTTCTTTATGGTAGCCTTGCTAATATTGCTATTTTAATGTTTTTAATCTATTTGATTTCTTATATTATCGTTTTAGGTATCGCTATCAATCATAACTATTATGAATCTGAAATGAATAAAAAATCGTAATATGAAAATAATAATTATGGATATATCCAATCACAGACTACTTATATAGTACCGATGAAGTTTCAAACATTTAAACTTATAAGTATTAGTCAAAACAGCTATTTAGCTGTTTTTTGTTCTTTAAAATAAAAATAGGTCATGCTTGCATTGTAATTGAATGTTTGGTATAATTTTCATAGTAAAGAGGGTGTTTAAATTGCGTTTAAATAATAAAGGTTTAGCGGTAAGTGGAATTATTTACTCTATTTTAATATTGTTTTTAATATTGATTTTTGGCATTTTAGGGATATTAGGTAGTCGTAAAATGATTTTAGATAAATTAAAAAATGATGTATTAGAACAATTAAATCAAAGTAATGAAGGCCCTTCATCAGCATCATTTGCTTTAGATTCATGGGACACTATTGCAGAGATGGTAAGAACTGGAAAGGCTTTAGAAGTATATAATGTAGGAGATACTAAAGAGGTAACAGTAGATGGATATACTAATGGAGATGAGACAACCTTTACAGTAAGAATAGCGAATATGTCAACCCCAGAACAATGTAATAATGATGTCTTTTCGCAAACAGCATGTGGCTTTGTAATCGAATTTGTTGATATTATAACTACACATAACATGAATTCAACTTCTACTAATGTAGGAGGCTGGCCAGCCAGTGAGATGTATAGCTTTGTCAATAATGATATATATAATGCATTACCAAGTGATTTAAGGAATATTATACTTGATACTTATACAGTATCAGGTCATGGTCCAAGTGATAGTTCTAATTTTACATCAATAGATAAATTATATTTATTATCCATTATGGAAGTATGGGGGAGAAATGATTATGGTACAGCCGAAACAGGGACAAGGCAATTAGATTATTATAACAGCAATAATGTTACCGCTGAAAATTATAGTGGAGCAATAAAAACATATCAAGGAAGTGCAAATCCTTGGTGGTTGCGTTCGGCAGACGAAGAGATGAGTCGTACTTTCGCTGCTGTTAATGAGTCGGGAAACTTGAGTGTGTCTGGTGTTTTTCTTTTGGATCCAGGAGTAGCCCCAGCTTTTAGAATAGGATAGTAAAGAAATGATCTTAATGGTCATTTTTTTCGTAAAATCTTGCTTTTAATAGGTAAATGATATATAATGAAAATGTAGAAAATAGGTGTAGTTAGATGTTAAGAAAGAGAAATAAATTAGCAAATAGCACACATGGG
>CATYVZ010000015.1 GCA_958413985.1 uncultured Bacilli bacterium
TAATTCCTCCATTTCACATATCTTTTTTATATCATTTTAATATTCTAATAATATGTGATATTTTTGATGTGAGGAATTGGTTTTATTTTAGGCAGATAGCTATTTATTTTGTAAAGGGTTATGCCCCCCCCCATGTGTGCTATTTGCTAATTTATTTCTCTTTCTTAACATCTAACTACACCTACTTTCTACATTTTCATTATATATCATTTATTTATCAAAAGCAATATTTTATGAAACAAAAAAAGTTTGTATGCGAATACAAACTTAATCAATCATAAAACAATAATAATTTCTAAAACTATTATCTAAATTTTTTTAGCTTTATCGATAACAAATAACAATTCAATTAAATAATAGATAAAATGTTTTTCTAAATTATTCGTTTTTAAAGTAATAACCAAATTGCCACCTAACATTCCAAATTTAAAATTATTGTTTATTTTTAAAGTTTCTAAGAATAGTTTCTCACCATCTAATTTCGAAGTCATCTCTTTATCCAACATTATTTCAACAGTATTATTAGTTTGTTTAATTCTCTTTATCTTTAATTTATTAGCTAAAGCTTCAAACCATTCTTCATACATATAGATCAACAACTTGTCTGATACCTTACCAAAGCGGTCTTCTAATTCCTTTAAAACAGCCATTAACTTATCATAACTATCGATTTCATTAATTTTCTTATGAATTTCAATTTTTAATTCTTCTTCTTTAACATAATTATCATCGATATAAGTATCAACCTCGATTAATGGTGGTGTATCTTCTTCTTCGACAACATCGATACCTTTTAATTTATCGATCTCCTGTTTTAATAATTGAGTGAATAATTCAATTCCTACACTATCGACAAAACCGGCCTGTTCACTACCTAAAAAATCACCGGCTCCTCTTAAAGATAGATCACGCATGGCAATCGATAAGCCACTACCTAATTCTGTAAATTCTTTAATGGCATTTAATCTTTTATGAGCTATTTCGGATAAGATTTTGTTATTATCATACATCAAATAGCAATAAGCTATTTTATTAGTTCGTCCAACGCGACCACGTAATTGATATAACTGCGATAAACCAAATTTATCAGCATCGATAACTATTAACGTATTAACGTTCGGAATATCAATACCAGTTTCAATTATCGTCGTACATAATAACACATCGAATTCTTTATTAATAAACTTTAACATAATATCTTCTAATTCTAACTTATTCATCCTACCATGTGCATAGACTACCTTAGCATCAGGAACCAAAGAAGATATTTCTTGTAATTTACTAGTCATATTATCGATGCGATTATAGAGTAAAAATACCTGCCCATCGCGTGATAATTCTTTATAAATAGCATCTTTAATTAATTTTTTATTATATGAAACAACATAAGTTTGAACAGGATAACGATTACTCGGTGGTGTTTCGATAGTGGATAAACCCCTAATTCCTGATAATGACATCTGTAAAGTTCTAGGTATTGGTGTTGCTGATAAAGTCAATACATCGATATTATTTTTTAATTTTTTTATTTTTTCTTTATGAGTCACACCAAATCTCTGTTCTTCATCGATTATTAATAATCCTAAGTCTTTATATACAATGTCATCATTAAGTAGTTTATGTGTACCAATGACAAAATCTATTTTACCTTCCTTGATATCAGCAACCGTTTCTTTAAATTTTTTAGGTGGAATGAAACGGTTTACTAATCTGATATTAACTGGGAAAGATTTAAAACGTTCTATGGCATTTTGATAGTGTTGGTTAGATAAAATAGTAGTTGGACATAATAAAGCAACTTGTTTACTTGATAAAATAGCTTTAAAAGCTGCTCGAAAAGCTATTTCTGTTTTACCATATCCAACATCGCCACATAATAATCGATCCATCGGATGTGGACTTTCCATATCCTTTTTTATTTCTTCCCAAACTTTTAATTGATCGGGTGTTTCTTCATAAGGAAATTCTTTATCAAATTGGATTTGATCTTCATCATCTTCATTAAACTTAAAACCATTACTCAACTGTCTTAATGCAAACAATTTAAGTAATTCATTGGCAATATCTTTAGCTTTAGCCTTAGCTTTTAATTTGATTTTTGTCCATTCACTAGTACCTAATTTATTTAATTTTGGTTCATAACCTTCTTTAGAACTATACTTACTAATCATTTCAATTTTTTCAACTGGAATATATAACTTATCATTCCCTTTATATTCTAATTGGAGATAGTCTTTATTTAAACCATTTTTAGTAATAGTCTTCATTCCTAAATAACGACCGATACCATGAATATTATGAACAATATAATCGCCAATTTCTAATTTAGTGACATCTTTAATTCTTGTTCCATATTTAAAATTAGTTTTATAAGGAACAATTTTACTATTCTTATTAAATATTTCATTTTCGCTAATAAAAACATAATTTTTAAAAATAAAGCCTTCATTAATATTAAAAACAACTACATTTATTTTATTTTCATATATTTCATCAATATTAGTAAAAACACAATCTATTTCATCAGCTATTTTATTAGCTTGATAACGATTAGAAACACAAATAATAACTGTTTTATTTTTAGAATATTTATTTAATATGTCTTTCATTACTTCGACATTAATAAACTTATCTTCTAATTTATAAGAATTATAGTTTATTTTAAATGTATCTTTTTGATATAAATTAATCGATTCAAAGTTAGGAAAATCATGGAAATATTTAATATATTTTAAATTGTTGCTAGTATTATAATCTAAAACTTCTTCTAATAAATTATTATAACCAACTTTAATATCGTCTAGTTCATTATAAAATAGTAACCCTTTCATATATTCATATATATTAAAACTACCATATTTAATTAAATCGCGATGGTTATATTCAAAATCGATATCTTTATCGATTAAAAATTCAGAATTAGGAATTATTTCAACTTCTTGAACATTGGAAATGGTTAATTGAGTATTGATGTCAAAAAATCTAATTGATTCTATTTCATCGCCCCAAAACTCAATTCTAATTGGATTGTTATAATTAATAGGGAAAATATCTAAAACGTATCCACGAATAGCCATTTCACCAGTTTTGTTAACTGTTACATCCCTCTCATAACCGATATTATAAAATCGTTGCGTTAAAGTTTTTATATCAAAAGAATCGCCAACTTTCAACTGGACATAACTATTAATAAAATTGGTCTTAGTCGGTAAAAATCTTAAATACCCCATTAAGTTAGTAACAACTATACCCTTTTTATTTTTTATGATACTATCTAATGTTTCTAAACGAGTCATTTTAAAGTCAGGTGAAATAGCTAAAACTTCACTGGTCATAAAATCATCCATTGGGAAAAAATAGACGTCCTTAACATAATTTTTTAAAGTTTGATAAAATTTGTTTGCTTCATATAGACTATTACAAACAACCAAGATATAGTTATCGTGGTAACAATTACTGATATAGATACACTTTAACTCATCTGTTAAGCCACCTATTTCGTTAGTTTCATAATTATTAAATAACTTATTAAAAATACTCATTTAACTCACCTCCAAGCCAAAAAAGATACTTTTAGTATCTAATTATATTTATTCATTAAGTTTTCAAAAGACAAAACGATAAAATCATTGATAATATCTGGCATAATTTTGATTACTTCGTTAATTTTATTTAATTCTTCCTCATTAAATTTACCTAACACATAATCGATCATACCAATATTATTTTTAGAAATACCAATTTTTATTCTTTTATATTCATCAGTTTTTAAATTACTTTCAATGTTTTTTAAGCCATTGTGTCCTCCAGGACCACCCTTATATCGAATTTTATATGTCCCTATTTCTAAATCCATATCATCATGGATAATTAAAATATCATTAATATCTATCTTAAAATAATTAACATATTTACTAATAACTTCTCCTGATAGATTCATATATTTTTGCGGTTTAAGCAATATAACCTTATTTCCATTAATGTTAGTTTCGCAATACAAACCATCAAACTTTGATTTATTAAGCTCTAAATGATATTTTTTTAAATATTCGTCTAAAACCATGAAACCAACATTATGGCGGGTATTATTATATTCGTTTCCTTTATTTCCCAAACCGACGATCAGTTTCATTTTACTCACCTCTTTTGTGATATTTACTATACACTTCATTTTTATTTAGTTGGCGGTCTTTAGCAACTTTTTTTATTGCCTCTTTTACTTCAAAACCTTCTTTAATATATAAATTAACATGTTCGACAATAGTCAAATTAGAAAACTGGTTGACATTCTTATTACCTTCGACAACGATGACAAATTCACCCTTTAAAACATCAATTTCAGTTATTAATTCTTCGATCGAGCCACGATAAATTTCTTCAAATTTCTTGGTTATTTCCCGGGAAATGCTACAATTTCTATTTCCCAATACTTCCAACATATCCTTTAAAGTTTCAACTATGCGATGAGGAGATTCATAAAAGATCAATGTTGTATTATAATTCTTCAAATTCTCTAATTCTTTTTTTCTTTTATTACTTTTACTATTTAAAAATCCAAAAAAGGTAAATGGTAATGGGTCAATATTAGAAGTTATCAAAGCTGGCACAAAAGCTGTTGCTCCCGGAATGGCAACAACATTATAGTTATTTTTAATTGCTGCTTTAGTTAAATAATAACCCGGATCACTAATAATTGGTGTCCCTCTATCCGTTACCAAACCAACATTTTCGTTATTATTTAAATAATTTAACATTTTTTCAATATTTTCTTTTTCGTTATATTGATGACTAGCGATCAGCTTTTTTTTGATTTGAAAATTATTTAATAGTTGATTAGTAATTCTTGTATCTTCGGCAAAAATAGCACTGACATTTCTTAATGTTTCGATTGCTCGATAAGTAATATCATCCATATTGCCGATCGGAGTCGCAATTAAAAATAAAGTTGGTTTATTATCATAACTTTTCTGAATCAAATCGATCACCTTCATTCAAAATATTTTTTTATTTGATCAGTATATTCACCATTATCCAAATGTGTATAAATAGGAGGTAAAATTTTAATACCTTCTTTACCATTTTTGGTTCCTTCAACTAATAAAATATTAGCATCCATATTAGTTTTGGGGTATATAAATTGAATTCTTTTAGGTTCAATATTATACTTACGCATCGTTGTAATAATTTCTAATAATCGCTCTGGCCGATGAACAATAGCAATATAACCATTATTTTTAAGTAGTTTTTTAGCAATTTTAAAAATATCATCCAAATTTAATTTTATTTCATGGCGAGCAATCGTCTTATAATCGCTTTTATTCAAATTAGATGTTTTATTTGTTTTAAAAAATGGTGGATTACAAGTAATAACATCAAAAGATTCAGTTTCAAATTGATTATAAATATCATTGATATCACCGTTGATAATTTCAATTTGATCATCTAATTTATTAATGTTAACTGATTTTTTAGCTAAATTATAAACTTCTTTTTGAATTTCAACACCAATTATTTTGGCCGAAGTTTTAGTCGATAAAATTAAAGGTATCGGTGCATTACCACAGCCGATATCTAAAATTCTATTGATTTTTTTAGTTATTGTCACAAAATTAGGTAATAATACAGAATCTAAAGAAAAATTAAACATTTGTGTATCTTGAACAATATAATAATCTTTAAATCCAAGCAAATAATTAATTACTTCCATCGATTTCGACGACCCCAACATCCTGTATATTGACACTATATTTTTTATTTAAAATATCTAAGCTAACAACCTTGCCTTTACCTTTTTCTGTTTCCACAATATTTCCTAATTCAGGCAACGATTTGCGATATTCCTTATAAGTTTCATCTTCATATTTTAAGCAACACAAAAGCCTTCCACAAACTCCATTTATTTTATTAGGATTTAAAGATAAATTTTGATTTTTAGCCATATTAATCGAAATGGCAGCAATATCAGATTCAAATCTTGAACAACACAATTTGCGACCACATAAACCACAGCCACCTACTTCTTTTGCCTTGTCTCTTACTCCTACCTGACGTAATTCGATTCTGGTTTTATAAATATTGGCTAACTCCTTAGCAAGTTGACGAAAATCAACACGATTATCTGATAAAAATCTAAATAGTAATTGGGAACGATCAAAAGTAAAACTAGCATCCATTATTTGCATATTTAATTCTAATTTAGATATCAATTCCCGACATTTATCTAAAGCTTTTTTAGCGTCGTTTAAATTTTTACAATGTTCGATATAATCTTTTTTAGTTGAAATTCTGACAACATCTTTAAGAGGATATTTTATTTTATCTTCTTCAACAGAAAAAGAAGGTATTTCGACCTTACCAAATTGAAGTCCTCTTTCTGTTTCGACAATAACAGTCACATTTCTTCTTAAATCAAAAGATTTTGGATTGAAATAATATATTTGTTTTATATTTTCAAATGATACCCCTACAACTTTGATCATTTTACACCTTCTTCCAATTCAATTATAATTTTATCCATTAATAAGTTCATATTAGCATTATTATCTAAAAATTTTCTATTTTCATTTATAACATTTATTTTATGAATAACTTCACTAACTTCATTTAGATCGGCAATTTTAGCGATGACATCTTCATAATCATTAAATATTTCAATGTCGTTATTTATTTTATAATTTAATATGTCTTTGTAAAAATAAACACTTATCATTAATGCTTGGTTTAATAATTCTTTATCATTAAAATGATTAAACCAATATTCATTTAAATATAACAAAACTTTTTTATGTTTTTTTTCGTAAAGATCAAAAAAGCGTACTACATTATTTATTCTTTGATCATTGCTATCATTATCAATAAAATTTAAATATTCACTTTCATCATCAGTCAATAATTGACCTATTTTACTACATGTTGTTGTATATTGATTAAAATCAGCTTGGCCATTTAAAGAAATAATTTGACAACGGGATACAATAGTATCCAACAGTTGAAATTTATTTTTAGTTACTAAAATAGCAACAATAGATTCTGGTGGTTCTTCTAAAAACTTTAAAATGGTATTGGCCGAATTTATATTCAATTTTTCAGCTTTATTTATAATATAAACTTTTTTATTACCAATTAATGATTTTTTAGTAAATTCTTCTTGCAATTCTGTTAATTGTTCTTTTTTTATCCAATTGCCATCAGGATTTATAATTCTTAATTCTGGATAATTATTGTCATCGATCATTTTACATTGTACACAATTTTCGCAAACAGGTTGTCCATTATTGTAATTTGGACACAATAGTAACTTAGCAAAAATAGTTACAAATTGCAATCCTTTATCATAACCGTTAGTTTCGATTAGATAAGCATGAGCATTATAATTGTTATCTAAACTATTTTTCACTATTCTATATGCCACAGGTTGTTGATCTTTAAATTTTTCTAACACATAATCCACATCCTAACTAAAAAACTAAAACTAAGATTATTATAAATGAAAAAAGAGCAGGTATCCCAAAAATAGTTAAACCACTTACAGTTATTATATTGATAGGAATAATTAAATTCATCGGTGACGCTATCAAGTTATAACCGTATAAAATAAAGGCACTTAATACTACTTTTTTTAACAAATTAAGTATTTTTTTTAACACAATATCACCTAATAAAAATTATGTTAAAATATTTTTTTTATTCAGAATGACTAGTGATATTCTTCCTTTCTTCTAAAGCTAACTCTAAAGTTAAAGCGTCGACATAATCCATGTCAGCACCTATTGGTACTCCATGAGCAATCTTAGAAATTGTTATATCTTTACCTTCTAATATTTTAGAAATATATAATGCGGTTGTTTCACCTTCAACGCTAGGCTTTACTGCGATTATTATTTCATTGACATCATTATTATTAATTCTTTCTAATAAGCTTTCAATATTTATATCTTCAGGATTTATATTATCTAAAGGTGAAATTAAACCATCCAAAACATGATATAATCCATGATAAGAACCTATTTTTTCAAATTGAAAAACATTTTTTGGTTCCTCGACCACACAGATTACTTTGTGATCTCTACTTTCATCTTGACATATAGGACAAATATCACTTTGTGATAGATTATTACATTTTTTGCATCTTTTAATATTCTTTTTTAAATCTGTTAAAGATTGGGCAAAAATATCGATTACCTCTTGATCTAACTCTAAACTATATAATGCCATTCTTTCTGCTGATTTTTCGCCAATTCCGGGGAATTTTTTATAAAATTCGATTAAATTACTTATTATTTCCGGATATAACATTAAAACAACCTCGGCATTCCCTGCGTATATTTTCCCATTTTGCTTTCTGTTTCAGCATCAATTTTATCCATTAATTCATTTAAAGTAACTAAAATCAAATCTTCAACTACTTCTATTTCATCTTTGTTGATTTCCTCTAAATCTAGTTTTATTGATTCTATTTTTTTATTTCCTTTTGCTTTGATAGTTACAAATGATTTTGTATTTTCAAAAGTTGTCTCGTCGATTTCCTGTTTTGCTGTCATCATATCCTTTTGTAATTTTTGGGCTTGTTTCATCATAGCTTGTATATTCATAGTATTTTCCTCCTTAATTATATTCTACTATTTCACCAAATAAAGATTGCATTGTATCTTTATCTTTTTCATTTATCTTTTCTAGTATTTCTTCTAAAGTTGTCGTTTCTGGTTGATATTCAAATATTTGTTTTTTACTGTTAAAATTTTCTTTAATAACATTCCAATTTGTTAAATCAACAGCGGCTATTTTATATTTTTTATCAAAAATTAAATCAAGCAACTTTTCTATATTATTAATATTCTCATTAAATAAATTAGTTAAATGCTCGGTTTGATAAGAAAAGATCATATAGTCATCGCCGACTGCTTTCAATTCACCATCTAAAACCATTCTAGCGTAAGTATTATATTTTTCATCCATAATATAATCATTAACTTTTTTTAATAATTTTTTTAATTCAAGTGTATCTTTTTTGGAAAATTTTGATAATGTATTATTAATCCTTATTTGGACAAATTTGTTGATTTCTTCAATTAATTCATTAGGTTGAATTTTATTTAATGAATTTTCTTTACTTACTTTAAAATCGTTTAAATCATTATTTGTAATCAAATCTTCTGTTTTTGTTTCAATTAATGGTTCTTCAACAACAGTTTCCTTATGTTTAGGTTTTAAACCATTGTCATTAGCAATTTTTATAAAAGCTAATTCTAAAATCATTTTGGGATTAGAAAATTTTTTCATATCCAATAAAGATTCATTCATTATATTAATATATTTTAATATTTTTTCAGAATCAATACTATCACTTATTTCCCGGTAAATATTTTTTTCTTCAATTTCTTTTTCATCAGCTATATCAGACAATAACACATTTCGAAAAAAGAATATGATATCTTCTGTTATCTTGACTATACTTTTTCCGCTGTTATTATATGTATTTATTTTTTTAATACTATCAGTAAGATTATTCGTAATAATAGCATTAACTAAAGATTTTATTTCTTGTTGGGAAATAGTTCCATTAACATCGTGGATATCAGCAACACTTATTTTATCTTTAGTGTAAGCTGCAACTTGATCTAAAATGCTGATAGCATCACGTAGACTTCCATCACCTAAACGAGCAATTTCAGCAATAGCATCGACTTCAATAGCAATTTTTTCTAAATCACAAATTTGAGTTAATTTAGTAATAATTGCTTCTTCACTTATTTTTTTAAAGTCAAATCTTTGACATCTAGATAAAATTGTCATCGGAACTTTATGGGGATCAGTAGTTGCCAAAATAAAAATAGCATGTCTTGGTGGTTCTTCTAATGTTTTTAAAAGAGCATTAAATGCACCAGTAGTCAACATATGTACTTCATCGATGATATATATTTTATATTTCCCAAGACTAGGAACTAAATTTACTTTATTATTTATTTCTCGAATTTCTTCTACTCCATTATTAGAAGCAGCATCCATCTCGATGATATCTAAATCTTGTTGGTTACTTTGTGTACAATAAACGCACAAATTACATGACGTTCCATTTTCATTGTGTTCACAATTTGCTATTCTAGCAAATATCTTAGCGATCGATGTTTTTCCACAGCCACGAGGTCCAGAAAATAAATATGCGTGGCTTATTTTATTATTGATAATAGCATTTTTTAAAGTTCTAACAACAACATCTTGACCAACGACATCATCAAAAGTTTTAGGTCGATATTTTCGATATAAAGCCTGATACATATTATTCACCTCTCAACCATTTAATTATAACACTTTTACGCTATTTATTAAAAACATTATTTTCTTTTTTTATTAAAGAATTCAGTTATTATAGCTTCACACTTTTCTTTTAAGATTCCACTTTTTATTTCTATATCGTTTTTATTTAATAAATTAGCAACACTTTCAACTGAACCAAAATTACTATTTTTAGTCCCATAAACAATTTTTTTAATTCTAGATTGAATAATCGCACCACAACACATCATGCAAGGTTCAACTGTTACATATAATGAGCAATCTAAAAGACGCCAATTTTTAAGTTTTTTGCATGCTTTTTCAATTACTAAAATTTCAGCATGTTGAATTGCAATTTGTGTTTTTTCTTTTCTATTATAAGATCTAGCTATAATCTTATTATCTTTAACGATTATTGCTCCAATCGGTACTTCATTTTTTTTATATGCTTTTTTAGCTTCTTTTAAAGCCTCTAACATATATCTTTCATCTTCATTCATTATTCATCACCTATAAAAAAAGCACACACATTTAGAGGTTCGTATGGCTGCTGTTTTCCAACTCTGACCAAGTTTAAACATAAATGTTGTGCATATATAATATACCTTAAGAAGATTAATAAATCAACCAAAATTAAAAATTAGTAATTTTTTTTATTGTTTTTTTAAAATTAATACATTTTTTTTCTTTAATTTTAAAAATTATGTATAACAGGAAGATTAAATTTATATAGTTTCACGTGGAACATTGTTATTTATAGTTTCACGTGGAACATTGTTATTT
>CATYVZ010000016.1 GCA_958413985.1 uncultured Bacilli bacterium
TATTCCTAACTGCTGTCTCCCGTAGGAGTCTGGGCCGTGTCTCAGTCCCAGTGTGTCCGATCAGCCTCTCAGCTCGGATATGCATCGTTGCCTTGGTAGGCCATTACCCTACCAACTAGCTAATACACCGCAGGCTCATCTCAAAGTGAAGCCGAAGCTCCTTTTAGCATATCTAGTTATCTAAATATGAATTATCCGGTATTAGCGTTCGTTTCCAAACGTTATCCCAGTCTTTAAGGTAGATTACCCACGTGTTACTCACCCGTCTGCCACTAAAGGGAAAATCCAAATCAAACCGAATCTAGAATTGTGCAAGCACGCAACTTTCATCAACTGTCAATGGGCCCTTTCGTTCGACTTGCATGTCTTAGGCATGCCGCCAGCGTTCATCCTGAGCCAGGATCAAACTCTCCAAAAAAAAATAATTTTTTTAGTTAAATTGTTTTTGTCCTGACTAATTATTATGAAATTGACATTTTGCTCAGTTTTCAAAGATCATTCTTGCGCCTTTTTTGATAGCGCATTAATAATATACCAAATCTAAATTGACAAGTCAAGTGTTTTTTTACATTTTTTTAAATTGTTTGTAAAGAAAAGATTTTGACATATCCTAAATCATTAATATATTATTCTTTGCTCAATCATTATTTTTCAATGTTTTTTTGCAAAGCCACTATAATATACCAAATTGAAATTGTTTTGTCAACACTTTTTTGATATTTTTTTGTTCATTCTTATTATATTCTATATTTTATGAAAAATTACTATTCTTTTCTTCTTCTTTTAATTTAAAATAATAAGCTCCATATTCTTTATTAATACGACTATCAAACATAATTCCTTTATTCTTATATAAGTTGATCAACTCATCTAATCCATACTTTATAACTTTATCTAATTGTTCGCTATAATTCATCAATTTCTTATGATACGAATATTCTAGTTTATCTAAAATTTTAAATTCACCACTAGGAAAGATGCGCAAATCTAAATCATAATCGATATATTTAATTGTGCCTTCTTCAATAATAAAAGGAGTAGCAATATTACAATAATAATATATTCCTTCTTTTTTTAATTGAGCAATGATATTAAACCATTTATCTTTAAAAAAATACATAACTGCTGGTTCTTTAGTTTTCCACCAAGTTCCCTGTGATTCGATAACCTTAGTTTTAAAATTACCGAAAACAATATAATCTTTTTTTATATCTAACACTATTGCTTCATCCCAAAAGCGATGCACTTTACCATCGTGTTTATAACACTGTATTTGGAATTTATCTCCTATACAAATATTTTTCATAAATTACCTCTTCCTTTTTATATTATACAACTTTTTAAGCGAAAAAGAAAGGACCAATAAATTGGTCCTATTTTGTTAAATATTCGATTGCTGCTTGGTATTGATTATCGTTTGCTAAAGTGGGATCTTTTTTATAATCTTCAGAAAGGGATATTTCTAGATCGGGTTTTATCCCAACACCATCGATCCATTCACCATTGGAAGTCAACCACTTTTGAACAGTTAATTTATACTTACCTATATCACTGACAGTCTGCAATCTTTGAACTGTTCCTTTTCCATAACTCGTATTTCCTATTATATATGATCCTAATTGTTCGCGTAAAGCACTAGCCATCACTTCACTAGCTGAAGCACTATTTAAATTTTGTAAAATAACTATTTTATATTCAGCATCTTTATTTCCTGTTGAATATACTTTTTCGATGCCATTTTTATCTTCTATCTGATAAATGACATGATCATCGTCTAAAAATAAACTAATCATATCTTTTACTGAAGATAGATGACCACCGCTATTATTTCTTAAATCGATTATCAAACCATTTAAACCTTGGCTTTCTAATGATTTTAAAGCTTCGGCAAATTGTTGGTTTGTGTTTTTGGCAAATATATCTACTTTAATATATCCGATATTGTTATCTTTCATTTCGTATTCGACAGATTGTAAAATTATTTTAGTTTTTTCTAGTTCGAATTCGAGTTCTTCGTCATTTCTTAAAATCGTTAATTTCATTTTATCAACTTTACTGATTTTACTTACTAAATCAGTAGTCGTAACATTTTGCAAACTTTCGCCATTAAATTTCGTAATTATATCGTTAACTTGAAGTCCTGCTGTTGATGCTGAACTATTAGGATATATTTCTGAAATAATAATGTTACCCGATAAATCGTTTACTACTCCTATTCCAACACCAAGATATTCACCTTCTAAAGTAATATCAGTATTGTTTGAAGTGGTATCGATAAATTGTGAGTATTCATCTAAAGAAGATAACATACCTTTAATCGCACTAGAAATCAATTCATCTTTATCGATATCGGCATAATAATTTTCTAATATATAATTATATTCTTCGATAAATTTTTGAATTTCTTTGTTAGCAGTTAAATAATTATCATCTTTAAAACTACTTTCCCTTCCAACAAAATATCCTATCAACAAAATAAATAAAATAATTAAAACTATCGTTACTATTAGTTCAAATAATCCTTGCTTTTTCGCATCACTATTAGTCGTTTTAACTGTTTTTTCTTCTTTATTTAAATTAATGTTGGCATCAATTTTTGGTTGAGATTTTTTAGTTGTCTTTTTTGATGTGGTTTTTGGATCTTTGCTATCTGACTTAGTATATTTTCTTGTTTTAGTATTCGTCTTTTTTGAAACATTATCTTTTTCTTTTTCAATCGCCATGTATCATCCATCCTTACTCATAATAATATATCACATTTTTCTTTAAAATACTACCATATTTAATTTTTTTCACAAAAAGAAATAAAACTTTACATTATCCCAAAATATAAATTATCACCAAGATATTAAACCATATCTAATTTCATGATTATTTAAAAAACTAGAAATACTTTTTCTAGTTTTGGACAAATTAATGGTAGCCTGTACGGGATTTGAACCCGTGTATGTAACCTTGAGAGGGTTATGTGTTAACCGCTTCACCAACAGGCCAAATAGAAAAAGCAAGAATTATTCTGCTTCATCATCAGCGGTAATAGATTTTAAATGTTCGATAATTTGCTCGCCTTCATAATGAGCTACAATCTTACCTTTTTTAATCCGCAATAATGCCGAACTTTTAACTTTTAATTGCTCGATCTTAGAAACATCTAAATTTGATTCTTCAGCCTGAAAAATTTTATTAAAAATCTCGTTTAATTGAGCAGTATAAAGTCTTAAAGAATCTTCTTTTTTCTTATATAACTGCAAATATGAACTATATACAATAGAATCATAATCATCAGCATCATAGATCATAACATAATATTCATCGTTTGGTTGTTTTAAAATATTTCCAATTAATATTTCATCATACTGAACGCTAGCAGTTTGCTCATTATTATTACCTTTATTTTCTTCTTCCTTATTTATTAAAACTGTTATTCCATAAAATATGACAAAGATGACGGTAACAATAATTACTAACTTAACTAATTTTGATACTTCAGTTCCATTATCGTAACTTTTTTTAACTGTCTTAGTTTTTGCCATTTTTCTTCACCTCTTTAGATTATATCATAACAAATTAAAAAATGAAACATTTTTTTAATGTTTCACTTATGTTTCACCTATTTTGATACTGTGGTGACATTGATCGAATTTGCTACTTCTAAAAGTTGTTCACTATTTAGTTTATCTGATACTACGTAAAACTCTATTCCATTGCTGATCCAAGTTATCGAATTATCTGAGAGTGCTCCTACTGTATCAGTTATTATATAAGGTTCTCCATACATAGGAATCGTCAACATTTCCTCGGCTACTTTAACATTTTCTTGAACTACGGTAAATGGATTATCACCACTAAATGTAAGTATTATTCTTTCACCGTTATCGATAGCAATCTTTTCTTGAGCTGATAGTTGAGTGTTTTCAGGAATGTACATCGGATAAATAATTGAATCTAATGTACTATTAGTCGTCTCTGTTTCTACACTTTTCATATTTCCTTGTAATGTGAAATAATTATCATCATAAGTTGCATTATAATCAATACTATTGAAGGTCATCTGCATTTGCATTTCGTCTTTATCGTTTAAAATTGAAACAGTCTTAGGATTCAAATCTTTATCTAATGTTATTTTTTGTTTAACTAGTTGACTATTGTTAGAATAGTTTACTTTAGTGGTAAAAATATAAGTATCATCTAATTGCTCAAAAATTTTTTCATCATCGTTTTCGATATCTTTTAAAATTGTTTGTAACAAGTAAGCTTGAGAATTGTTGTATGGCCATTCGCTTTGGAATTTGAAACTTTTATTTAACGATGGCGTTAAAACATAAACTCCTTCTCCATTTTTTAAAATTATTTGTTCATGGTTATTGGTTTTATTTTTTAAACTCACCCTAAAATTATCATCTTTTTGATATGCAACTTCGACATTATATAAATAACTATCTTCATTGTTAATTATCTGTAATTCACCGTTTAAATAATATCCATTAGTTTTTTCAATTTTTTTGCTTAAATCTTTAATAATATCTTTTTCTCCATATTTACCACAACCAATTAGCAAAAAACTGCACAGTATAGCGGAAATGCACAATAAAGTTTTTTTCACGTTCTCACTCCTATTCAATTAATTATATTGAATGTTTTTCTAAAAAATGTATATTTTTTTCAATTTCGTTTAAAATACCTAGTGAATATAGAAAGGAATGATTTTTTTGGAAACTCTACAAAAAGTTTGTTTAGTAATTACTATTATTGGAGCTATTGTCTGGGGATTAATTGGTCTGTTCGACTTCAATGTAATAACTTATCTTTTTGGTACAGATTCAACTATACCTCGCATTATCTACACAATCGTCGGTATAACCGGATTGATCAATATTGGTATTCTATTTGATCACATAGAAAAATAAACTTCCAAAGAAGTTTATTTTTCGTATATTCTAACCTGCATCTTCAACACTGAAGATTTATATTCAACACGTGGATCATTACCACTTACAATAATGTCGACAGTATATGTGCCTACTACTGAATCTTTTAAATCGACATAAACATTGATATCATCTGCTGTTATACTATTGACAATATCTGTAACACCTTTAAGTTTAACTGTAACACTATCAATATCGATCGGCGTTACTCCATAATTACTGTTTAGATTAATCCAAGATATACCAACATCTTCAATTTCGACATTACTAATATCATTGCTTAACTTAACATCGACAGTAACATTATCGATACTCATGTGTTTAACACCGTTTGGTTTTTCTAAGTTAACTTTAAATTGTGTATCTTCAGATAAACCTTCGACATTGACACTTACTGGTAAATAATCGATCGCTGCTAAAACTTCATTTGGTCCATATAAAGTTACTGTTGTATTTTCATTGTTGTTGATCATTAAATTACTAATACCCATATTATAAACAACGCTTCCATCAGGAATAACTTGAATAGGAACCACTTTACTTGGTGAGTCTACCAATATTTCAACATCGACTTTAGCTGGACTTATCTCGACGTCAACAACATTTCCAGCTTCATCATAAGCTCTTAATGTAGATGATACTTTAGTTTTTTCGCCAAGTTTAAAAGTAGGAATCGCATTAACATCGACTAACGCTTTTACAGTAGCTACTTTGTTTACCTTATATTCAGCTCCTTTAATTACAACAGAATTACTATTGGCATTAACTTCTTCAATAATATATGTAGGATCTAATGAATCCTGATTTAATAAATCGACTGATAAGGTTTTAGTCGCAGAAACTTTTTCATAAATAACAACTGTGGCGGTAGAAGGATTAACGCTATATTTTATATCGCTATTTACCTGATCGTATTTAATATCAACTTTATGAGTTCCTGGTTTTAGTCCCCATAAATCGATAAGTACTTCGTTAGCTGGAGATTGTTTAGCAATATATAAATCAGCTTTATTGCCAATTAATGTTATATCGACTTCCTCAGGTATACCTTCGACGACATAATTATCTTCGTCATAGGAAACTTTAACTTGTTGACCAGCCAATACTTCAGCTGAACTTTCCGAATAGGTCAATATTTTTTGATCTATGACTACAAAAAACAAAATTGCAATAGCTAATGATATAAACAACAAAGTATTAGATTTTGATAGCCAATTTTCAAATTTCTTGCTTGGTTTTTCAAACTTTGTATTAATCCATAATATAAATTTACTGATTGGAACTACAATTATTTTTTCTATTATACGTTTGAAAAAGGAACCGATGTGTTTAAACATTTTCATTATTGTCTTCATCAATTAATTCCTCCTCGTCAACAAAAACTTCTTTTTTAGGTCTTAATTCTTCTAATAGGCGAAGCTTTACTTCATCTAAGGTCAAATTATAATATAGTTCACCATCGATGGCAATCGATAATCTTCCTGTTTCTTCTGAAGCCACGATAGCGATACAGTCACTAGTTTCTGATATACCTAAAGCTGCTCTATGTCTAGTTCCTAACCTTTTGCTTATTTTTAAGCTATCACTAGTCGGAAAAACTGCTCCAGCACTAGTGATTTTGTTTCCTTGAATTATTAAACCTCCATCGTGCAATGGATTGTTAGGGAAAAATATTGAGATTAACAAATCGGAAGAAATATCAGCATAAATCTTCTTTGATTTTTCAATATAATCACTCAAACTATTATCTCGTTCAATAACAATTAAAGCACCGATCGATTGTCTTCTTAGATATTCTAATGCATTGGTTATTTCATAGACCATTTTTTCTCTTTCGTCAACAGTTAATACTTTATGGCGACCTAATAACTGGCTACGGCCTAATTGTTCTAAGACACTTCTTATCTCTGGTTGGAAAATTACAATTATAGCTAAAGGTCCCCATTCGATTATATAATCCAATAAAAAACCAATCGTTACTAGTCCTAATAAATCACTAACTACTTTTAAAATTACAATTACTAAAATACCTTTAAACAAAAGGACCATTTTTACATTTTTACGTAAGTTCTTTAAAATATAATAAAGTGCAAACCACACTATTAAAACATCTATAAATTTTTTCAGCAATTCAACAACACTGGCAAACGTCATTTCTTCCTCCTCATATATGGTCAGCTATTTAAGTGAAAAGACACTTAATAAAGCTTCCATTTTATTATATCATAAAATTACCAATTTGATTTAAAAAAGCGACTTATTAGTCACTTATTCCCAACCAAATAACTTAGATATCTGCGGCAAAAAGATAATAAATAGTAGCATAATTATAAAGATTATTGCAATAAAAATATACCCACTTTTATTACTTGATTTTTTTACTTCCTGATTAACCTCTTGTTTTGGCGCTTCAAATGGACTATATTGAGTTGTGTGAGATAGTGCTTCTTCCATTGCTTCCTCTTTGTTTAAATTAGCCACAGCACTAATAGGATCAACAGCATTAACTTCTTGCGTCGGTAAAACAGGCGCAACATTAGTAAAATTTTGCTCTGGTGTTGGTTGAACAGGTTGAACACTAGAAGTTGGATTACTAGATTGAACGTTATTTGTCATTTCATTATTATCATTATTCATATCGAATTACCTCCGTTTATTATAATTACATTATATCAAAAAAAAAAAGAAATGAAAATACTATTTTCAATCTTTATCAAAATATCGCGAAATTTTAGCTAAAAAGGTCGGTTCATCCCATATTGGTATATTTAATTTCAAAGCCTCATCGTATTTACTACCAGGATTTTCACCTAAAATAACAAAATCGGTTTTTTTACTGACACTTCCGCTAACATTTCCACCCAATTCTTCGATTATTGTCTTTGCTTCATTTCTAGTAATGTTAGTTAAGCTACCGGTTAAAACAAAAGTCTTGTTAGAAAATTCTATGTCGTTATTAACTTTACCTAAATATTCCATATTAAGACCTACTTCTTTTAATTCATCGATCAAATGAAGATTATTTTTAAAATAGTAAACGACACTTTGCGCAATAACGTCACCGATATCTTTAATATTTATTAATTCTTCAAAATTTGCGTTCATTAAATTATCAATATTGCCATAATGGCGAGCTAAAATTTTAGCAGTCTTGCTTCCGACATATCTAATTCCTAATCCAAACAACAATTTTTCTAAGGAGTTTTCTTTGCTATTTTCGATGCTGGTTAATAAATTATTAATACTTTTGGTTCCAAAACCTTCAAGTTCCATTAACTCTTTTTTATATTTATAAAGTTTATAAAAATCAACTATACTTTTTAGATACCCCATATTATAAAAATCTTCGATAATTCGTTGCCCAAAACCCTCGATATTCATCGCATCACGACTTACAAAATGAATTAAAGTTTCAATTTTGGTTTTATCACAATTATCGTTAACGCAGTAGTAAGCAGCATCTTTCTTTACTAATTTAGTATGACATATTGGACAAATATCAGTCATTACAAAATCCACTTCACTACCAGTTCTTCTTTCTTTTTTGACGCTTACTACTTCAGGAATGACATCCCCAGCCTTTCGAATTGAAACAATATCGCCAATTTTTATATGTTTAGATAAAACATAATCTTCATTATGCAATGTTGCTCTTGAGATAACTGATCCCATTAAGCGAACTGGTTCTAAAACTGCATTAGGTGTTACTTGCCCGGTTCTTCCAACTGTAAAAATAATATCTTTTAATTTTGTTAAAACTTCTAAAGCTGGAAATTTATAAGCCGTTGCCCATTTAGGATATTTGCTAGTAAATCCTAATTTTTCTTGTTGTTCAATATCGTTAGTTTTAATGACAATACCATCTATTTCATAAGGAAGGCTTTCGCGTTTTTCTGTCCATTTATCAACATATTTTAAAACTTCATCGATATTTTTAACTAATTCGATATTCGGATTAATATTAAACCCTAAATCTTTCATAAACTTTAAAGCTTCATAATGTGTTTTGATTGCAAAGTCACTTGGATTGGGTAAATGATATATAAAACAATCTAAATTTCTAGAAGCTGCTATTTTACTATCTAACTGTCTAACACTACCAGCAGCAGCATTACGGGGATTAGCTAATAAGTCTTCACCATTAGCTTTTCTTTTTTCATTTAAATTGTTAAAACTTTTTTTACTCATGTATATTTCGCCACGAACTTCAATATCTAACGGTTGTTTTAAAACCAACGGTATAGTTTTGATTGTCTTAACATTATGAGTAATATCTTCACCGCTTATTCCATCGCCACGAGTTGCCCCTCTAACTAACTTACCCTTTTCATATAACAATGAAACTGATAACCCATCTATTTTTAGTTCACAGACATAATTAGGCTTTACTTCTTTTTTGATCTTTTCATCGAATGATCTTATTTCATCTTCGTTAAAAACATTACTTAAAGATAACATCGGTTTTTCGTGAACTATTTTTTTAAATTCACTTATCACTTCGCCACCGACTCGTTTAGTTGGTGAATCATCGCGAATCCATTCTGGATGAACATCTTCTATTTCCATTAATTCTTGCATATAACGATCATATTCCTGATCAGTTAAAGTTGGATTGTCTAAAGCATAATACTCATAATTAGCCTTGTTAATTAGCTCGATTAATTCATTCATTCTATCCATTGTAATCACCATATATATTATATCAAAAATATACTACATTTTAAATAGTTTTAGATAAAAATGCAAAATAAAAACCTTTATTTCTAAAGGAATTATTCATAAAATGGTGTCCCGTACAGAACTCGAATCTGTGACCCTTTGATTAAAAGTCAAATGCTCTACCTACTGAGCTAACGGGACATAAATAATGGCTGCCTCGGCTAGATTCGAACTAGCGCATGCCACAGTCAAAGTGTGGTGCCTTACCGCTTGGCTACGAGGCAATCTAACCTAA
>CATYVZ010000017.1 GCA_958413985.1 uncultured Bacilli bacterium
CTAGTTTAAAAGTAGAGAGTAATAATCATGAATATACATTATGTGATAATGGTAAGTTTGTTATGGATGATGAAGAATGTCCAAAACTATCAGTATCATTTGCGGAAGATTCATGGGAGACAATAGCTAAGGTAATAAAATTAGGAAAAGCTTCTGAAGTATATAATGTAGGAGATACCAAAGAAGTGACATTAAATGCTAATGATAGTGAACAAACTTTTACAGTAAGAATAGCAAATATGTCAACTCCAGAAGAATGTAATAGTGAAGGGTTTTCACAAACAGCATGTGGATTTGTAGTAGAGTTTGTTGATATTATAATTGAGGCTGGAATGAATTCAACTGGCACTATGGACGGAGGCTGGCCAGCAAGTGAGATGTATAGTTTTGTCAATGAAGATATATATAATGCTTTACCAAGTGATTTAAGGAATATTATCATCGATACCTATACATTGTCAGAGAGTCGACGTAATGATATAAAATATTATACCTCAACAGATAAATTATATTTATTATCACCAAAAGAAGTATATGGAACAAGTCCTTCTGGTTCGACAGAAGAATTAACAAGACAATTAGATTACTATAAGAATAATAATGTAACTTTAGATAATTATAGCGGAGCAATAAAGAGTAATACTTCTTGGTGGTTGCGTTCAGCCTATTGGATGAGTTGTTCTAATGGTTTTTATACCGTTGATGTTGATGGTGATTGGAATTATTCCTATGCTTTATATAGTGTAGGTCTTTCCCCAGCTTTTAGAATTGGATAATAAAAAAACAAATAAGTAAAATAAGCTTATTTGTTTTTCGTTTTAATTTTTTTGTAAACTTTTCATTGCAGCATCATAAGAATCTTTAATAATATCATCATAGATAACCATATTATATTTTTCTCTTAAACCAGCCCAATAAACAGATTGAGCATTAGTTTCACTTAATAATTCTGAAACTAAACTATCTAAAATTTTATCTTTAACAGAATCTAAACTAGGTTTTTCCTTTTGACTAACTTTGTATATAATATGATAACCATATTTTGTTTCAACTGGTTCAGTTGTAAATTCACCAACATTAAGATCATTAGCTGCTTCCCAGAATTCCTCTACTAAGCCACTTTCATTAGTGATATTTTCTAATAAACCACCTTGATTAACAGTTCCAGTATCATCAGAATTCTCTTTAGCTAAATTAGTAAAGTCTTCTTCTAAATTTTCACTGTTTTTAATTTGACTAATTAATTCCTTAGCTTTTTCTAAAGCTTTATTTTCAGCTTCTTCGATTTCTTCATCAGTCATATCATCTTCAACATCTGGAGAAATCAAAATATGTCTAACTGTTATTTCACCAAAAATGCTTTCATCATAATAAGCTTGAATTTCCTCATCTTTAATTACATCGTTTTTAACATATTGTTCAAGTACAGCTGTTTGCATATAAGAATCTGTTAAATATGATAAGAATTCATCCCCACTGTTATAATTATCATACTGTAAGAAACTATTCCATTCGCTACCATAAGCAGCATATAAAGAATCATAATAAGATTGTGCTTGCTTTTTAGCATCTTCCTTCATTTCATCAGTCAATTCTTGATCAGCAATATAATTATTTACTAAATTAATTAAAACTCCAGTACCACTGATTTCCTTTAATTCGTCAAAAAACTCCTCTGCTGTAAATTGTTTACCGTTAATCTCGACGATAACTTGTTTACCATCCTGCAAAACCGGAATCTTCTTACAACCAGTCATTAACAAGGGCAAACACAAAAGTAGCAATAAATATTTTTTCTTGTTTTTCATTTTTCTAAATCCTCTCCTTTATTACACACAACTCATTATAACAAAATCTTGTAAAAAAAACAATATTTTTCCATTATCTATCACAAAACTTTCAAAATACCATACAATAATGTGAAAAGACAAAAAGGAGGATGATTTATATGTGTTGTAACAATGGTATATCTGGAGCTGCTATCGTTTTAGTGCTTTTTATTCTTTTAATCATTATACTTGGAGCTTATATCTAAGATAAAGGAGTAATAGTATGAATTGTGAAACATGTAATACGACATGCAAATGTGAACGCACAAATAATAATTATTTAATTATAATTGTTCTATATATCTTACTTGCTATCATTTTAGGGGCATGTCTTTATTAAGAGGAATATTCCTCTTTTTATTATAAAAGTTTAAAAAAACCTCAAAAAAACCTTTACAAATCACCATTGATGGAGTAAAATAATGGTATATAGTGGTACTAGGTGGTTAAAAGTGGGTGATAATATGTTCATGGGTGAATATCATCATACGATCGATGATAAAGGAAGAATCATTATTCCTGCCAAAATAAGATATGAATTAGGTGAACAATTTATTGTAACTAAAGGGTTAGATGGTTGTTTATTTGTCTATCCGAAAGAAGAATGGCAAAACATTGCTAAAAAGTATAAAGAATTACCTAACACTAAAGATGCCCGTAATTATCTTCGTTTCTTTTTATCAGGCGCAACAGTCTGCGAATTTGATAAACAAGGTCGATTAAATATCAGTCAACCGTTGATCAAATATGCTGATTTAAAAAAAGAATGTATTATAATTGGTGTCAACGACCGCTTAGAAATTTGGAATAAAGAACGATGGGAGTTATTTTTAGAAACTAACGAAAGTTCTATTTCTGATATCGCTGATAGTTTATTTGCTTCTAATATCAATATTTAAGGTGAGATTATGCATGTAAGTGTTCTGTTAAAAGAAAGTATCGAAGGATTAAATTTAAAAGAAAATAGCATAATTGTTGATTGTACATTAGGTTATGCTGGTCATAGTAGTGAAATATTAAAAAGAATAAAAAACGGATATTTATATGCATTTGATCAAGATAGGATGGCAATCGAAAAAGCCAACGAAAGATTAAAGAAGATTAATTCTAATTTTAAAATTATCGAAAGCAATTTTGTCAATTTAAAAGAAGAATTAGCTAAGTTAAATATTACTTTAGTTGACGGTATTTTATATGATTTAGGAGTATCTAGTCCACAATTAGATAATAGTGAACGTGGCTTTAGCTTCCATCAAGATGCAAAGCTAGATATGCGAATGAATCAAAATCAAAAGTTAGATGCTTATTATGTCGTCAACAATTATTCATTAGAGCAACTGATTAACATTTTTAAGAAATATGGCGAAGAAAAGTATGCTGTCAGTATTGCTAAAGGAATAATAAAAAATCGACCGATCACCACAACTTTAGAATTAGTAGAAGTTATTAAACAAAATGTACCATTTAGTTATAAAAATGAAAAACACCCAGCAAGAAAAGTTTTTCAGGCATTAAGAATCGAAGTTAACGATGAATTAAACGTCTTAGAAAAAAGCCTAAGACAAGCCTTAGAACTAATTGCAGTCGGTGGTAGAATATGTGTTATTACATTTCATTCTCTTGAAGATAGAATATGTAAAAACATCTTTAAAGAAGTTAGTAAGGTTGATGACAACTTAAAAGATTTGCCGATCATCCCTATTGATTATCAACCAAAATATAAGATAGTTGAAAGTATTACTCCTAAAGAGGAAGAATTAATAAATAACAATCGAGCTAGAAGTGCAAAACTAAGAATAATTGAAAGGATAAGATAAGAATGGCAAAAAAAAGAAAAGGTTTATCTAAAGGAGAAAAATTGTTATATTTAAGTGGTGTGATATGTTTTGCCTTATCGATCATGATTAAAATCTTTTTTGGTGCAAGTATTGGCAATTATAAAATGAGTAATGAAAAAATTAGATATCAAATTTCTAATGAAGATAAAACTGTTGAAAGCTTGACGATGCAAGTTAATGAATTGACCTCTTTTGATAATGTTCAAAAGGTTGTCAAAGAACTAGGATTGGCGTATAATAATGATAATATAGTTGTTATCAATGATTAGAGGTGAAAATATGAAGACAAGAAATTTAAAGTGGAAAACTCCGATGGTTGTTTTTGGAATATTTCTTGTTTTTATTTTGATCTTATTTTTACAGTATGCCTATTTATCTTTATCGCCTAGTGTCTATGGAATCGATATGGAAGAATTTGCTTCTAATCGTAATACTTATTCTTCAATTTTGTATGCTAAAAGAGGCACTATCTACGATAATGCCGGCAATGTTTTAGCTAACGATGTTTCAAGTTATACAGTGATCGCTTATCTAGATGAAAGTAGAACTGGTTCTTCTAGTACTCTACACCATGTAGTCGACAAACAGATGACAGCCGAAGCTCTAGCGCCTTTATTAAATATGGAAGTAGCAACTTTGCTAGAACTATTAAATAGAGATGCTTATCAGGTCGAATTAGGTCCAGGTGGTCGAGGAATAAGTGAAATTCTAAAAAAGCAGATTGAAGATTTAAATTTACCGGGCATCGATTTTATCGAAAGTTACAAAAGATACTATCCAAATGGTGATTTTGCTTCTTATATTATTGGTTATGCTAAGAAAAAAGAAACTGAGATTACGATCGACAATATTACCAAAATCGAAGATATAATTGTCGGCGAGTTGGGAATCGAAGTGGGTTATGAAGATATTTTAAAAGGCCAAAATGGTTATATCAGTTATCAACAAGACCGTTATGGTTATAAAATACCTGATACTCCTGAAGAAAACTATCCCGCTACAAATGGTAGCGATATTTATCTAACTATCGATTCGAACATTCAAAGAATTTTAGAGGCGGCTATCGATGAGAACGTTGCCAATTATGATCCTGAATGGATAACAATTAATGTTATGGATGCTAAAACAGGTGATATTTTAGGTTCAGCTGCTACTCCTTCTTTTGATCCTAACAAATTAAATTTAACTAATTATGAAAATCCTTTGACTTCATTTTCCTATGAACCGGGTAGTGTTATGAAAATATTTACTTATATGTGTGCCATCGAAAAAGGAACATACGATGGCAACAAGACTTATTTATCTGGTAATATTGAAATTGAAGGAACTAAAATATATGATTGGAATACAGTTGGTTGGGGTGAAATCACCTTTGATCGTGGCTTCATTTTATCAAGTAATGTCGCTACTTCTAACATCGTCAATCAATTTATTACAAAAGATGATTTAAAATCTTGTTTAGAAAGTTATGGTTTTGGAAGTAAAACAGGAATTGAATTACCTAGAGAATTATCTGGCAGTTTAGTTTTTAATTATCCAGTTGAAATAGCTGCTGCTTCCTATGGTCAAGGTATTACCACAACTCCGATTCAGCATTTACAAGCTTTAAGTATTATTGCTAATAACGGTTATATGGTTAAACCACATGTTGTCAGTAAAATAGTGGAAAATGGTCAAGTTACTTATGAAAGACAAGTCGAAAAAAGCGAACAGATCGTCAGTGAGGCAACTATTAATAAAATTAAAGATTTGATGTATGATGCTATTCACGATGAAGAAGGTGGCGCAGTTGGTTTGGGTTATCGTGTTGATGGGTTAGAAGTTATTGGTAAAACAGGAACTGCTGAAATATACGACGATCAAAACGGAGGATATTTAACGGGGTGGTTAGATCATTTATATTCTTTTTCAGGAATGTTTCCTAAGGATGATCCAGAAATAATTATTTTTGTATCGGTTAAAAGGCCTAATAATGGTTCTAATATCGGACTTAAAGAAATGACACAATCAGTTATGGAATCGGTTGCTAAATATAAAGGTTTAATTGGTAATGGTGACAATGAGAATGGAATGAACAAATATGAAATTGAAAACTATCTTAATTTAAATATCGTAGATGTAGAAAAGCAACTAGAAACTAAAGAATTAGATGTTGTAATTTTAGGAGATGGTGATCGTATCATCGATCAATATCCTAAAGCTAACACAACCGTTTTAAGTGGCGATAAAATATTCTTATTGACTAATAGTAATAAAATAACGATGCCTGATTTGAATGGTTATTCAAGAATTGAAGCGATCACTTTATTAGATATGTTAAATATATCTTATGAAATAGATGGTTATGGTTTTGTTGTTGAACAAAGTATTAAGCCGGGTAGTGAATTACCTGATACAGTCAAATTGGTTTTAAAGCAAAAATATAATATAGACAAAGAATCAGATGAATGATTCTTTTGGCTATATGGTAAAATTACTTAAAAAATAGGAATTGATAGTAAAAATGTAAAATGAGTATTTTACTGTTTATTGTATTTTAAAATTAAATATTTTCTAATAATTAATTAAATATAAAAAATGTTGAAGGTGATTTTATGTTATATGATGAACATTTAGAATATGAAAAAATAAGCGAAGAAGAATATAATTTTAATTTGGAATATGTCACTAACAAAGATGCTAAATTAATTAATTCGATAATAGTTTTTTGTAAAAATATAAGAACAAACGAAATAAAAAAATTCGAAATTAATGCTGAAAAAAATGAAATGAAAAATTGTAATTTAGATGAGTGGGAAATACTTGTTAAATATTATATTCAAAGAATAAAACAAAATAATATATATAAGTTTCATTGTCAAGAAATTGGAGAAGCTTACTATATATATGGGCTAGGATATTTCTATATTTCAGATTTTTATAAAGATATGAAACCTAAATTAAATCAAGAAATACGCGAGTTATTTGTTGAATATGATAAAAATTATCATATAATGACAATTCCATTTTCTGATGAAGATTTTATTATTTTGAATAGTCTTAAAAAATAATGCAATAATACGCATTATTTTTCCTAAATTAAAATTTCAACCGCACCAGAAGGTGTGGTTTTTTGATATAATAA
>CATYVZ010000018.1 GCA_958413985.1 uncultured Bacilli bacterium
GATTTATGGAATAATAATGAATTTATAAATGACAACGCTCTAACAGTAAATATTAGTAGATTGAGAAATAAATTACAGAATTTTGGACTTGAAAATAGAATTGAAACAAGAAAAGGACAAGGGTATAAATTATTATGAGTTTTGAAAAATATTTATTAGATAAAACAGTACAGATAACTGTGTCAATTGTTGGATTCATAATTGCTATTCTTATGTTAAACGCATTTAAAGTGGAAAATGATTTGAAAATAGCATTGACAATATTATTTTTTTTAGTTGCAACATTTAATATTATTTTTGATTATTTCAGGAAATACAAATTTTACAAAAAAATATTAAATACGCTTGATAAGTTAGATAAAAAATATTTAATTTTAGAAATATTAAATAAGCCAAACTTTTATGATGGCGAAATTTTTTATCAAATTCTTTATGATATAAACAAGTCAATGATTGAAAATGTAAAAGAATATAATTTAAGTATTACCGATTTCAAGGAATATGTAGAAATGTGGATTCATGAAGTAAAGATTCCAGTCGCAAGTTTAACTTTATTAATTCATAACAACAAAAATATGTTTGATAAGAGATATATAGAACAAATTAGAAAGTTAGATAACTATATAGATCAAATTTTATATTTCGTTCGAAGTGAAAATGCCGAGAAAGATTATCTTATCAAAGAAATTGAATTGCAGAAGATTATCAAAGATGTTGCTTTAAAAAATAAAGATGACTTATTAGAAAACAAAGTTAATCTTGAAGTTGATATTCATAATGAAAAAGTTTTAACGGATTCAAAATGGTTAGAGTTCGTATTAAATCAGATTATAAATAATAGTATTAAATATAAAAAAAATAATAACGATCCAATAATAAAAATCAGTGTAAAAGATGAAAAAGATAAAGTATATCTAACTATTTGGGATAATGGAATAGGAATACCTAAAAACGATATAAAAAGAGTATTTGATAAAACTTTCACTGGTGAAAACGGTAGAATAATGGCAAAATCAACAGGTATGGGACTTTATATTGTCAAGAAATTATGCGATAAATTAGGACATAAGATAATTATTGAATCTGAAATACATAAATATACAAAAATTACAATTATCTTTTATAAAAATGATTTTTATAAAGTTGATTAAAGTTTATGCAGATTTGGATACTAAAAATAAATATTACAAAATTGTAATATTCTGTAATATTAGAATAACGACTAATCCTATCTTTTATATTACAATGTAATCAGAAAGGAGAAAGATTATGGAAAATATCTTAAAAATTGATAAAATTGAAAAATATTATGGCAATAAATCTAGTCTTACAAAAGCAATTGATAACCTATCATTTGATGTTGAAAAGGGAGAATTTGTTGCAATAATGGGAGCAAGTGGCTCTGGAAAGACTACTCTTTTAAATTGTATATCTACAATTGATAAAGTTACATCTGGACATATTTATGTAGCAGGTAATGATATCACAAAATTAAGAGGAAATAGTCTAAATAAGTTTAGAAGGGAAGAGTTAGGTTTTATATTTCAAGATTTTAATTTACTTGATACTTTAACTGCTTATGAAAATATTGCTTTGGCACTTTCTATTCAAAATGTGAATTCAAGAGAAATTGATACAAGAATTAAAAAAGTTGCAAAAGAACTGGATATTGTTAATGTACTTAATAAATATCCATATCAAATGAGTGGAGGTCAAAAGCAAAGAGTCGCTAGTGCAAGAGCAATAATTACTAATCCAAAGTTAATTCTTGCAGATGAACCAACAGGTGCATTGGATTCAAAGTCAGCTAAAATGCTTTTAGAAAAATTTGATTATTTGAATAAAGAATTACAAGCAACAATTCTTATGGTGACACATGATGCGTTTACTGCAAGTTATTCTTCAAGAGTCATATTTATCAAAGATGGCAAAATTTTTAATGAAATAATTAAAGGAACAAATTCTAGAAAAGAATTTTTTGATAAAATAATAGATGTTGTAACATTACTTGGTGGTGACTTAAACGATGCTCTTTAAGTTATCATTAAAAAATATTAGTAAGAGTATAAAGGATTATGCCATCTATTTCTTTACTCTGATACTAGGTGTTGCAATTTTTTATGTGTTCAATGCAATAGATGATCAGTCAGTTATGATGAAGGTATCATCAACAACAGCAGAAATAATAAAACTTATGACCAATGTTCTTTCTGGTGTTAGCGTGTTTGTATCTATAATATTAGCGTTTTTAATTGTTTATGCAAGTAGATTCTTAATAAAAAGAAGAAATAAAGAATTTGGAGTTTATTTAACGCTTGGAATGAGCAAAAAGAAAATATCCTTAATATTATTTATTGAAACATTAATAATAGGTATAGTTTCATTGGTAGTTGGTTTAGGAATAGGTTTTTTATTATCACAATTGATGAGTATTTTGGTTGCTAATATGTTTGAAGCAGATTTAACTAGATTTCAATTCGTATTTTCAACAAATGCTTGTATTAAAACTTTGATTTATTTTAGTATTATGTATTTCGTAGTTATGATATTTAATACTATAAATATTAGTAAATGTAAATTGATAGATTTAATGCATTCTAA